>NZ_CP107985.1:5885250-6195000 GCF_036108815.1 Streptomyces sp. NBC_00353 | reverse complement strand
ACGCACATCAGGCGGCGGCGGGGAGCTCGGCGCTCCGCTCGGTGGCGTCGACGTCTCCCGCTTCGCCGGCTCGGGCCGCTCGGCCGCCCAGTACGTAGACGTACACAAGGAAGGCCAGCTCGGCCGCTATGCCGATGGCGATGCGGGCCCAGGTCGGGAGGCCCGAGGGGGTGACGAAACCTTCGATGACGCCGGAGACGAACAGAACCAGGGCCAGGCCTATGGCCATACCGATCGCGGCCCGGCCCTGTTGCGCGAGCGCGGATCGCCGGGTCTGCGGGCCGGGGTCGATGACCGTCCATCCCAGGCGGAGGCCCGTACCGGCTGCGACGAATACTGCGGTCAGTTCGAGCAGGCCGTGCGGGAGGACCAGGCCGAGGAAGGTGTCCAGGCGGCCGGCCGACGACATCAGTCCGATGCCGACCGCGAGATTGAGGACGTTGACGAAGAGGATCCAGATGACCGGGAGGCACAGGAACGCCCCCAGCACCAGGCACATCGCGGCGGCCTGGGCGTTGTTCGTCCAGACCTGAGCTGCGAACGAGGCTGCCGGGTGGCTGGAGTAATACGTCTCGTACTCCCCACCGGGACTGGTCAGGCGACGTAGATCGTCCGGGGCGGCGATGGCCGACTGGACTTCCGGGTGGGTGCCGATCCACCAGCCCATGAGTGCGGCCAGGAGAGTCGAGAGCACGGCCGTGGGTATCCACCAGTGCCTCGAGCGGTAGACCGCGGCGGGGAAGCCGGCCGTCAGAAAGCGGGTGGCGTCGCGCCAGGAGGCCCGGCGGGTTCCCGTCACCGTGGATCGAGCGCGGGCCACGAGCTGGGTGAGGCGTGCGGTGAGCATCGGGTCCGGGGCGCTGGACTGGATCAGTGAGAGATGCGTGGCCGTCCGCTGGTAGAGGGCGACGAGCTCGTCGGCCTCCGTGCCGGTGAGTCGGCGCCCGCGGTGCAGGAGATGGTCCAGGCGGTCCCACTCGGTTCGGTGGGCGGTCACGAATACGTCGAGATCCATGGTCGGCTGCTGCTCCAGGCATGGGTGCGTACGGGTCCGTACTACTGCGGCGCGCTGCGGGTCAGCTTGGCAGACTGAGGTCCCGAGGGGCAGGGAAGGTCGGCGAAGGGTGGGCGGCGATGAGTGAGCTTGTGACCGGGGATGCGGTCGTACTGGGGCTGCGGCCGGCGAAACTGCCGAGCCGCGCGTTGGCTCTGGCGATAGATCTTGTCGTGGTCTGGATCGTGTTCATCCTGGTGTCGATCGGGTTGACCATTGCAACGGTGACGTTGGACGAGGCGGCGAGTGCGGCCATTGCCGTCGCGACCTTTCTGCTGGTGCTCGTGGGCGGACCGATCGCGGTCGAGACGCTCAGCCATGGGCGTTCGCTGGGGAAGCTCGCTTGTGGCCTCCGGGTGGTGCGGGACGACGGAGGGCCGATCCGGTTCCGGCACGCGTTGGTGCGCGGGGCGATGGGGGTCGTCGAGATTCTGATGACGCTCGGGGTCTTCGCCTGCATCGCGTCGCTGGTGTCGGCGCGGGGGCGACGGCTCGGGGACGTCTTCGCGGGGACGCTCGTGGTTCGGGAGCGGGTGTCGGCCGGGCGCGGGATCAGTGTGCCGCCTCCGCCGCCGTGGCTGGTCGGGCGATTCGCCGGGCTGGATCTGTCAGCGGTGCCGGACGAGCTGTGGCTGGCGATACGGCAGTACCTGACGCGGATGCAGCAGCTCGATGCTCAGGTGGGGCTGTCGATGGCGGAGCGGCTGGCTGAAGAGCTGGCGGTGCGTACGGGGGTTCCGGTGCCGCCGGGGGTGCCGGCCGCTGCGTATCTGGCCGGCGTGGTGAACGAGCGGCAGGCGCGGGATGCCCGGCGGGTGTTCGCCGCTGCGCAGGCCGATTCCCTCGGGCAGGGGGGCATGGGCGTGGGTTCGGCGCCGGTGGGAGTGGTGGGGCCCGCAGGGGCGGTCAGCTCGGTCGCCCCTGGAGCCGCTGTTGCCCCTGTAGCGCCTGCTGTCCCTGCGGCTCCTGTTGAACGCGGGGTTTCTGGGGCGGAGGAGCCGGGAGTCCGGAAGCCGGGTACGGGGTTCGCGCCGCCTGCCTAGCGGGAGGAGGGCGGGGTTTCCAGGTCTTCGAGCTCGATGCCGGGGGCCGAGAGGACTACGTCGCCGGCGATGTGGACGGTGTGCTGTTCGCCCGTGTCCAGGGCGTTGACCTGGTATTCGTCCACCATCAGAGGGCCGTTGTCAGTGGCGTGCGCTTCACTGTTCACCAGAGCCCAGGACTGGTCGACGGTACGGGGGGCGAGGACCGGGTCCGTGAAGGCGACGAGACGGATGCGGGTCGCGGGGGAACCGGGGGTGAGGCGCAGCAGGCGTGAGGTCGCGATGAGGAATGCGGGGGATGTGCCGGTGAAGCCGTGGGCGCGGACATTGCCTTCGGTGGCATGAGTGCCGGTCGGGTCGGTGCGGACCCAGGTGACCCCTTCGAGGGCGGCGCCGCGGATCTGCCAGCTCGAGGCGTGCAGTTCGAGGCGGATGGGGCGGCCGAGTTCGTCGAGGGCCAGATCGACGGAGCCGAGGTGGTCGCCGGAGGGGGCGATGGTCTGGGAGACGTAGCGCCAGCCGGAGGGGCCGGGGGCGCAGTGGAAGTGTTCTTCGCCGAGGGGGGTGTGGTCGTGGGGATCGTGGAGCGAATAACGGCCGCGTGGCATGGGGTCCTTCGGGTTCCTCTGGCTGTGCGGGTGCGGTACGGCGCAGGCCCCCGACACGGGGGTGCGGGGGCCTGCGCTCGTATCTGCTGCTGAGATTGCGGCTGTCCCGACCGTCAGCGACCGGTCACCGGCCGGCGGTGAGCTGTGTGGTCGATGACGGGCGGGACCGGTGCCGGATCAGTAGCGGTAGTGGTCGGGCTTGTACGGGCCTTCGACCTCGACACCGATGTACGCGGCCTGCTCGGGGCGGAGCGTCGTGAGCTTCACGCCGAGCGCGGCAAGGTGGAGGCGGGCGACCTTCTCGTCGAGATGCTTGGGCAGCACGTAGACGTCGGTCGGGTACTCCTCGGGCTTGGTGAACAGCTCGATCTGGGCCAGGGTCTGGTCCGCGAACGAGTTGGACATCACGAACGAGGGGTGGCCGGTGGCGTTGCCCAGGTTCAGCAGGCGGCCCTCGGACAGCACGATGATGACCTTGCCGTCGGGGAACGTCCAGGTGTGGACCTGCGGCTTGACCTCGTCCTTGACGATGCCCTCGATCTTGGCGAGGCCGGCCATGTCGATCTCGTTGTCGAAGTGGCCGATGTTCCCGACGATCGCCTGGTGCTTCATCTTGGCCATGTCGGCGGCCATGATGATGTCCTTGTTGCCCGTCGTGGTGACGAAGATGTCGGCCTGGGCGACGACGTCGTCGAGCGTGGCGACCTGGTAGCCGTCCATCGCCGCCTGCAGGGCGCAGATCGGGTCGATCTCGGTGATGATGACGCGGGCGCCCTGGCCACGCAGGGACTCCGCACAGCCCTTGCCCACGTCGCCGTAACCGCAGACGACGGCGGTCTTGCCGCCGATGAGGACGTCGGTGGCGCGGTTGATGCCGTCGATCAGGGAGTGGCGGCAGCCGTACTTGTTGTCGAACTTGGACTTGGTGACGGCGTCATTGACGTTGATCGCCGGGAACAGCAGGGTGCCGTCGCGGTGCATCTCGTACAGACGGTGCACACCGGTCGTGGTCTCTTCGGTGACGCCGCGGATCTCGGACGCCAGCTGCGTCCACTTCTGCGGGGACTCGCCGAGGGTGCGGTTCAGCAGGGTGAGGATGTGGCCGTACTCCTCGCTGTCCGCGGTCGACGGGTCCGGGGCTGCACCGGCCTTCTCGAACTCAACGCCCTTGTGGACGAGGAGGGTGGCGTCACCACCGTCGTCGAGGATCATGTTCGGGCCGCCGGTGGGGGTGTTGGGCCAGGTCAGGGCCTGCTCCGTGCACCACCAGTACTCTTCGAGCGTCTCGCCCTTCCAGGCGAAGACCGGGACGCCGGCGGGGGCGTCCGGGGTGCCGTTCGGACCGACGGCGATGGCCGCGGCGGCGTGGTCCTGGGTGGAGAAGATGTTGCAGGAGGCCCAGCGGACCTCGGCGCCGAGGGCGACCAGGGTCTCGATGAGCACGGCGGTCTGCACGGTCATGTGCAGCGAGCCGGTGATGCGGGCGCCGGCGAGCGGCTGCGCCGCGGCGTACTCCTTGCGGATCGACATCAGGCCGGGCATCTCGTGCTCGGCGAGCGTGATCTCCTTGCGGCCGAACTCCGCGAGGGAGAGGTCGGCGACCTTGAAGTCCTGTCGATTGGCGACCGTCGTCATAACGGGCTGCTCCTCGTAATGGGTGTCGAGGGTGGGTACGGCTGGCTCTGCGGCGGCGGACACAGAAATGCCCGGGCGCTCGCAGCGCAGTCCGTCGGAGGCCCTCTCTCCCTCGCCCGGTCCGCATGCGCGGAGCGGCCGACCGCCATCAGCAGCGACGTCTGACACTGCCATCGAATCTACACCGATCGGGCCGACCGCTCCCAGCCCGCCCGGGGCCGGAAGTGACCGGGAGCGGGCCGGGGCGAGGTACGGGTGGATCAGTGGTCGGGTTGTGTCGGGGCGGCGTCACTGGCATCGGGAGCGCCCGGAGCCGTGGCCGGGTTGGTGCCCGTGGCGGCGGCCGCCTCGTTGAAGATGTCCGGTTCCAGGTAGATGACCCGGGCGATCGGGACGGCTTCGCGGATGCGGGACTCGGCAGCATTGATGGCGTTGGCGACCTCGGTGGCGGTGTCGTCGTGCTGGACCGCGATCTTGGCGGCGACCAGCAGCTCTTCCGGGCCGAGGTGGAGCGTACGCATGTGGATGATGCGGGTGACGGTTTCGCCGTCGACGACCGCGGCCTTGATCTTTTCGACCTGGTCGGTGCCGGCGGCCTCGCCGAGCAGCAGGGACTTCGTCTCTGCGGCGAGGACGATCGCGATGCCGATCAGCAGGATGCCGATGCAGAGCGTGCCGATGCCGTCCCAGACGCCGTTGCCGGTCGCCAGGGTCAGGCCCACACCGAACAGGGCGAGCACCAGACCGACCAGCGCGCCGAGGTCCTCCAGGAGGACGACCGGGAGCTCGGGGGCCTTGGCCCGGCGGACGAACTGGGTCCAGGTGAGCTCGCCGCGGCTCTCGTTGGACTCCTTGATGGCGGTCCGGAAGGAGAAGCCCTCGGCGATGATCGCGAAGACCAGCACGCCGACCGGCCAGTACCAGGCCTCGAGCTCGTGCGGGTGCAGGATCTTCTCGTAGCCCTCGTAGACCGCGAACATGCCACCGACCGAGAACAGGACGATGGAGACGAGGAAGGCGTAGATGTACCGCTCGCGGCCGTAGCCGAAGGGGTGCTGGGGGGTGGCTTCGCGCTGGGACTTCTTGCCGCCGAGCAGCAGCAGCCCCTGGTTGCCCGAGTCGGCGACCGAGTGGACGCTCTCCGCGAGCATCGATGACGAGCCACTGAACAGGAACGCCACGAATTTGGCCACTGCGATCGCGAGGTTGGCGGCGAGTGCCGCCACGATCGCCTTGGTTCCGCCTGACGCACTCATGGGTGCCTGGTGTCCCTTCTTCGGTGCTGCGGCCCTGGCGCCGCGGTACGGCCGGACATTGTTGCAGCCGCTGATGCGGACGGTACGTCAGGCCACCACTGTGGCACGGAACAGAGTCCCGGTACCGGACGCTTCGACCGTTTCGCCCGACGGTACGAAGACCGAGGAGCCGGGGGCGAGATCAAGGGTGCCGACGCGGGGTGCGCCCGCGGTGCAGAGCAGGATCTGCGGGGTGGGCCTGGTCAGGTCGACGGGGGCGGCGCCGGGCGAGAGGTCGTAGCGCGACAGCCGGAACTCGTCGACCGGGGTCTCGTACAGCTCCTCGCCGGAAGGGGACGCCTCAGGGCGCAGGATGCCGGGGTCGGTCGCCTCGAAGCGGACGATGCGCAGCAGTTCGGGGACGTCGATGTGCTTGGGCGTCAGTCCGCAGCGCAGCACGTTGTCCGAGTTGGCCATGATCTCGACGCCGAGGCCGCCGAGGTAGGCGTGCGGGACGCCGGCGCCGAGGAACAGGGCCTCACCGGGCTGGAGTTGTACGTAGTTCAGCAGCATCGCCGCGATGACGCCCGGGTCGCCGGGGAAGTGGTGTGCGATGCGGGCGTACGGGGCGTGGGCGCCGCCGAGGCGTTCGGCGGCGGCGGCCGCGGCGGTCACCGTCTCGGCCATCTCGACGGGGTCCGCGGTGAGGATCGCCGTGAGCACCTCGCGCAGGGCCGCCTCTTCGGGGTGGGCGCCGAGGAGATCGACGTACGGCTTGAGGGAGTCGACGCCGAGTGCCGCCATCGCCTGCGCCGCCTCGGTGGGCCTGCGGAAGCCGCAGAGGCCTTCGAAGGGGGTGAGCGCGCAGATCAGTTCGGGCTTGTGGTTGGCGTCCTTGTACGTGCGGTGGGGCGCGTCGATCGGGACGGACCGGCGCTCCTCGTCCTCGTACCCCTTCTTGGCCTGCTCGAGGTCGGGGTGGACCTGGAGGGAGAGAGGGGCGCCTGCGGCGAGCAGCTTGAGGAGGAAGGGGAGGCGGGGGCCGAACTTCCCGACGGCGGCCGCGCCCAGCTCGCGCTCCGGGTCGGCGGCGATGACGTCGGTGAGGGGCTGCTCGGTGGGGGTTTCCGAGGCGCCGGATATACGGGTGAGGCGGGATGGGGCTCCGGGGTGGGCGCCCATCCACATTTCGGCTTGGGGCTCGCCGGTGGGGGCGACGCCGAGCAGCTCGGGAATGGCGGTGGTGGAGCCCCAGGCGTAAGGGCGCACGGTGTTGGAGAGCCGGTCCATGGAGAGTTCGTCCTCGTGAGATGCGCGGATCGTGCGGTGCGGTGGTCGTGCGGTGGTCGTGCGATGCGGTGGGGCGGTGCTTGGTGCGGTGGTTGTGCCCGGTACGGGTGTGCGGTGCGGTCAGGCGTGGGCTGCCGAGGCCAGTGCCAGGTAGACGGCGGCGAAGTCGGTGACCGCGAGGAGCTCGGCGAGCGCTTCGAGTTCGCTGCCCTCGTCCGGTTCGAGTTCACTGACCGCCGTGTCGTGGCCGAGGGCAAGTTCGCGGGCGGCGGGGGCGGCGCTCAGACCGCCGGCGGGCCGGTCCCGGAGCAGGACGACCCGGGCGTGCAGGGGCTCCGCCTCGTCGACCCGGTCGCGGAAGAAGTCGTCGGGGTCGGCGCCGGCAGCGAAGGTGCCCGCCAGCAGCGCCCCATGGGCGGGGAGGGCCTCGGGGAGCTCGGCGGCGAGGGCCGGGCGGCCCGACAGCTCGGCGAGGACAGCGGCGAACCGGCGCCCGACCGGCCCCGCGGCATCGCCTTCCGTCCACACGAGCGGCAGGCTGTCGGCGAGCTCGGCGGCGAGCGTCTTGGCCGGGTTGCTGTACGTGGCGATGGCCGGGCCGCAGCGTTCCGCGGTGCGGTCCAGGCGGTCGGCGACGCTCTGGAGCGTCTCGGCGGGTGCGGTGATCAGGCCGACCCGGTCGAGCAGTGCGAGGAGTGGCGTGAACAGGGCCCAGAGCGTGCCGGGTCCGGCGGCCGACGTCTCGGCGTCGTACTCGCCGTGCGGGGCGGACGCCATCGGTACGACGAGGCCGTGCGCCCCGTCGACCGCTTCACGCAGCGGGGACTGCCGGGGGGCGACGGCGACGACCGTGCAGCCGCGCCGGTAGGCCTGTTCGGCGAGCAGGGCGAGGCCCGGTTCGGAGCCGTCTGCCGTGACGATCAGCAGCAGGTCGACGGAGCCGGCCCAGCCGGGGAGCGTCCACCGCATGGCGCCCGCGGCAGGTGCGACGCCTGTGGGGTGGATACGGGTGACGGGTGCGGAGGCTCCCGCCAGCGCGCCGATCAGATCGGCGACGCCGGATGCGGCGGTGCCGGAGCCTGCGACCAGGACCGCCCGTGGGCGGCCCTCCGGGGCCAGCTCGGTGATCCCGGCCTCCGCCGCGTGCCGGGCGGCGGTACGGACGCGCGCCCCGGCCTCGGCGGCGCCGCGGAGCAGACCGCGGCGGTCGGCTCGGGCCAGGGCTTCCGGGGCGTCGAGCAACGACTCGTCGAGCATGGGGACGGGCCTCCGATCACGTGCTGATCACCGTGCGGGCTGCGGGCTGCGGTTGTACGGGGGTGGGGGCGCCCCGGCCCGGTGGGCGGCGGCGCTCCCGTGCCTCGCGCTACGCGGGGCGGCGGGCCTCGTCGACCAGGAGTACGGGGATGCCGTCCCGTACCGGGTAGGCCAGGCCGCAGTCCGTGCCGGTGCAGACCAGCTCGGGGCTGTCGGCTGCCGACCGGTCGTCGAGCGGGGAGTGGCAGGCCGGGCAGGCGAGGATCTCCAGGAGGCCGGCTTCGAGCGGCATGGGGTGAGTCCCTTCAAGCATTCGAACAGGGGGTTCGGGTTCGCGCGGATCGGGCGACGTCAGCCTACCGCCGGGGTGGCGGGGGCGCGGCCCGGCCGGGGGTGGGGCGGTCGCCCTGCGGGTGCGGGTGGGGGCGCCTGCGGCGGGCTGTTACCCCACCCGCCCGTTCCCGGAACCGGGGCTCGGCCCCGGAACCCCGGTCCTCGAGCGCCGGACGGGCTGGAAGGATGCCCTCGAACGCCGGGTGCCCGGCGCGCCGCGAGGGGCCCGTCGGGCGCTCTCTCAGGTGGCCTCACACATCGAGGTCGTTCGACGCCGCCTGGCTGCGGACCATGGTCAGGACTTCTTCGCGTACCGCCGCCATCGTCTCTTCGTCGCGTGCCTCCACGTTCAGGCGCAGCAGCGGTTCCGTGTTGGAGGCGCGGAGGTTGAACCACCAGTCCGGTGCCGTGACCGTCAGGCCGTCCAGTTCGTCGAGCGTGATGTGGTCGCGGGTCTCGAAAGCGGCGCGCACCGCCGCTGTGCGGCCCGGCTGGTCCTCGACCGTGGAGTTGATCTCGCCGGAGCCGGTGTAGCGGTCGTACTGTGCGACCAGTTCCGACAGCGCGCCCGGCTGGCCGCCGAGGGCGGCCAGGACGTGGAGGGCGGCGAGCATGCCCGTATCGGCGTTCCAGAAGTCGCGGAAGTAGTAGTGCGCGGAGTGTTCGCCGCCGAAGATCGCGCCGTGTGCGGCCATCTCCGCCTTGATGAAGGAGTGGCCGACGCGGGTACGGACCGGGGTGCCGCCGTGTTCGCGGACGACCTCGGGGACCGACCAGGACGTGATCAGGTTGTGGATGACGGTGCCCTTGCCGCCGTTGCGGGTGAGTTCGCGAGCCGCGACCAGGGCGGTGATGGCGGACGGGGAGACGCCCGCGCCGCGTTCGTCGACGACGAAGCAGCGGTCCGCGTCGCCGTCGAAGGCGAGGCCCAGGTCGGCGCCCTCGGCCAGGACTCGGGCCTGGAGGTCGACGAGGTTCTTCGGGTCGAGGGGGTTGGCCTCGTGGTTGGGGAACGTGCCGTCGAGCTCGAAGTACATGGGGACGACGTCGAGCGGCAGCCCTTCGAGGACGGTGGGGACGGTGTGGCCGCCCATGCCGTTGCCCGCATCGACCACGACCTTCAGCGGTCGGATGGCCGTCAGGTCGACCAGGGACCGCAGGTGGGCCGCGTAGTCGGTGAGGGTGTCGCGCTCGGTGACGGTGCCGGGGGTGGCGACCGGCTGCGGTACGCCCTGCTCGGCCCACTTCTCGATCAGGGCGCGGATCTCGGAGAGCCCGGTGTCCTGGCCGACCGGCGCGGCGCCGGCCCGGCACAGCTTGATGCCGTTGTACTGCGCCGGGTTGTGCGAGGCCGTGAACATCGCACCGGGCAGGCCGAGGCTGCCGGAGGCGAAGTACAACTGGTCGGTCGAGCAGAGACCGATGAGGGTGACGTCCGCACCGCGCGCCGCCGCGCCGCGTGCGAAAGCCGCGGAGAGGCCGGGCGACGAAGGCCGCATGTCGTGGCCGATCACGATCGCTTCGGCGTCCGTCACCTCGACGAACGCCGCCCCGAACTGCTCGGCCAGCGATTCGTCCCACTGGTCGGGCACGACTCCGCGCACGTCGTACGCCTTGACGATCTGCGACAGATCAGCAGCCACGGGCCGGTCCTCCTGAGGTTTCTGCGGACCGCCCAAACTACCCGGCGGCCGTCCGGGCAGACCTTGGGGTCTTGTGGCTGAGCAGTGGCGCAGTGGCGCGGCTGTGCGCGGTTGCCCGGCTGGGTCCACGGTGACCGGGGCGGCCGGTCACTGCTCGGTCGTCAATCGGCGGGCGGGTCCGGTCCGGTGCTCAAGGCAGCATCCAGCCCAGCACCGTCGTGCTCTGCGCCAGCACGATCAGGCACATCACCAGCAGCAGTCCCAGGCTCCACGGCAGCACCTTGCGCAGCAGGTCCCCCTCGCGCCCGGCCAGACCGACCGCCGCACACGCGATCGTCAGGTTCTGCGGGGAGATCATCTTGCCGAGCACCCCGCCGGAGCTGTTCGCCGCGGCGAGCAGCTCCGGCGAGAGACCCGATTCGCGTGCCGCCGAGACCTGGAGTGCGCCGAAGAGTGCGTTCGCGGAGGTGTCGGAGCCGGAGACCGCGACGCCGAACCAGCCGAGCACCGGCGAGAGAAAGGCCAGCCCGGCGCCCGCCGCGGCCACGAACTGGCCGATCGTGGCAGCCTGCCCGGAGAGGTTCATGACGTACGCGAGTGCCAGTACGGAAGTCACGGTGAGGATCGCGTACCGCAGTTCGTACACCGTGCCCGCCCACTCGCGCGCCGCGTCCCGGGGTCGTACGCCGAGTGCGACGGCGGCGACCAGGCCGGCCAGCAGGACGAGGGTGCCGCCCGTGGCGATGACCGGGAGCGTGAAGAGGTTGGCGCCGACCGGCTTGCCCGCCGGGTTCGCGACGTCGAGAAAGGGCCAGTCGAAGACCCTGGTCGCCTCGGCCAGCAGCTCCTTCACCGGCGGGATCTGGGCGACGGAGAAGACGGCGACGATGAGGGCGTACGGGACGTAGGCGCGCAGCACTTCGCGGTGCGGGTCCTCGTGATCGAGGTCCCCGCTCCGTACGCCCGTCAGGACTGCCGCACGCACCGGTTCCTCGGCCGGCCTGCGTGCCCCGGGGACGGCCATCAGCGCTGCCGCGCCCACGAGCGCGGCAGCGATGTCCGCGAGTTGGGCGGAGACGTAGTTGGAGGCGGCGAACTGGGCACCGGCGAAGGCGATTCCGCAGACGAGTGCGGGCAGCCAGGTCTCGCGCAGCCCGCGCCTTCCATCCACCAGGAAGACCAGGATCAGGGGTACGAGGAGGGCCAGCAGCGGGGTCTGACGACCCACGACGGAGGCCACGTCGTCCAGCGGCAGCCCGGTGATCTGGGCGAGCGTCACCACCGGGGTGCCCATGGCGCCGAATGCGACCGGTGCGGTGTTGGCCACCAGCGAGACGACGGCCGCCTTCACCGGGTCGAAGCCGAGCGCCACCAGCATCACGGAGGAGATCGCGACGGGCGCGCCGAATCCGGCGAGGGCTTCGAGGAGCGCGCCGAAGCAGAAGGCGATGACCAGCGCCTGGATGCGAGGGTCGTCCGAGAGCCGGCCGAAGGAGCGGCGGAGGATGTCGAAGTGCTGGGTGCGCACGGTCATCCGGTACACCCAGAGGGCGTTGACGACGATCCACATGATGGGGAAGAGGCCGAAGAGCACGCCCTGGGTACCTGCGGAGAGGGTCTGCCCGAGAGGCATGCCGTACGCGAGCGAGCTGACGGCGATCGCGACGACGAGGCCGATGAGTCCGGCGCGGTGTGCCCGCATCCGGACCGCCCCGAGCAGCACCAGCACGGTGACCAGGGGAAGCGTCGCGACCAGAGCGGACAGGGCGAGCGAATCGGCTACGGGCTCGAGTTGCTGGACAAACACACAGACCTCCCCGGATTCCGTGATGCGGAAAACGATTTCTCACGGGTGAGGGAATAGTCGTGTCCACGACAAGTCCTGGTCAATGCTCCGTACGCGAAAAGTTGTAACGGGAAATCATGGGCGGAGGACGCCGAGCAGCACGCCGTGGTCAGGAATCCGGCGAGCGCAGCACCCGAAGGTGGCCGCGGCGGGCGACCTCCATCGGGTCCGCCGCGCGCGGGCCGCCGCCTCTGGCTTCGGCCGCACGTTCGTGCGGACGCGCGGCTTCCCGTACGGCGTTGGCGAGCGCTTCGAGGTCGTCACCGCTGGGGCGGGTGGGCGCGGAGGGGTCGGAGAGCCGCACCACTTCCCAGCCGCGCGGCGCGGTCAGCCGCTCACCGTGCTCAGCACAGAGGTCGTAGCAGTGGGGCTCGGCATAGGTGGCGAGCGGGCCGAGGACCGCAGTCGAGTCGGCATAGACGTACGTCAGTGTCGCGACGGCAGGGCGGCCGCACGCGGTGCGCGAACAGCGACGTACAGGGCTCACGATGTTGGACGGTACCGCACTCTTGAGCGGGCTGCGACGACTCTCCCTCAGGTCACCCCACCGTGTCGCACTGTGACCTCCGGCACAACCGCCTTTCGGGCAACTACCCTGACCTGCACCGGAAGAGAGAAGCGCAGGTCGCAACGGCAACGATTCCGGTTATCACTCGATACAAAAGCTGTCATTAGGTATGAGATCAGCGATCGCGGACAGGGCCTGAAACGGGCTCAACGATGGCCGGAATGTTCAACAGTGGACATGCCGCTGCCCTGCCGGTGAGCGGCGATCCCACTGCCCCGCCGGGAGTTACGCTGCGTCGGTGATGGACAGTCCTGTACCGCCGCCCCACCCGTCCGAGCCGCGATCCGAACCGCGTCCGCGCCGTCGCGACCGCCACGGCCGCGGCATGCGCGGCCCCGTGGCTCCGCCCCAGGTGCCGCTCTCGGTCAGCAGGGCGGAGACCTTCCGTGATCTCGTGCAGGATTCGGTGGAACGGCTGGAGCGGCGCTGGCCGCAGCTGGCCGATGTCGACTTCATGGTCCTCGATGTACCGGGGACGCACGAGGAGACCGTGCCGCTGGGGCGTGCGGTGTCCGCGGCGAAGGACCGGCCCGCGCAGATCGTCGTCTACCGGCGCCCCGTCGAGATCCGGACCAAGAGCCGCGACGAGCGTGCGCTGCTGGTGCACGAGGTCGTGGTGGAGCAGGTCGCGGAGCTGCTCGGGCTGTCGCCGGAGTCGGTGGATCCGCGGTACGGGCAGGACTAGCGGTACGGGCAGGACCAGCGGTGCCCGACGGATCAGGCGCGGCCCCGGCCATGGATCCGCCGGGGCACTCCCCGGGGGTGTGAGTGCGGTACGGGGCGGCGCTGTGTTCGGCGCCGCCCCGTACCGATTGCTCAGTCGTCCAGGACCGAGAGGTCCTGCTCTGCCGCCGGCACCTCGACCGTTCCGCCGTCGTCGGGCAGCGTCTGCACCGTGAACATCGGGATGCCGTCCTCCGGGAGAGTGAGCGTGCGGGCGGCGTGCACCGGGCCGCCCGACTCCGTCTCGACGGTCAGCGCGTAGCTTCCCTTCAGCCCGGCCGGCACCTGCGGGGTGACCGCGAGCGTCGTACCGCCCTTCACCGTGTACGTCTTGACGGTCCGTTCGCCGCCTCCGCTGCCGGCGGACGCCGTGACCTTCACCGTGCCGGTGGCGCCCGGCGCGGTGAGGGAGAGGATCGACCCCTTCGCCCGGTTGCCGGCCACCGTGGCCTGCGCGCCCACCGGTCCGGTCGCCGGGATGTACGCGACCTCCTGCTTGTCACCGGTGCCGCGGACCACACGCAGCGCGGCCACCACCGGGGTGGCCTGTCCGCTCTGTGCCGGGGTCAGCAGCAGGGAACCCGCTTCACCCCTGGTGATGTCCTTCAGGTCGACGCCCGCGGTCATGTTGGACTTGACGTGGAGATCCTCGTGCCCGGCGGGCGAGATCGCGCCGGTCTTGCCCAGCAGTTTCAGCTTCAGGTCGGCATCCTCCTCGCCCGGAGCGAAGGCCACCAGCCGTACGGAGGTGGCGTCCGCCGGGATGCCGGGGAGGACCAGAGTGCCCGTCGGGTCGACGGAGGCGGTGAGCCAGTCGCTGCCCGCACCGTCCGCCGCCCTGACGACGGCTCCGACGCGTCCGGTACGGGTGGTGACGTGGATCGTCACATCGTCGGCGACCTCGCTGGTCAGGGTGGAGATCAGGACCGGAACGCTGGATCTGGCGGGGACCGTGATGCCCTCGCCCACATCGGACTTGAGCGAGCCGTCCGGCCCGTACAGCTCGATGTCGGCGACGGCGGCGGTGTCGTCCGGGTTGGTGAGATGGACGTAGTCCTCGCTGGACTTCGCGGTACTGGCGGCCGGGAACCAGAAGTCCGTGTCGGGTCCGGTGCAGCTGACCCCGAGCAGGCCGCGGGAGGCGCCCGTGCTGACCGTGGTGGTCTGCTGGGTGGTCCAGCCGGGGGCCAGCTTGCCGGTGGCGGTGCCGACCAGGGCGGGGGCGTCGGAGCCGGACGCGTCGGCGGTGGCCGGCTTGCCGGGCTCCTTGAGGGAGACGACCGGCTTGTCGGAGTCCGCGGCCTTCTTCTTCGTGTCCTTCTTGGCGGTGGTCCCGTCGCCCGCGTCCGCCGTGGTGGGCACCGACGGCTTCAGTTCCGCGGTGCCCGCCTCGCCGCCGGCACCGGACGCCGGGGTGAAGGTCGTGTACGTCGTCTCCGCGAGCTCCGAGAGGCCGGGTGCCGGGCAGAGCAGGCTGGACCGCTCCACGGGCAGCCGCGCGGCGGCCTTCGCCCCCGTGGCGTCCGCGTCACCGGGCGCGGAGAGCGCGGCGAAGCCGGTGACGGCGGCGAGGGCTACGGTGCCCGCGATGAGGGACAGGTTGGTCGACTTCACTCGGACTCGCCTCGCGATGCGTTACCGGTCGGCCACGGGTTCTGGGCCGGGGCGGGGTTCTCGTCGGGGTGCTGCGGGTCGTACGGGGCCTGTCGGCTGTACGGGGCCTGCGGGTCGTACGGGCCCTGCTCGTACTGGCCGTACTGACCCTGGTCGTACTGGCCGCCCTGGTTCTGGTCGTACTGGCCCTGGTCGTACTGCTGCTGCGGGTAGCCGTACGGGTCGTACGCCTGCGCCGTGCCCTGCTGGTACGGATCGGCCTCGGGCTGCTGCTGCTCGCCCTGGTACTGCGCGTAGTCGCCGCCCTGGTACTGCTGCGCGTCCCACTCGCCGTACTGGTGCTGCTGCGGTACGGACGCGTACTGGCCGTCCTCGCCCTGCGGCGCGTACCGGCCGTCGGCCTGCGGGTCGTACGGATCCTGGGCCTGGTGCACGTGGCCGTAGGCGTCGTCCGCTTCCGGCTGCTGGGCGTACGGGTCGGTCGCCTGCTGTGCGGGGATGTATTCCCCCGCCGCTTCCGCCGGCCGCTCCACGCCGTCGCCGTAGTCATCGCCCTCGTAGTCGCCGTCCTCGGCCGCCACCTCCGCCTGCGCGGCCGCGCGCAGCCTGCGGGCCCGGCGTCCCTCGCCCGCGACCGGCTCGGCCGGAACCGTCGCGGACTCCTCGGGCAGGTCGTCGTCGATCTCCCGGCGGCGGCCCGGCAGGGCCAGGACCAGCAGGACCACGCCGAGCGCGGCCTGGGCCCAGATCCATGCGGTGTGGGTGAGCGGCGTCTCGTACGTGAGGTCCAGCCTGCCGCCCTCGGCGGGGAGCTCGAAGCCCTGCGCCCAGCCGTCGACGGTCCTGCCGGTCAGCGCCCGGCCATTGAGCGTGGCGTGCCAGCCGGGGTCCGCCGCGTCCGCGATCCGCAGCACCCGGCCGGAGCCGCCCGCCGGGATCTTGGAGTGTGCCTCGACGGGCTGGGAACCGACGGGCAGTTGTTCGCCGTCGGCACCGGACGGAACGATCATGATCCGGGCGATCTGGCGGTCGACGCGCCACAGCGCGCTGCCGTCCAGCTGGCTCAGCCGGCTCAGCCCCGGGGTCGCGTCGAGGACCCGGCTCATCTCGCGCGGTGCGCCGTCCCGTACGAGTACGTAACGGATCGCGAACCCACTGAGCTGACTGCCCTGGTCGGCGCCGGAGCCCGCGACCAGGTTGGCGACGACCTTGTCGAGGTGGCTGTTGCCGCCGCCCGACACGGCCAGCTCGGCGTCGCCCAGCCGCGCGCCGGAGCCGCGGACCAGGGTGTACGAGACGGAGGCCGGCGAACTTCCGCCGAGCACCAGGGTGCGCGGCTGGTCACGGGTACTGCTCTCCTCCGCGACGAACGCGGGCACCTGCACCGGGTCCCGGCGCTCCAGCGGACCCGCGGCGCCGCCGATCATCCAGCCGACGGCGGCCAGCGCGGGGGCCAGCACCGCGGCGACGGCGATCAGCGCGGCGACGGGCTGGCGCCAGCCGAAGCTCAGCTCCGCGACGCGCACCCGTGCGCCGTCCGCACCGACGAGCGCGGCAGCGATCAGCGCGATGCCGTAGACGAGGGTGGCGGGTCCGGCCCAGCCGGAGCCGTTGGTGAGTCCGGCGAAGACCAGGGCGACGAGCGCGACGGCCCAGGCGGCACGGACCGCGAACTGCCGCTCCCCGCGCAGCAGCGCGGCCAGTGCCGCGAGCACGATGCCGAGCAGCAGCACGCCACCCGTGGCATTCGGGCCACCGGGGCTGATCCCGAGCAGATCGAGTGCGGAGGCCGAGCCCGTACCGAACTCCAGGCCCGCTTCCTTCAGGAACGACGAGGGGTCGCCCAGCAGCGACAGCGACCACGGTGCGAGGACGAGGAGCGGGGTGCCGATCGTGGCGAGGAAGCGGAGTCCGTACGCGGCGACGTCGTGACGGCGCAGCGCGAGGACACCGATACCGAGGACCACGGCCAGCGGCCAGACGACGGGCGTGAAGGCCATCGCAAGGGTGAGGAGCAGGGTGTACGCCCAGGTGGCGCGCCAGCTGCCGCGGGTGTCCCCGTTGCTGCGCATCCCGTACGCGGAGACGGCGGTGCGGGCGATGAGCGGCAGCAGGATCGCCAGTACGGCGGTGCCGAGGCGGCCGGTCGCGAGGGCGCCGGTCGCGGCAGGCAGGAAGGCGTACGCGATGCTCGCCCAGGCCCGCAGCAGCCGCGATTCGAGCAGCGGGCGGGAGACGAAGTACGCGGTGAGTCCGGCGAGCGGGACCGAGCAGACCAGCAGCAGAGTGAGCGCGAAGCCGGTCGAGCCGAGGAACAGCGCGGACAGGGCGGAGATCACGGCGAGGTAGGGCGGTGCGGTCTGGGTGCCGCCGGTGCCGACCGGGTGCCAGCCGTCCGCGTACCGCCCCCACAGGTCGGAGACGTCCGCGGGCGCGGGCAGCAGCGCGCCGCCCGCCAGTGCCCCGCCGCCGAGGAGGCCGCGGCAGGCGACGAGCGAGACGAGGAGCAGGACGGCGAAGAGCACCGGGCCGGGCCTGCGGCCGATCCGCTTGAGCCGTGCGAACTGCTCGATCTCCAGGAAGTCGGCGTCGTCACCGCCCGGTCCGGACTCGACGGCGCCGTGCCGTGAGCCGCCCGAGTCGGCGTCGGACCCGCTGCCGAAGTTTCCGGCGACCTGTTCGAAGGTGGCGCGGACGGTCGCGCCGGGCGGCGGGAACAGCCCCCGCAGTTCGGCCGCGTCCACCACTCCCTTGCCGCGTCTGCGCCGGGCCGCGAAGATCCTGCCGGGTCGCAGCAGGGTGCCGAAGAGTCCGGCGACCTCGTCGAGTGCCTGGCCGGGGACCTTGCCGACGAGATAGGCGAGGGTACGCACCAGGGTGCCGAGGACGAGCCTGAGCAGCACCCACGGCAGCATCTTGCCGCGGGCGTTGACGAGCATCGCGTAGACGGCACCGGCCTTGTCGACGCGGTGCGGGGAGGCGACGAAGCGTCCCGCGCAGTCGATGGGCCGGCGTTCCCTGGCGGAGGCCTCGGCATGCCGCAGGATGGCATCGGGGGCGACGAGCACCCGGTGCCCGGCGGCGTGCGCGCGCCAGCAGAGGTCGACGTCGTCACGCATCAGCGGGAGTCTGCGGTCGAACCCGCCGAGCTCCTCCCAGAGGTCACGGCGGATCAGCATGCCGGCGGAGGAAACGGACAGCACGGTACGGACCTGGTCGTGCTGACCCTGGTCCTGTTCGCGCCGGTCGAGTCCGGTCCAGCGGCGCCCGCTGTTGGCGATGGAGACGCCGACTTCGAGGAGCTGCTTGCGGTCGTACCAGCCGCGGAGCTTGGGGCCGACGATCGCGGCGTGCGGGTCGGTGTCGACGACGCGGAGCAGCTCGGCGAGCGCATCGGGCTCGGGTGCACAGTCGTCGTGGAGCAGCCACAGCCACTGCACCGGTTCGCCGTGCGGCAGATCGGGCAGGTCGTACGCGTCGTCGCGCCAGCTTCTGGTGACCGGGTCCCAGCCGCTGGGGCGCTTCAGATACGGCAGGTCGTCGGGGGTGAGTTCACCGGCCGTGCGGACCGCCTCGTCGACGGCCGTGCCGAAGCTCGTACGGCGTGCGAGGTGCAGGACGCGCTCGGCACCGAGCGCGTCGGTGACCAGCCGCGCGGAGTCGTCGGCGCTGCCGGTGTCGGCGGCGACGACGTGCTGTACGGGGCGTTCCTGCCCGAGCAGCCCGGCGAGCACGTCGGGCAGCCAGCGTGCGCCGTCATGGGAGACGAGCACGGCGGTGACGACATGCCGGGGGAACTCTGGGGCGGCGGCGGCCGCGTACGGCGCCGTCGATTGGCTGTGCACGGACATCGAGGTACGGGCCCTCCGGCCGGGTCCGGGGGGTGTCCCCCCGGGGGCTGCATCGGTGTACACGCGCGCTCCGTCGGGGCGTTGGCGCGTCTCGGACGGAGCCCCACACTAACGGTACGGATAACCGGGGTGGCGCGGAGCGGTTGAACGAGGACGGCGGCGGACCGGCCGTGCGACCGGTCCGCGGACATGGCGATGGCCCGCCGCCTGCGGGCAGGGTGCAGGCGACGGGCCATGGCGGTCGGGGCCGCGGCGTTGTGCGCAGCGGTGTGGAGGGCGTGGTCCGGAGCGTGGTCGGTGGCGCTGCGGTGGCCGGGAGGCTCCGGCGGATCCGGTCCGGCGGCCGGTTGCACTGTGGGCTTCGTGGACGTCGTGGCTTCGCTGACTTCGCGGCTTCGTCGACGTCACGGCTTCGCGGGCTCAGCGGTTTCGCGGGCTCAGCGGTTTCGTCGGCTTCGCGGTGCTGTGCGCTTCGCGGTCAGACCGCGGCCTTCTTCAGCCGTCGTCGTTCCCGCTCGGAAAGACCGCCCCAGATACCGAAACGTTCATCATTTGAAAGGGCGTACTCAAGGCATTCGGACCGGACTTCACAGGCGAGGCATACCTTCTTTGCCTCGCGGGTCGATCCGCCCTTCTCGGGGAAGAAGGACTCGGGATCGGTCTGGGCGCACAGTGCGCGCTCCTGCCAGCCGAGTTCCTCATCCGCGTCCTCGACCAGCAGTTGCTGGAACAGCTCGGTCATGTGCGCCCCTCGTCTGTCTCTTGCGTCCCCGTGATGCAGCCGTTATCGAATCGGCCGAACGACACGAGTGAAATTACAAGTGTGTGGATCCGGGCCAGTCAAGCGGAGATCTGCTATTGGGCCCGGTATTCACTCTGCGGAACCAAGCCTATGCAGAAAGTGTGCAAATAGCCAAAAACCTGACATATGCCACAGGCTCCACCACGCCCCTGCTCGCCACAGGGTGAGACGCCCAGGAGGACGGTCGTGTTTCGATTTGATCACCGAAGCGATCAAGATCACAGTCGGGTCACGAGGCCGCTGTGACGTTTACGGGCGCGGTTGTTGCGCCACATCTCCGTTACAACGACTGCACAAACCTTTCTCCGGCCGGAGTAACCGGATGAGGTGAAACATTGCCGCCAAATCGGGCATTGGGTTGACAGTGAGACCTTTGCTCGGTTCTCCTTGATGCCATGCCAGCAAACTCAGCGATGCGCACCACCCACGTCCGTGGGTTCCGCACCGCTGTCCAGGCTCGCTGTTGCTGTTCCAGCTGTCTCAGCTGTTGATGCCGTCCCCGCTGTCGAAGCCCTCGCGCTCCAGCTAGTCACGGCCACCCCCGGACCCCGGCCTCTCCGGTTCCGCTCGCTCCGCCAAGCCCCTTCTCCGGCCCGGCGGCACGCCCGGTCCCCACGGCCTCCGGTCCACGCGACACCCCCGCATCTGCGTCCGCACTTCTGCCCCGCACTCCCTTGCCGAGGAACCACCGCACCCATGAACAGCGACAGCGACCTTCAGATCGCCGGCGACATCCTCGAGGTTCAGCACCTCCTCCAGCCCGCGCGCAAGCACCCCTCCACGGTGGCCGAGTTCGTCGGGCTCGCCCGTACCATCGCCGCCGACCGCGAGCAGTGGGCGCCGCTCGTCCAGTACGACGCGACCACCCGCTGGTACCACCGGCTCCACACCGTCCCCCAAGCCCTCGGCTCCGCTCGAGCAGGGGAGACCCCACTCGGCTACGAGGTGTGGCTGCTGAGCTGGGTCCCCGGCCAGGGCAGCGGGATGCACGACCACGGGCTGTCCTCCGGCGTACTGACCGTCCTGGAAGGCGAGTTGACCGAGCGCACGGAGCGCGGCAGCCGGTCGCTGGACTCCGGCGCGCAGCGCGTCTTCGCGCCCGGATACGTCCACGAAGTGGTCAACGACTCCCTCGAACCGGCCGTCAGCCTGCACATCTACTACCCGGGTCTGACCGAGATGCCGATGCACGCGGCGCAGTGCGCCCCGACGGCCACCGACGTCGTATCCGCCTGACAGCCCACCCGTCACCCACCACCACCCCACCAACGATCAGGCTTCGCCTGACAGCCCACCCGTCACCCACCACCACCCCACCAACGATCAGGCTTCGCCTGACAGACTGTTGTGCATGCGCATTGTGGTTCTGGCCGGTGGTATCGGTGGTGCTCGTTTTCTGCGTGGCCTCAAGCAGGCCGCGCCCGACGCGGACATCACGGTGATCGGCAATACCGGTGACGACATCCATCTGTTCGGGCTGAAGGTCTGCCCCGACCTCGACACCGTGATGTACACGCTCGGCGGTGGCATCAACGAGGAGCAGGGCTGGGGGCGTACCGACGAGAGCTTCCAGGTCAAGGAGGAACTCGCGGCATACGGCGTGGGACCCGAGTGGTTCGGGCTCGGCGACCGTGACTTCGCGACACACATCGTCCGTACGCAGATGCTGGGCGCGGGCTATCCGCTCAGCGCCGTCACCGAGGCACTCTGCGCACGCTGGAAGCCGGGAGTCCGGCTGCTGCCGATGTCCGACGACCGGGTCGAGACGCATGTCGCGATCGAGGTGGACGGCGAGAACCGGGCAATCCACTTCCAGGAGTACTGGGTGAAGCTGCGTGCCTCCGTGGAGGCCCGTGCGATCGTGCCGGTCGGCGCGGAGCAGGCCAAGCCTGCGCCCGGTGTGCTGGAAGCCATCGCCGAGGCCGACGTCATCCTCTTCCCGCCGTCCAACCCTGTCGTGTCGGTGGGGACCATCCTCGCCGTGCCCGGGATCCGGGAAGCCATCGCCGAGGCCGGGGTGCCGGTCGTCGGCCTCTCCCCCATCGTCGGGGACGCGCCGGTGCGGGGCATGGCGGACAAGGTGCTCGCCGCGGTGGGCGTCGAGTCGACGGCCTCGGCCGTCGCCCAGCACTACGGCTCCGGGCTGCTCGACGGCTGGCTCGTCGACACGGTGGACGCCGGCTCGGTCGAGGACGTGGAAGCCGCGGGCATCCGCTGCCGCGCCGTGCCGCTGATGATGACGGATGTGGACGTCACCGCCGAGATGGCACGTCAGGCGCTGACGCTGGCCGAGGAGGTACGGGCGTGAGCGGCGGCGCGACCGCCGGCGAGGCGCCCTCGTACCGGGTGTGGGCGCTGCCCGGGATGCCGGAGGTGCGGCCCGGGGACAACCTCGCGAAGCTGATCGCCGCCACCGAACCGGGGCTGGTCGACGGCGACATCCTCCTCGTCACCTCGAAGATCGTCTCCAAGGCGGAGGGCCGGATCGTCGAGGCAGCGGACCGGGAGGCGGCGATCGACGCCGAGACGGTACGGGTGGTGGCGCGCCGCGGCACGCTGCGGATCGTCGAGAACCGGCAGGGGCTCGTCATGGCCGCTGCCGGGGTCGATGCCTCGAACACCCCTGCCGGGACGGTGCTGCTGCTGCCCGAGGACCCCGACGCGTCGGCCCGGACGATCCGGGACGGGCTGCGGGACACGCTCGGCGTCGAGGTCGGGGTCGTCGTCACGGACACCTTCGGGCGGCCGTGGCGCAACGGACTGACCGATGTCGCGATCGGGGCGGCCGGGGTGCGGGTGCTCGACGATCTGCGGGGCGGGACGGACGCGTACGGCAACCCGCTGAGCGCGACCGTCGTCGCCACCGCCGATGAGCTGGCCTCGGCCGGTGATCTGGTCAAGGGCAAGGCCGAGGGGCTGCCGGTCGCGGTGGTGCGCGGACTTTCGCATGCCGTGGACATGGGGGCCGGGGCGGAGGTGTCCGGGCGCGGTGCCGATGCCGGTGGCGTCGAGCCGGGGGCTCGGGCGCTGGTGCGGGTCGCGGCCGATGACATGTTCCGGCTCGGGACGTCCGAGGCGGTACGGGAAGCGGTGACCCTGCGGCGTACGGTGCGGGAGTTCACGGACGAGCCGGTGGACCCGGGGGCGGTACGCCGCGCCGTGGCCGCGGCGGTGACGGCTCCGGCGCCGCATCACACGACACCGTGGCGGTTCGTGCTCCTGGAGTCCGAGGCGTCGCGGACGCGGCTGCTCGACGCGATGCGGGATGCGTGGATCGCGGACCTGCGGCGTGACGGCAAGAGCGAGGAGTCGATCGCCAAGCGGGTGCGGCGGGGCGACGTGCTGCGCCGGGCGCCGTATCTGGCGGTGCCGTGCATGGTGATGGACGGCTCCCACACGTACGGGGACGCGCGGCGGGATGCCGCGGAGCGCGAGATGTTCGTGGTCGCGGCGGGGGCGGGCGTCCAGAACTTCCTGGTGGCGCTGGCCGGTGAGCAGCTCGGGTCGGCGTGGGTCTCGTCGACGATGTTCTGCCGGGATGTGGTGCGTGAGGTGCTGGATCTGCCGGCGGAGTGGGATCCGTTGGGAGCGGTCGCCGTGGGGCGGGCTGCGGGGGTGCCGCGGGAGCGCGGGGAGCGGGATGTGGCGGCATTTGTCGCGGTGAGGTGAGGGGCGCGGGGTGGGCTTACTCCCCGACCCGCCCCTTCCCGAAACCGGGAGGGGCGGCCCCGGGACCCGGTTTCGGGACCTTCGGACGCGTTGTGTCCTCAATCGCCGGACGGGCTTGATTCGCCGGACGGGCTTGATTTTGCCGGTTGTGCTTGAGGCCGCCTACAGGCGTGCGATGTCGCCCCGTGTCATACGGGGGGCTCGGCGCGGTGGGGTGTGACCCGAGAGCAGGATCAGGCGGGTGGCCCGATGGCGTTGGCCCTCGTAGGGGGCGAGCAGGTGCAGCATTTCCTCGTCGTCGGCGTTCCTGTTGCCTGCCAGGGCGTGGCCGATGATGCCGGGGAGGTGGAGGTCGCCCACCGTGACCGCGTCGGCGGCGCCGTTGGCTCGTTGGAGCGTTTCGGCGGAGGTCCAGGGGCCGATGCCGGGGATCAGTTCGAGCCGGGCGGTGGCCTCCGGGAGGGGCATCGTGGCCGCTTCCTCCAGCCGTCGGGCCACGCGTACCGCGCGCAGGATCGTTGCCGATCGTTTGGCGTCGACGCCCGCTCGGTGCCATTCCCAGGACGGGATCAGCGACCAGGTGCGCGGGTCCGGCATCACATGCAGGCCGTGCGTGGTGAACAGGGTGGCCGCAGGGCCGGGGGCCGGGGTGCCGTAGCTCCGGACCAGAAGGCGCCAGGCGCGGTAGGCCTCGTCGGTGGTGACCTTCTGTTCCAGGATCGACGGGATCAGCGACTCCAGCACCAGACCGGTGCGCAGCAGCCGCAGTCCGGGGCGGCGGTGCTGGGCCACGGCGATCAGACGGTGGCGCGGACGGAACGCCTCCGGTTCGTCCTCCGCACCGAGCAGGGTCGGGAGCCGGTCCAGGAGCCATGAGGCGCCGGGACCCCAGGCCGTCGCCCCGATCCGGCCGCCCCGGTCGGTGAGGTGGAGCGTGCCGGGGCCGGCCGGGGTGCGGGTGGCCCGCCAGACCGAGCCGTCCCGGTCGATACGGAACGTCGGATCGGCGGGGCCGCGGCGCAGCGGGGCGAGGACGAGGCGCAGGTCGAGCGGGCCGGATGGGGTCCACTCCCGGGTCAGTGCCTCGGGTGCCTGCTGTGCCCCGGGTTCCTGCTGTGCCTCCGGTGCCTGCGGCGCCTCGTCCGCTGCGGCCTGGCGCGGGACGGACCTGCTCGGGGCACTGCGGGGGGCAAATCGTCCTGCCACGGGTGAGGTCCTCGGTCGTCGGGGATACCTATCGAGCGTACGCGCCGCGGGGGCCCGTCATTCGTCCGACGAGAAACGCACGGACGCGTCGGGCAGAGTCGCCCCGCACCAGATGCGGACACCGTCGCGCAGTTCGTTGTCGGCGCCGACCTGTGCGCCGTCGCCGACGACCGCGCCCGCCAGCACGGTACGGCTGCCTATCCTGGCACCGGCTCCGACCAGGGAGTCCGTGATCACGGCGCCGGGTTCGACGACCGCGCCGGCCAGCACCGCGGAGCCGTCGATCCGGGCGCCCGCGCCGATCAGGGCGCCTTCGCCGATGACCGTACCGCCGCTGAGTTTGGCGTCGGCTGCGACGGAGGCCGTCGGCAGGACGAGCCGGTCGCCGCACCGCCCGGGGACGGCCGGGGACGGGGCGCGGCCGAGGACCAGGTCGGCGGAGCCGCGCACGAACGCCTGCGGGGTACCGAGGTCCAGCCAGTACGTGGAGTCGACCATGCCCTGGAGATGCGCACCGGAGGCGAGCAGTCCGGGGAAGGTCTCGCGCTCCACGGAGACCGGGCGGTCGGCCGGGATGGTGTCGATGACCGACCGGCGGAAGATGTACGCCCCCGCGTTGATCTGGTCGGTGACGATCTCTTCGGGCGTCTGCGGCTTCTCCAGGAACGCGGTGACCCTGCCGGTGTCGTCCGTCGGTACGAGACCGAAGGCACGCGGGTCCTCGACCCGGGTGAGGTGGAGCGAGACGTCCGCTCCGGACCTGGCGTGCGAGGTGACCAGCGCCCGGATGTCGAGGCCGGTGAGGATGTCGCCGTTGAAGATGAGGACGGGTTCGTCCGGTCCGGAGACCAGACGGGACGCCACATTGCGGATGGCTCCGCCCGTCCCGAGCGGTTCGCGTTCGGTGACGTACTCGATATGGAGGCCGAGTGACGAACCGTCGCCGAAGTACGGCTCGAAGACCTCTGCCAGGTACGACGTGGCGAGGACGATGTGCTCGACCCCGGCCGCCCTCGCCCGCGCCAGCTGGTGCGTCAGGAACGGGACGCCGGCCGCCGGAACCATCGGCTTCGGAGTGTGCACCGTGAGCGGGCGCAGTCGGGTGCCTTTGCCACCGACCAGGAGAATCGCTTCTTTTGCCTCTGTCACAGCACTGTCTCTGCTTCCTGCTGGGGCCGGGCCTGGTTTCGGCTGGCCAGTGTAAGCAGACCGGTCGGATCTCCCCCGGTCGGCGGCCCGGCCGGCGGTCCGGTGCCCCCGCCGGAGCCGCACGGGCCGTCAGCGGCCTTGCAGGTGGGCGGAGCTGGTCCGGGCCGAGCCGAGCTTCTTGTAGAGACGGGTTCCAGGACATTCGGTCACGATGCCGTCCCGATGTCCGGAGATGACGTTGAGTTTGACCTTTGTTCCCTTCTTGAACCGGTTTCCGCCGCCCGATACGAGGGTGGTCCTGGAACTCGGGTCGGCACCGAACAGGCCGAGTTTCCAGGCGGTGAGCTTCGCGATGGCGTTCACCGCGGCGGCGGGCGGGTCGGACGTGGTGAAGGTACCGAGCACGGCAATGCCCATGCTGTCGGTGTTGAAACCGAGAGTGTGCGCCCCCTGGACCGCCTTCGTCACGCCCCCGGCACGTCCTTCGTAGATGTTTCCGCACTTGTCGACGGCGAAGTTGTAGCCGATGTCGCGCCAGCCACTGCTCTTGACGTGGTAGCGGTAGATACCGCGAAGGACCGACGGCGCCTGGGAGCACGTGTACTTGTTGCCCGTGGCGCTGTGGTGGATGAAAGCGGCCTTGACGCTCTTCGTGTACGTGAAGGCGCTCTCGCGGAGCTTCTCGTCGGCTCCCCAGCCCTTGCGGGTGATGATGGTCGGGCGGGGTCCGATATACGGCTTGCTGCCCGGCGCGACACCGGCCTCGGCCTCGCTCTCCGCCTCGGTCCGCGCCTTGCTCAGTGCGGGCAGGACGGAGCCTTGGCCGGGCGCCTGGAGGGAAGTCCGGACGGATTCCTGAAGGGATGTCCGGAGCGATGTGGCCAGGCGGCCGCCGCTGCCGGACGCGAGGCCCGCGAACTCGGCACCCGAGGCTTCGAAATCGCCTTCGTCGGTGCCGGCCACCGGCGACTGCCGCGGGTCCTCGCCGGGGTCGACGAGTTCGAGCCGCAGGCCTTCGGGCAGCGGTACGCGGGCGGTGGCCCGGTCATGGGCGTCGGGCGTCTCCGGGATGACCCGGACCTCGACGCCGTCGCAGTTGCCGACCCAGAGCGGGGCGGTGGAGCCACGGACGGTCCCGGAGTCGCGCTCGGCGCTCCCGGGGTCGGCGGCGTGCTCGGCATTGTGGGTCTCCAGGTCCTGCCAGTCGGACCAGTGACCGGAGCCGATGGCGCGGGTGCGGACCTCGACGGCGCCGTGGAGTTCGACGTCGGCGTCGTCCCAGACGACACCGACCAGTGAGAAGGGGTGGACGTCGCGTCGAGGCAGACCTTGTACGGCGCTGGCCTCGGCGGTCCCGCTGGGGGCGTCGGTCCCCCGCGTGGACGCGGTGGGCAGTGGCGACAGCGGCAGGGACTGCGTCGACCCGGGAACTTCGGCGGGATCGGCGGCCTCGGTCGCTGCGGTGGCGGAGGTGTCGGGGGCGGCGCCCGCGGGCGCGGCGTTCGGCAGCACAAGGGCTGCCGAACAGGTGACACCAATGGCAGATGTAATGAAGGCACGCATACGGACGATACTGACCACAGTGCGACAACGACGGCTACCGGGGTATCTCGGGACAATTGACGGGCCGTCTGCCGAACCGGTGTACCCGATGCCTGCGGCGTCCGGCCCCGCCCGGCGCCGCCGCGTACCCTTGCGCGGATGAACGCCAGCGACCGCACCCCTGCCGACCTGCTGCGTTCCGCGCTCGCCGCGGACCCGGCCCGCCCCATGGTCACTTTCTACGACGACGCCACCGGAGAACGGGTCGAACTGTCGGTGGCCACCTTCGCCAATTGGGTGGCCAAGACCGCCAACCTGCTGCAGGGCGACCTGGCCGCGGAACCCGGCGACCGGCTCGCCCTCCTGCTGCCCGCGCACTGGCAGTCCGCGGTCTGGCTGCTCGCCTGCTCCTCGGTCGGCGTCGTCGCCGATGTGCAGGGGGACCCCGCCGCCGCCGACCTCGTCGTCACCGGTCCGGACACACTGGACGCCGCGCGCGCCTGCCGCGGCGAACGGATCGCTCTGGCCCTGCGCCCGCTGGGCGGCCGGTTCCCGCAGCCGCCCGAAGGTTTCGCGGACTATGCCGTGGAGGTGCCGAGCCAGGGCGACCGGTTCGCGCCGTACGCGCCGGTGGACCCGGACGCGCCCGCGCTGACCGTCGGTGGACTCGGGCTGACGGCTGCGCAACTGGTCGCACGCGCCCGCGAGGACGCCGTGGAGCTGGGGCTGACGCCCGGATCGCGGCTGCTGACCGGGCGCACGTACGACAGCTGGGACGGGCTCAGCGCCGGACTCTTCGCCCCGCTGGCCGCCGGCGGCTCCGTGGTCCTGTGCCGGCATCTGGGACAGCTGGACGAGGACGGACTCGCCAAGCGCGTCGAGAGTGAGCGGGTCACCAACACCGCGGTGTGACAAGCCCCCTGACGGCCACTCGTCCGGCCCACAGCGGGCCGAGCCCTCGGGCCTGCGCATCAACTCCGGTACATCATCGGCGGTACAGACCACTCAGGCCCTGGGGTCTTCCGTCTTGATCGGGCCGGGCCCCGCGAGCCCGGCCCGATCAAGACGGATCCCTGGGCACAACCAAGCGTGAGGTTCAGCCGTCTACTCCTGCGACCGGCGGCCCAGCGCGCCGCCGAACGTGAAGGATGGACGCAGACGTGACCGAAAGCGCCGGCACGCCGGCCGACCCCGACCGCTCGGCCGCGGACCAGGACGGGCACAACGACGAGTCGCAGGGCAGGGACGAGTCTCAGGGCGAGGGCAGGACTCGGGGCGACGGCAGCTCTCAGGACGGGCCGGAAGGCGAAGGCCGCCCCGAGGAACCACTCGGCTCGGACGTCCCGGCCGAGCGCAGGCACCGCTGGCTGCGTTGGGCGGCGCTCGCCGCGTCACTCTTCGTCCTGGTCGCCGCGGGCGGCGGCTGGTGGCTGTACAGGAAGCTCGACGCCAACATCACGACCGACACGTCCGCGGCCGCCGAACTGCGGGTGTACGAAAAAGAACGTCCCGTGTCCGTCGTGCACGACGCGGAGAACATCCTGCTCATCGGTTCCGACAGCCGCACCGGCGACAACCGTAAGTACGGCCGCTCCTACGGCAGCAGCCAGCGCTCCGACACGACGATCCTGCTGCACCTCGCCGCGGACCGGAAGAGCGCCACGGCCATGTCCATCCCGCGCGACCTGATGACGGAAATCCCCAGCTGCCACCAAGCGGACGGAAAGCCCACCAGGAAACAATTCGCCCAATTCAACTGGGCCTTCCAATTCGGTGGCACCGCCTGCACGATCCGCACGGTCGAGCGGATGACGGGCATTCGCATCGACCACCACATGGTCGTGGACTTCAACGGCTTCAAGGACATGGTCGACGCGGTGCACGGCGTCGAGATCTGCCTCAAGGAGCCGATCGACGACTCGGACGCGCACCTGAAGCTCCGCGCGGGACGCCAGAAGCTCGACGGCGAGGAGGCGCTGGGGTACGTACGGGCCCGCAAGTCCATCGGCAACGGCAGCGACACCGACCGGATGGAACGCCAGCAGCGATTCCTCGGGGCACTGGTGAACAAGATGCAGAGCAACGGCGTCCTGCTCAACCCGACCCGCCTCTATCCGGTGCTGGACGCGGCCACCAAGTCACTGACCACCGACCCGGGCCTGGACAGCCTCAAGGACCTGTACGAGCTGGTGCGCGGCATGCGCAACGTACCGACAGAAAAGGTGCAATTCCTGACAGTTCCGCGACAACCCTACGCTGCAGATCCGAACCGGGACGAACTTGTCCAACCAGAAGCCAACAAGCTCTTCAAGCGGCTACGCGAGGACGCCCCTGTCGCAGTGGTCCCGGCGGATGAACTGAAACGCAAAAAGCGCGGGAATTCGGACAGCTCGGACTCCACCAGTCCGACACCCACACCCACCTATTCGGGCAGCAATGCGGCCACCGACCTGTGCGAGCGGTAAAGCAATTCCCAAGTAGGCATCGGCAATCGGAGCGTAATGAGCAGTATGACCGGTTGTAAGGGCCGTGGAATGTGTCACGCCCGTCGCTTGACAGCGAACCGGGCGGATAGTGTGACGCGATCCGGTGCTTCCGACCATCAGGTCGCGCACTGCTGGAGCGAAAGATCGAGCGCCTCTCGGGGGGAAGGCGCCTCGCGTGGCACCGACGGAGGACTCAAACAACCGTGGATGCGCAAGGCCGTGGGCGGGCGGACGAAATCGACCCCGCAGACCAGTGGGTCCTCAACCCGCAGACCGGCGATTACGAATTGCGACTGCCCCAATCCGGAGGGGATTCATACCGCACGCCGAATGCGCCGGGTCCGCGTGGTTCCGGGCGCAGAGGCACGGCGCGCGAGGGCGACGGCGAGCGCAGAAGCGCGGTTCGCGACGGTGCCGGCGAGCGCAGAAGCGGTGGACGGAACGGCGAGGGCCGGGGGCCGGTGCCCGAGCAGCGTGGTCGCCGTGCCAATGGCCCGCGCGGCCAGGAGGGTTCCGGTCCCGACTCCGCGGGCCGGCGCAAGCGCAGGCAGCCGAAGGCCCGCCGCAAGAAGGCGCTGCTCTGGACGGGTGGCGTGATGGCCTTCGTACTGGTCGGCCTGTCGGTGGGCGGGTACGCGCTGTACCAGCACTTCAACGGCAATCTGAACACCGTCGACGTCGGCGACGCCGGCAACAAGGACGTCATCACCGCCAACGCGCCCCTCAACATATTGATCATCGGTACGGACAAGCGCACCGGCAAGGGCAACGAGGGCTACGGCGACAAGGGCAGCACCGGCCATGCCGACACCAACATCCTGTTCCATGTCTCCAAGGACCGGACCAACGCCACGGCGCTGAGCATCCCGCGCGACCTGATCACCAACATCCCGGACTGCACCACCAAGCAGCCGGACGGTTCGGAGAAGGTCATCCAGGGGACGCGGAACATCCGCTTCAACGTCAGCCTCGGCCAGGAGGGGCGGGACCCGGGCTGCACCATGGAGACGGTCAAGGAGATCACCGGCCTGAAGGTCGACCACTTCATGATGGTCGACTTCAACGCGGTGAAGGAGCTGACCACGGCGGTCGGCGGCGTCAAGGTCTGTCTGGCGCATCCGGTCAAGGACTCCAAGTCGCACCTCGACCTCCCGCAGGGCGAGAGCAAGATCCAGGGCGAGGACGCGCTGGCGTTCGTGCGGACCCGGCACAGCTTCGGCAATCAGAGCGACCTGGACCGGATCAAGGTCCAGCAGCAGTTCATCGGCTCGATGATCCGGCAGATGAAGTCGGACGACACGCTGACCAGTCCGACGAAGCTGTACAGCCTGGCGGATGCGGCGACCAAGGCGCTGACGGTCGACAAAGGCATCGGCTCGATAAAGAAGCTGACCTCGCTCGCCAAGGAGCTCGGCAAGATCGACACGAAGAACATCACCTTCGTGACGGCCCCGGTGATAGACAACCCGGCCGAGACGGTCCACGCGACGGTGGTACTCAACAAGGCCAAGTCCGACCCGCTGTTCCAGATGATGCGCGACGACACCTCGCTGACCGAGGTGAAGAAGCAGAAGAAGGCCGCCAAGAGCAAGCAGGACGCGCTGCTCAAGGGCACCAAGGCCGCTGCCGCCGACGTACGGGTCGATGTCCTCAACGGCGGCGACCGGGCGGGCGCCGCCCAGGAGACGGTCACCTGGCTGCAGAACGAGCAAGGCGTTCTCAAGTCGACGAACAAGGCCAACGCCCCGGAGAAGATCTCCAAGACGACGCTCGAGTACGCACCGAACCAGGCCGACCAGGCCCGTGCCCTCGCCGCCATGATGGGGCTGCCCGGCTCGGCCCTGAAGAAGGGCACCACGGACGCCGAGGGGCTCCAGGCGATGGTCCTGACCCTGGGTGCGGACTTCAAGGGCGCAGGTGTGCCCGTCACCGGACCGGCAAAGGTGCCGGACGACATACCGCTGGCGAACGCCGGCAAGGCAGAGTGCGCCAAGTGACACGGGGTCACTGCGCCATTCCAAGAGTCTGAGCAGCAGGGGGGACCTGGTGGGACGGAGCAGCACACCTGGGGAGGGAACGCGACCACGCGTCCGGCATGCCGGACAACTCGGCTGGGACGACGGCCTGTACGACGACGGCCCGTCCGCGGGCTCCGACGACGGGCACGACAGCGGACGGGACGGCCGGCGGAACAGCGGCGGCGCCGCGGACCGGGGCCGCCCGGGCCGAGGCGGGCGCCGCCGCGGGCAGTCGCACCGGCACGGCCGACGCGGGAAGCGCCGCATACTGCGCTGGGTCGCGTGGATTCTCGCTGTGGTCATACTCGGCGGCGCCGGCGCCGGATACCTCTACTACCAGCACCTCAACGCGAACCTGAAGAAGGCGGACCTGACGCTCGGCGACAAGAAGATGACCGAGCACAAGGCCAACGCCGCCGGTCAGACCCCGCTGAACATCCTGCTCATCGGCTCGGACGCACGGAACTCCAAGGAGAACCAGAAGCTCGGCGGGGCCAAGGACACCTTCGGGGCGGCGCCCCTCGCCGATGTGCAGATGCTGCTCCACCTCTCCGCCGACCGAAGCAACATGTCGGTGATCAGCATGCCGCGCGACACACTGCTGAAGATCCCGAACTGCACCGATCCGAAGACGGGGCACACCTACCCGGCCACCACGGGTCTGGCAATGACCAACGAGACGCTCGGCCGTGGCGGCCCCGGGTGCACCGTGGCCACCTGGTACGAGCTCACCGGCATCACCATCGACCACTTCATGATGATCGACTTCTCCGGTGTGGTCTCGATGGCCGACGCGATCGGCGGTGTCCCGGTCTGCGTCAAGGGCAACGTCTACTCCCACACGCGCGACGGCAAGGGCTCCGGGCTGAAGCTGAAGGAGGGCACCACCAAGGTCAAGGGCAAGCAGGCCCTCCAGTGGCTGAGGACTCGCTACGGCTTCGAGGACGGCACCGACCTCGGCCGTACGCACGCCCAGCACATGTACATGAACTCGATGGTCCGTGAGCTGCGCAAGGGCACCAAGCTCACCGACCCCAGCAAGCTGACCGGCCTCGCCGAGGCGGCGACCACCGCGCTGACCGTCGACAAGGGCATCGACACGGTCAAGAAGCTGTACGACCTGGCGGGCGAGCTCAAGAAGGTCCCCACCAAGCGCATCACGATGACGACGATGCCGAACGTCTACGGCACGGGTGTGAACAACGGCCGCGTGCTCCCCAAGCCCGTCGACGCCGCCCAGTTGTTCCAGATGGTCCGCGACGACATCCCGCTCGACGGCAAGGCGTCCAAGCGCAAGGCTCCGGCCGCCAAGGAGCCCACGGCCCCCGTCGCCGAGATTCCGGTCAGCATCCGCAACGGGACCCGTACCGACACCGAGTACCCGGTCGAGGGCCGCGCCTCGGCGGTCAAGAAGCTGCTGACCGGGGAGGGTTTCACCCAGGCCACGGTCGACGTTCAGAACACGGACGCGGCGGCACGGACCGGGGTGCTCTTCCCGAGCGAGGACGTGGAGGGCAACGCCCAGGCCGTCGCCAAGGCGCTCGGCATCCCGCTGACGGCGGTGAAGAAGTCGACCGCCGTCTCGGGCATCACGCTGACCGTGGGGGCCGACTGGCGCGAGAGCGGGCCCTATCCCGCCCCCAGCGCCGAGGAGAAGACCCCGAAGAGCGCACGGGCTCTGAACGGCGACGACGAGACGGCCTGCATGGACGTCCAGCCGGGCTTCGGCTGGTAGCTCCGAACCGGGCACAACGCACTGTGGGGGCCTTCCGGCACGTCGGAGGGCCCCCACGGTGTCGACACCTGCACGGTGACGGCCGGGCGGCGGCCGGCCATGACCTTCTCACCGGTGCGGGGCGACCTGGCGGCGTAACCCGACGACCGGGGACGCGCCCCCGCTGACCGCGGGCGCCTCCGTGGGCCTGTGCCGGAATCCGGGACAGCTGGGCGAGGACGGGCTCGCCAAGCGCATCGAAAGTGAGCGGGTCACCAACACCGCAGACCGCCCCCGGGCACGCACGGGATCCCCGTCCACAGGACACTCATGTGCCCCAACTCCTGCCGCACGAGGGCGACTTACTCGACCATCGCGCGTGACTCACCTCACTCGACGGCCAATTGCCGGTACCGATCACCGCATGTAGCTTCAACGAGCCTTATTTGCTGCCGACTTGGAGCTCCCCCATGAACCTTGGCAAGAAGGTCGCCTCAACTCTTGGCGCCCTCACCGCGATAGCCGGCCTCTCTCTCGTCAACGCCCCCTCCGCCGCCGCCAGCACCCCCTCCGGCTGCAGCAGCGTGTCCCAGATCGGGAGCACCCGCGTGATTCAGGTCGGCGGAAAAGACGCCGCCTCGGTCAAGCAGTACTACGGCTGCGGATACAACTACGCCTACATCTATGTGTGGCAGCAGTTTCGGGACACGCACACGAACTGGGACCTGTACATCCGCATCGTCAATGAGTCCGACTCCGGCAACGACTACGGCGCGGCTCAGCTGACCAACACGACGCGATCCGAGCTCTGGGGAACCCCCGCCAACACCGCTGCCTACTGCACGCACGCCACGGGTTACCTGAACAGCACCGGCGGATCGACCTCCACGGTCTGCTGAGAGAAACAGCCCGTCGCCCTCAACTGCTGCACCTGCCGATCACCCACGACTTCAACCCACCGCATCCCCGAATGCACGTCAAAACACCATTGCCCGACGCATCCGGCTGAGGCCTGACAAGCACCACGATGGCTTCGGCACCGTGCCGCGGATCGATGATCCTCGTACAGCACGGGCGAAGGTTCCGCGCCCCGACGGTTCGGCCGGACTCGGGTGGAGCCCTGACCAAATGCCTCGGGGCTCCGCCCAGCGAACGTGTGTATCGGCTCAGGCCCGGCCGGAGACCTGCACCGGGGCACGGCGGCCGGCCATGACCTTCTTCGCCAGCGAGCGCGGGCTGGTCAGGAAGCCGTAGCCCCAGGACATGTGCATGGTGGCCAGCGCCACCGGGATCTGAGCCCGTGCCTTCAGCGGCAGGCCCTTGCCCGCCGGGAGGGACCCGGCGACTATGGCCGCGGCGTAACCGGCCGGTATGACGAAGGCCCACGGGGTGACGGCCGCGCCGACGACGATGCCCGCCGCGATCGCGCAGACGGCGGTCGGCGGGGCCAGGTAACGCAGGTTGATCGAGCCGGCGTGGTAGCGGGCGACGACGTGGCGCCAGCGGCCGTAGTCCTTGTACTGCTTGGCGAGGGCCTTCACCGAGGGACGCGGCCGGTACTGCACCTTCAGCTCGGGCGAGAACCAGATCAGCCCGCCCGCCTCGCGGATCCGGAAGTTCAGCTCCCAGTCCTGGGCGCGGATGAACTCCACGTTGTAGCCGTCCGCCTTCTCCAGTGCCTCGCGGCGGAAGACCCCCAGGTAGACGGTCTCGGCCGGGCCCGCCTGGCCGCCGGTGTGGAAGGCCGCGTTGCCGACGCCGATCCTCGACGTCATGGCCGCGGCGACGGCGTCCTCCCAGGCGTTCTCGCCCTCGGCGTGCATGATGCCGCCGACGTTCTGCGCGCCGGTCTCCTCCAGGAGGCGGACGGCGGTCGCGATGTAGTTCGGCGAGAGCATGCCGTGGCCGTCGACCCGCACCACGATGGGGTGCGAGGAGGCCTTTATCGCGGCGTTGAGCGCTGCCGGGGTGCGGCCGGTCGGGTTCGGCACCGTGTGCACCCGGGAGTCCTCGCGTACGAGCTCGGCGGCGATCTCGTCCGTACGGTCCGTGGACGGGCCGAGCGCGATCACGACCTCCATCTCACCGGCGTACTCCTGCTCGAGGATGTGCCGGACGGAGTTCCTGAGATGGCGTTCCTCATTGAGCACCGGCATGATCACGGAGACGGCGGGGTACTGCGCGGCAGACATGTGGTCCTCGGGGGGTCCTCGGGGGCGCCGGGGGTTCGCACCCCAGGAGGCGGCGTTATTCGGCCGCCACGTTACCGCGAATGAGGGACACGGGCGCGCGCCACCGGGTGGCTTCCCGGAGTGGTGATCGTATGGACCTACTGTGCGAACGGTCCCCCATGCACCGCGGAGGTCCCCCCGTGCCCACACCGCACAGCTCCCCCCGTCCGCCGCGCCGCCACGCCACTCCCCCGCAGCGCAGGTCGAGAAAACAGGACGAGCGGCCCCGCTGGGGTATGCGGGTGGCGACCAGTCTGTCCGTGCTGGTGCTCGGGGCAGGCGGGATCGGTCATGCGGTCGTGACCAGCCTGGAGACCGGGATCGACCGCGTCGACCCGTTCAAGGACATGAAGAACCGGCCGCGGGCCGGCAACGGCATGAACCTGCTGCTCGTCGGCACCGACGGCCGCGACAAGGTCAGCCGGGAGGAGAAGCGGAAGTACCGGCTGGGCGGTGCGCCCTGCCACTGCACCGACACGATCATGCTGGTGCACCTGTCGGCGGACAAGGAACGCGCGACCATCGTCTCGCTGCCGCGTGACAGCTACACCGAGCTCCCCGAGCACCGGGACCCGGCCACCGGCGTCGAGCACGCCGCCCATCCGGTGAAGCTGAACGCCGCCTACGCGGAGGGCGGGCCGAGTCTGACCGTACGGACGGTCGAGCGCATGACGGGTGTCAAGGTCGACCACTACCTGGAGGTCGACTTCGCCAGCTTCATGAAGACGGTGGACACCCTCGGCGGGGTGCAGATCTGCACGGCCCGGCCGATGAAGGACTCGTACACCGGTCTCGATCTCGCCGCGGGCACCCATTGGCTGGACGGCGGGCAGGCGCTCCGGTACGTGCGCTCACGCCATATCGACGCCGCCGCCGACCTGGGCCGGATGCAGCGCCAGCAGAGGTTCCTCGCGTCGCTGATCAAGCGGGCGACCAGCAGCGGTGTGCTGATGAACCCGGTGAAGTTCCGGGACGTCGCGTCGACGATGCTCGGTTCGGTCCGGGCGGATCGGGGGTTCGGAACCGACCAGCTGCTGGACCTCGGCCAGGCGATGCGCGGCTTCACCCCGGCGTCGTCCGAGTTCGCCTCCGTCCCGATCAGCGATCCCTCCTTCCCGGTCAAGGGCATCGGCTCGACGGTCAAATGGGACCCGACGAAGTCGAAGAGGCTCTTCGAGGCGCTGCGCGACGACAAGCCGCTGACTTCGAAGCGGCCGAAGACACCGGTGGCGAAGCCGGTCGATGTCGCACCGGGTGAGATCCGGGTCCAGGTCTACAACGGGACCGTGCAGGACGGGCTCGGCAGGAAGGTCGACGACGCACTGCGCGCCACCGGCTTCGTTACGACACGGGCCCCGCTCAACGCTGAGCCGCGCAGCCTGAAGCACACGCTGGTCGAGTACGACCCGCGGTGGGACCGGTCGGCGAAGTCGCTGGCGGCAGCGCTGCCGGGGGCCGAGCTGCGGGCGGTCACGGGGCAGGGCAAGACGATGAAGGTGACCGCGGGCGAGAACTTCGGCAGGGTGGAGCGGGTGCAGGCCGAGGCGAGGCACCGGGGCGAGTTCGGCACGATCACGGGCGACCAGGTGGTGTGCCCGTAGGGAGCGGTGCCGTACGGGGCGATGTTCCGGGGACGGCGGCCGCCGGGGCGCCCGTCCTCGCCGTACCCGTCCCCCCGGACCCGGGGCCTGCCGTCAGTCGACGTCGATGCCGTCCGCGATGCGCTTCTCGCGCAGTTCCTTGATCGCGCGGCGCCGCGCGAGACGGTGCGTACGCCGGATCTGCGCCTCCTGGTAGCGCCGCTTGTCGCGCTCCGTCTCCGGGATCACAGGAGGTACGGGGCGCGGCCTGCCGTCGCCGTCGACCGCCGCGAACACCAGATACGCGCTGCCGACCTGCTGGGCGGGGGTCGATTCGTTCCACCGTTCGGCCATGACCCGGACGCCGACCTCCATCGAGGAGCGGCCGGTCCAGTTCACCTGCGCGCGGACGTGAACAAGGTCACCGACACGGACCGGCTCCAGGAAGACCATCTCGTCCATCGAGGCCGTCACCGCGGGGCCGCCGGAGTGCCGGCCGGCCACGGCGCCCGCCGCGTCGTCGACGAGTTTCATGATCACGCCACCGTGCACGGTGCCCAGCAGGTTGGTGTCACTGCCGGTCATGATGTGGCTGAGGGTGGTCCGGGACGCCGCGGTCGGCTTGCCCGGAATATCGCCCTCCGGGCGCGGGGCCTGATCTGTCATGCCGTCCACCTTATTGCGGGGGCCCTGCGCCGCGGACATTGCATCAGCTTGGCAACAGCCCAGGCCCGATATCTCACACCCCCTGTAATACCGACAGGTCCGGCCTGCACACTGGTCCGCATGAGCGACAGGCCCGGTGGATGGACCGACGACAACCGCGACGACCGCTACGGACGGGGCAGTGACAGCGCCCAGCCCGAGGGTGCCCGTGTGATGCCGCACGTCCAGCGGCACCCCGCACCGCCGCCGCAGCGCCCGGCGCCGCCGCGGCAGTATCCGGCGCCGCCGCAACAGCGCCGTCCGGAGCCGCCGCGGTACTCCGACGGCTATGACGACAACGCTGGGTACGACAACGGTCACGGTGCCGGTCAGGTCTACGGCGGCGGCAACGGCGGCGGCCGGGGTTACGGCGGCGGTGACGGCGGTTACGTCCAGGGCCGGCCCGCACCGGACTGGCGCCGTCGGATAAAGATAGGCGCGCTGACCCTCGTGGTCGTGGTGCTGGCCGTCTCCATCGGCACGTACTTCTGGGCCGACTCCAAGCTGAAGCGCGAGGTCGACCTCTCCAAGGTGATCGAGCGTCCCGGCGAGGGCGACGGCACCAACTATCTGATCGTCGGTTCCGACAGCCGCGCGGGCATGTCGACCGAGGACAAGAAGAGGCTCCACACCGGCTCCGCCGAGGGCAAGCGGACCGACTCGATGATGATCCTGCACGACGGATCGAACGGCCCGACCCTGATCTCCCTGCCGCGTGACTCGAACGTGGAGATCCCCTCGTACAAGGGCTCCGACTCGGGCAAGCTCTACCCGGGCCGCGGCCGCTTCACCAAGCTGAACGCCGCCTACGCGGAGGACGGCCCCGAGCTGCTGGTCCGTACCGTCGAGTTCAACACCGGACTGCACATCGACCACTACGTCGAGATCGGCTTCGGCGGCTTCGCCAAGATCGTGGACGCGATCGGCGGGGTGGAACTCGACATCCCCAAGGCGTTCAAGGACAAGAACTCCGGCGCCGACTTCCAGGCCGGCAAGCAGACGCTGAACGGCGAGCAGTCGCTCGCCTTCGTGCGGACCCGGTACGCCTTCGCGGGCAGCGACCTGGACCGGACGAAGAACCAGCAGAAGTTCCTTGCGGCGCTGGCGAGCCAGACCGCGACGCCGTCCACGATCCTCAACCCGTTCAAGCTGTACCCGACGATGGGCGCCGGCCTCGACACCCTCATCGTCGACAAGGACATGTCGCTGTGGGACCTGGGCAACATGTTCTTCGCGATGAAGGGCGTCACGGGCGGTGACGGCAAGTCGATGAACATGCCGATCTCGGGCAGCACCGGCGGGAACCTGGTCTGGGACAAGGCCAAGGTCAAGCAGCTGGTGCAGCAGCTCAACGACGACGAGAAGGTCACCGTCTCCAGTAACTGACGGCAGACAGGAGCAGGGCCCGGACGGTTCGCCGACCGGGCCCTGCTGCACACCGCGGTCGTCACCGCACGTGCGACCGCGGCCCGGCCGCCGCTACACGCTCCCCCGAGCCAGCAGCGCCACATGCGGCAGAGCCAACTCGCCTTCCTTCCTGGCGAATTCGGCGCACAGCACGTCGTACTCCCGCTTGGCCGCGGCCACTCCCTCCGGCCCCCGGCTGTTGACCAGCTGCCCGATCGCGGCGACCCCGGAGGCGGGGCCGGCCCACCAGTCCTCCGCGCCTACGTGGTGATCCCAGGCAAGGGCCTCGGTCCGTACGTCTTCGAGGCCGGCCGCGGACATCAGCGCACCCAGCCCTTCCCGGGTACGCGGGAAGTCGTGCTCGGCGTCGACCGTGGCCAGCCACTGCGGGCGGGTCAGCCCCGCTGCCTGCGCGGCCCGTCCCACCAGTGCCTGCCCGGCGGCACCGGGCACCTGCCAGATGGTGACCGCGACCAGGCCGCCGGGACGGGTGATCCGGCGCAGTTCCTCGATGGCGGCCTCCGGACGGCCCACGTGGTTGAGCACGAAGTTCGCCACGACCGCATCGAACTCGCCGTCCTGGTAAGGAAGTTCGGGAAGTCGGCCGAGTCGGACACCGACTCCGGGCGCGGCCCGGCGGGTCGCCTCGACCATTCCGGGTTCGGCGTCCACGGCCCGTACGACCGCACCGCGCCCGACGGCCGCCACCGTCACGCTGCCACTGCCGCACCCCACATCGAGCACCCGTGTCCCGGTACCGACCCCGGCCGCGTCCAGCAGCGCGGGCACGGGGTGAGCGCAGAGGCCCGCGAAGGTGCGCGCGTAGGCCTCGGCGCGGCCGTCCCAGATCCGCCGCTCACTCAGATCGAAGGCGGTCACCGCACACCCTCCACAGGTCCCTGCGGTTCGATCTCGTCCAGGTCCTCGTACAGCGCATCCAGAATCCGGCCCGTGGGCTCCCCCTCCGGGGACAGCTCCGCCAGGCACCAGCCCGGCAGTTGTTCCTCGACCTCGGGCGGAAGATCGCCGTCCGTCGGATCGGCCAGGCTGTAGAGCAGTCCGAACGCGGTCTCCTTCGCCACCTCGCGGGCTATCTCGCCCAGTTCACCGGGCGTCAGCCCGAGCCGCACCGCCCGCTCGACGGCGTGGCCCGCGAGGCCCTCCTTGCGGTACGCCTCGACCCAGTCGGGCGCCGCCGAGCTCCAGGCGTCGATGTCCTGCCAGACCTTGCGCAGGAACCGGTAGCGGGCGAGCTGCGGAAGGTTCTCCTCGATCTCCGAGTCGGCCCAGCCCGGTGCGTCGTCGGCCCCCAGCGCTTCGAACAGGCCGGTGAGCTTGTCGATGTCGGTCATGGACAGGGAAGTTACGCCATCGCGAGCCACCGCTCCCGCAGCGTTCACGAACCCGCTGTGCCGGGGAGACGCGATCGGCCCCCGGCAGGAAGCCGGGGGCCGGTCAATGGTCGCAATCCGTTCGGAACGGACGCCGAATCGTGAAAACCCGCCGGGGTTACGGCAGGTTCCGCGCCATGACTATGCGCTGGACCTGGTTGGTGCCCTCGTAGATCTGCGTGATCTTGGCGTCGCGCATCATCCGCTCCACCGGGTAGTCCCGCGTGTAGCCGTAGCCGCCGAGCAGCTGGACCGCGTCCGTGGTGATCTCCATCGCGACGTCGGAGGCGAAGCACTTGGCCGCGGCGCCGAAGAACGTCAGGTCGCCGTCGAGGCGCTCGGACTTGGCGGCGGCCGAGTAGGTGAGCTGGCGGGCCGCCTCCAGCTTCATCGCCATGTCGGCGAGCATGAACTGGACGCCCTGGAAGTCGCCGATCGGCTTGCCGAACTGCTTGCGCTCCTGGACGTAGCCCTTGGCGTAGTCGAGGGCGCCTTGCGCGATGCCGAGGGCCTGGGCCGCGATCGTGATGCGGGTGTGGTCCAGGGTCTTCATCGCCGTGGCGAAGCCGGTGCCCTCCTCGCCGATCATGCGGTCGGCGGGGATCCGGACGTTGTCGAAGTAGACCTCGCGGGTCGGGGAGCCCTTGATGCCGAGCTTCTTCTCCGGGGCGCCGAAGGAGACACCCTCGTCCGACTTCTCGACGACGAACGCCGAGATGCCCTTGGAGCGCTTGGTCGGGTCGGTGACGGCCATCACCGTGTAGTACTCGGAGACGCCCGCGTTGGTGATCCAGCGCTTCACGCCGTTGAGGACCCAGAAGTCGCCGTCGCGAACGGCCTTGGTCTTCATGCCGGCGGCGTCGGAGCCCGCGTCGGGCTCGGAGAGGCAGTACGAGAACATCGCGTCGCCCTTGGCGAGCGGGCCCAGGTACTTCTTCTTCAGTGCCTCGGAGCCGGAGAGGATCACCGGGAGCGAGCCGAGCTTGTTCACGGCCGGGATCAGGGAGGAGGAGGCGCAGACGCGGGCCACCTCCTCGATCACGATCACGGTGGCGAGGGCGTCGGCACCGGCGCCGCCGTACTCCTCGGGGACGTGCACGGCCTGCAGGTCGGAGGCGACCAGGGCGTCCAGCGCCTCCTGCGGGAAGCGGGCCTCCTCGTCGACCGCCGCCGCGAACGGGGCGATCTTCGCCTCGGCGAGCGCACGGACCGTCTCGCGGAGCATGTCGTGCTCCTCGGCCGGACGGTACAGGTCGAAATCGGTGGAACCCGCCAAGACTCTCACTCCCCAGGGATGCTAACTACCGTTAAGTAACCCAATTTTAGGCGCCATGCCCCGCAAAGACCTATGCGAGCCGTACGTGAGCTACGCGACAGGGGTCCGCAAGACCGGTAAAACAGGGCGTCAGGGGGCACGACTATGCTCGTTCACCGCACGTCCGTCCGCATCTCCCAGGAGCACTTCATGGCCCTCAGGATCACTGTGATCGGCACCGGCTACCTCGGCGCCACCCACGCTGCGGCCATGGCGGAGCTCGGCTTCGAAGTGCTCGGGCTCGATGTCGTGCCCGAGAAGATCGAGATGCTGAGCGCCGGCAAGGTCCCGATGTACGAGCCGGGTCTGGAGGAGCTGCTCCGCAAGCACGTCGCCGGCATCGAGGGATCCACCGGCCGGCTGCGGTTCACCACCTCGTGGGAAGAGGTGGGTGCCTTCGGCGATGTGCACTTCGTCTGCGTGAACACCCCGCAGAAGCACGGCGAGTACGCCTGCGACATGTCCTACGTGGACAGCGCCTTCGAGTCGCTGGCGGCGCAGCTGACCCGGCCAGCACTGGTCATCGGGAAGTCGACCGTGCCGGTGGGCTCCGCGGCCCGGCTCGCGGCGCGGCTGACCGAGCTGGCACCCGTGGGCAGGGACGCGGAGCTGGCCTGGAACCCGGAGTTCCTGCGCGAGGGCTTCGCCGTGAAGGACACCCTGCACCCCGACCGGATCGTCGTCGGTGTGAAGAGCGAGCGGGCCGAGAAGCTGCTGCGCGAGGTGTACGCGGTTCCCCTCGCGGAGGGGTCGCCCTTCGTGGTGACGGACTTCCCGACCGCCGAGCTGGTGAAGACCGCCGCGAATTCGTTCCTGGCGACCAAGATCTCGTTCATCAACGCCATGGCGGAGGTCTGCGAGGCAGCCGACGGCGATGTGAAGAAGCTCGCCGAGGCGATCGGCCACGACGAGCGGATCGGCAACAAGTTCCTGCGGGCCGGGATCGGCTTCGGCGGCGGCTGTCTGCCCAAGGACATCCGCGCGTTCATGGCGCGCGCCGGTGAGCTGGGCGCCGACCAGGCGCTGACGTTCCTCCGCGAGGTCGACTCGATCAATATGCGGCGCCGCGGCCACATGGTGGAGCTGGCCCGGGAGGCCGTGGGCGGCGACTCGTTCCTCGGCAAGCGGGTCGGCGTGCTGGGTGCGACGTTCAAGCCGGACTCGGACGACGTACGCGACTCGCCGGCGCTGAACGTGGCCGGGCAGATCCACCTCCAGGGCGGCCAGGTCACCGTGTACGACCCGAAGGGCATGGACAACGCCCGGCGGCTCTTCCCGACGCTCGGGTACGCGGAGTCTGCGCTGGACGCCGTGCGCGGCGCGGATGTGGTGCTGCACCTGACGGAGTGGCACGAGTTCCGTGAGCTGGACGCGGTGGCGCTGGGCGAGGCCGCGGCGCACCGGATCATTCTGGACGGCCGTAACGCGCTGGACAGTGCGGTGTGGCGCGAGGCGGGCTGGACGTACCGGGCGATGGGCCGGCCCCGGGCCTGAGAGCCGCTGGTTCATGGGTCGGCCGCCGAGGGGCCGATCCGCAAGCCGTTGAGGGCCCGAGCCGCCCCCTCCGGAGCGCTCGGGCCGTTCTCGGGCCGTCGTCAGGCCTTGGGAGCGTCGAGTTCGTCGATCGTGGCGTGGGACGGGCCGCGCCGCGTACGCAGGTCACGGGCGACGTCCTCCGCGTCGCGCAGCACCCGTACCGCGTTGCGCCAGGTGAGCTTGGCGAGGTCGGTGGCGGACCAGCCGCGGCCCAGGAGTTCCGCGATCAGGTTCGGGTAGCCCGAGACGTCCTCCAGACCGGTGGGGAGGAACGCGGTTCCGTCGTAGTCGCCGCCGATACCGATGTGCTCGATCCCGGCGACCTCACGCATGTGGTCGAGGTGGTCGGCGATCGTCGCCACCGTGGCCATCGGGCGCGGGTTGGCCGCCTCGAACGCGGCGTGGATCTTCATCGCCTGCGGGGTGGTGTCGAGATGGTGCAGGCCGTGGGCCCGCATGTTCTCGTCCGCGGCCCGGGTCCAGGCGACGGCGGCCGGCAGGACGAACTTCGGCACGAAGGTCGCCATGGCGATGCCGCCGTTGGCCGGGAGCTGCGCGAGGACGTCGTCGGGGACGTTGCGCGGGTGGTCGCAGACCGCCCGGGCCGAGGAGTGCGAGAACATCACCGGCGCGGTGGAGGTGGCGAGCGCGTCGCGCATCGTGGTGGCCGCCACGTGCGAGAGGTCGACGAGCATGCCGGTGCGGTTCATCTCCCGTACGACCTCGTGGCCGAACGGGGAGAGTCCGCCGACGCCCGGTTCGTCGGTCGCCGAGTCCGCCCACGCGATGTTGTCGTTGTGGGTCAGCGTCATGTAGCGGACGCCGAGGGTGTGCAGGGCGCGCAGGGTGCCCAGCGAGTTGTTGATGGAGTGGCCGCCCTCGGCGCCCATCAGGGAGGCGATACGGCCCTCGGTGCGGGCCGCCTCCATGTCGTCGGCGGTCAGGGCACGCCGCAGGTCGGCGGGGTGGCGGTCCAGCAGCTCGGCGACCACGTCGATCTGTTCGAGGGTGGCGCTGACGGCGGCGTCACCGGCCATGTCGGACCGTACGTAGACGGACCAGAACTGGGCGCCGACGCCGCCTGCGCGCAGCCGTCGGATGTCGGTGTGGAGGTGGGCGGACTGGTCGGTGGCGATGTCCCGGGCGTCCAGGTCGTAGCCGACCTGTTCACGCAGTGCCCAGGGCAGGTCGTTGTGGCCGTCGACGACGGGGTACTCGGCGAGGAGTTCCCCGGCCCGGGTGAGCCGCTCCGCGGTGCGGTCGGCGGTGTGGCCCGCGATGTTGCCGGCGCTGTGATCCATGGTCGCCCTCCCCCTCTGCCGCTACTTGCCGAAGCCGAAGGAGTCGCTGCCCTCGACCTTGTTGCGCAGCCGCTTGCCCTTCTCCGTCGCCTGGTCGTTCAGCTCCTGCTGGAACTCCCGCATCCGGGCCAGCAGCTCGCTGTCGTGGGCGGCGAGGATGCGCGCGGCGAGCAGGCCCGCGTTGCGTGCGCCGCCGACCGAGACGGTCGCGACCGGGACACCGGCCGGCATCTGCACGATGGAGAGCAGACTGTCCATGCCGTCCAGGTACTTCAGCGGGACCGGGACGCCGATGACGGGCAGCGGGGTGACGGAGGCGAGCATGCCGGGCAGATGGGCGGCGCCGCCGGCGCCCGCGATGATCGCCTTGAGGCCGCGGTCCGCCGCGTTCTCCCCGTACGCGATCATTTCGCGCGGCATCCGGTGGGCGGAGACGACGTCGACCTCGTAGGGGATCTCGAACTCGTCGAGGGCCTTGGCCGCTGCTTCCATGACGGGCCAGTCGGAGTCCGAGCCCATGACGATGCCGACGAGGGGCGCGGCGGAGGCGGGGGAAGTCATTCGGTGATCGTTCCTCGCAGGTAGTCGGCCGCGTGCCGGGCGCGCTCCCGCACGTCCGCCAGGTCGTCGCCGTAGGTGTTGACGTGTCCGACCTTGCGGCCGGGCTTCACGTCCTTGCCGTACATGTGGATCTTGAGCTGCGGGTCACGGGCCATGCAGTGCAGATACGCCTGGTACATGTCCGGATAGTCGCCGCCGAGGACGTTGGACATGACCGTCCAGGTGGCACGCGGGCGCGGGTCGCCGAGCGGCAGGTCGAGGACGGCCCGCACGTGGTTGGCGAACTGCGAGGTGATCGCGCCGTCCTGGGTCCAGTGCCCGGAGTTGTGCGGGCGCATCGCGAGCTCGTTGACGAGGATGCGGCCGTCGCTCGTCTCGAAGAGTTCGACGGCGAGGTGCCCGACGACGCCGAGCTCGGCGGCGATCCGCAGGGCCATCTGCTGGGCCTCGCCGGCGAGCTTCTCGCTCAGCTCGGGGGCCGGGGCGATGACCGTGTCGCAGACCCCGTCGACCTGGATCGACTCGACGACCGGGTAGGCGACGGCCTGGCCGTGCGGCGAGCGGACGATGTTGGCCGCCAACTCCCGTACGAAGTCGACCTTCTCCTCGGCGAGGACCGGGACACCGGCCCGGAACGGTTCGGCCGCGTCCGCCTCGGAGCGGACCACCCAGACACCCTTGCCGTCGTAGCCGCCGCGGACCGTCTTCAGGATGACGGGGAAGCCGCCGACCTCGGCCGCGAACGCCGCGGCGTCGGCCGGGTCCGTCACGATGCGGTGGCGGGGACAGGGCACGCCGATCTCCGAGAGCTTCGCGCGCATCACCCCCTTGTCCTGGGCGTGCACCAGCGCGTCGGGACCGGGGCGCACGGGGATGCCGTCCGCCTCCAGGGCCCGCAGGTGCTCGGTCGGGACATGCTCGTGATCGAAGGTGATCACGTCACAGCCGTGCGCGAAGGCACGCAGCGTGTCCAGGTCGCGATAGTCGCCGACGACGACCTCGCTCACCACCTGGGCCGCCGAGTCCTGAGGGGTGTCACTGAGGAGCTTGAATCTGATGCCGAGGGGGATACCCGCCTCGTGGGTCATACGGGCGAGCTGACCGCCGCCGACCATACCGACTACCGGGAACGTCACTCCTCCAGGGTATCCGGCGTCCCGGGAACCACCGGACGATGCCCCGGCGGACGGTCCTGTGACATTCCACGTCGCCGGGTTCTGCTTCGGCCCACAGGCATCCCACAGGGGTGCTGGTTAGCATGACTGGGTTGACCGAATCCACGGACGGGGCTGAGCGATCACCATGAGCGAACGGGGCGCACTGCGAACCCGGCTGGATCGGCTGGCCCGGGAGGTCGCCAAGTTCGGCGCCGTCGGCGCGCTGGGTCTGCTGGTCAATATCGCGGTCTTCAACCTGCTGCGGCACACCACGGACCTTCAGGTGGTGCGGGCCAGTCTGCTGGCGACGTTCATCGCCATCCTCTTCAACTACGTGGGCTTCCGCTACTGGACGTACCGGGACCGTGACAAGACCGGCCGCACCCGGGAGCTGATGCTGTTCCTGCTGTTCAGCGCGGTGGGCGCGGTGATCGAGAACGGTGTGCTGTACGCGGCGACGTACGGATTCGGCTGGAACAGCCCGGTCCAGAGCAACGTGTTCAAGATCCTCGGAATCGGGATCGCGACGCTGTTCCGCTTCTGGTCCTACCGGAGCTGGGTGTTCAAGGCGCTGCCTGCCAAAGACGGTGTAGGCGTGGTGGCGCAGGGGCGGACTCCGGCGGCCCCGGCGGAAGCGGTACGGCGTTGAAGCACCGGGGTCGCCCCGGTGGCCGTATCGTCCTCAACCTCTCCCGGAGCCTCAAGGGCATGGGGGACCCCCTCGACGGGCTCGATTTCGGCTGATGCCGTCCTGCGTGTGTGCAGGCCGGACCTCGCTCGAATCAGCGCACCGGACGCTCCGGTTCCTGGCGGGGGAGGGGCACCCGGCTCAGGAACAGGGCGAAGACCGCCGGCTGCTGCTGGAGCAGTTCCAGGCGGCCGCCGTCCGCCTCGGCCAGGTCTCGGGCCACCGCCAGGCCGATCCCCGTGGAGTTGCGGCCGCTGATCGTCCGCTCGAAGATCCGGGCGCCCAGGTCGGGCGGGACCCCGGGGCCCTCGTCCGTCACCTCGATGACCGCCTGGTTGCCGGTGACCCGGGTGCGCAGCGCCACCGTGCCGCCACCGTGCATCAGTGAGTTCTCGATCAGTGCGGCCAGCACCTGGGCGACCGCACCCGGGGTGCCGACGGCCCGCAGGCCCTGCTTGCCGGAGCGGACGATGGCGCGCCCCTCGCCGCGGTAGGCCGGGCGCCACTCCTCGATCTGCTGCTTGACGACCTCGTCGAGGTCGAAGACGACCGCGGAGCCGGTACGCGGGTCGCGGGCGTTGGTCAGCAGCCGTTCCACCACGTTGGTGAGGCGCTCGACCTGGGTGAGGGCGATGTTCGCCTCTTCCTTCACCGTGTCCGGGTCGTCGGTGACGGAGATCTCCTCGATCCGCATGGAGAGCGCGGTCAGCGGGGTGCGGAGCTGGTGGGAGGCGTCGGCGGCGAGCCGGCGTTCCGCGGTCAGCATCCGCGCGATCCGCTCGGCGGAGGAGTCGAGGACGTCGGCGACCCGGTCCAGTTCCGGCACCCCGTACCGCTTGTGGCGCGGTCGCGGGTCGCCGGAGCCCAGGCGTTCCGCCGTCTCGGCGAGGTCGGTGAGCGGCGAGGCCAGTTTGTTGGCCTGGCGTACCGCGAGGAGCACCGCGGAGACGATCGCGAGGAGCGCCACCGCGCCGATGATCATCAAGGTGCGTCCGACCTCGCGGGTGACGGCCGAGCTGGACTCCTCGACGGTGACCTTCTCGCCCTGCTCCCCCGACGCCGTACTGCTGATCACTCTGCCGGTGGGGCGCGTGCCCACCTCGAGGGGGGCACGGCCGGGGATCCTGACGAGCGCGTACCGGTTCTCGTCGACCTGTTCGGCCAGCACCGAGGGGTTGATCCGCTCGGCCCCGAGAAGTCGGCTCTCGACGACGCTGATCAGCCGCAGCGCCTCGGAGTCGACGCTCTCCTGGGCGCTGTTGCTGATGGTGCGGGTCTCGACGATGACGAGGGAGACGCCGAAGACGGCGATCACCACGAGCACAACGGCGAGGGTGGAGTTGATCAGTCGGCGGCGCATGACTGTTTCTGTACGTCAGCTCTTCTCGAAGCGGAAGCCGACGCCCCGGACGGTCGCGATGTAACGGGGGTTGGCGGCATCGTCGCCGAGCTTCTTGCGGAGCCAGGAGATGTGCATGTCGAGGGTCTTCGTCGACGACCACCAGGTGGTGTCCCAGACCTCGCGCATCAACTGGTCGCGGGTGACGACCCGGCCCGCGTCCCGGACCAGGACCCGCAGCAGGTCGAACTCCTTCGCGGTGAGCTGGAGTTCCTCGTCGCCCATCCAGGCCCGGTGCGACTCGACGTCGATCCGCACGCCGTGCGTGGCGGGCTGCGGCGAGGGCTCCGTGGCGCCGCGCCGGAGCAGCGCCCGGACCCGGGCGAGGAGCTCGGCCAGGCGGAACGGCTTGGTGACGTAGTCGTCGGCTCCGGCGTCCAGGCCGACGACGGTGTCCACCTCGTCGGCACGGGCGGTGAGCACCAAAATCGGCACGGTGTGGCCGTCGGCGCGGAGCCTTCGGGCTACTTCGAGGCCGTCCATCCCGGGCAGGCCCAGGTCGAGCACGACCAGGTCGATGCCGCCCTGGAGGCCGGCGTCGAGAGCGGTCGGACCGTCTTCGCGGACTTCGACCTCGTAACCCTCCCGACGCAGGGCGCGAGCCAGCGGCTCCGAGATGGATGCGTCGTCCTCGGCGAGCAGTACACGGGTCATGGGGTGATGGTAGTCCGCATGGGGCGGCTGTCGTGAGGTGATCGACAAGGCCTGCGGGTTCGCGGCCTGAACCGAGGCACACCTTCGAATATGCGAGCCTGGTTGCATTCATCCCTGTGATCCATCTCTCAAGTCCTTCCATATCCGGCAGTGTCGTGTCGTATGGTGGCTCGACGCCTGTTGCACTACTCAAGGACCTTTGGGCAGCTTTAAGCGCCGAAGGTCTCTTTTGTATGCGGGCTGGTATTCGCCAGCCTTTGGTTCAGTGAATGACCTGTGGCCGGGCCCGGAGCGCAGAAGTACTCCGGGCGTGGATCCCGATGCGGTCCGTCCCCGACTCCGACATCGACCCCGTACCCAGGTACGGGGTCCGGAGCGAATCCCCTCTCAGGCGTGAGGGGTGGGCGCAGCCTCGTCGGTGCCGGCCTCCCCCCACCGGGCGCTCAACGCTCACAAGGCGTCGCGTCCCGAGCAAGCAAGGATCGACCATGGCGTCCAGCCTGACGAAGGACTCAGCCAGCACGTCTGGCTCCGAGAAGACCTTCTTCGGCCACCCCCGCGGCCTGGCCACTCTCTTCATGACCGAGATGTGGGAGCGCTTCAGCTACTACGGCATGAGGGCCCTGCTCCCCCTCTACCTGATCGCCCCCAACGGGCTTCACATGAACCCGGCCACGGCCACGGCGATCTACTCGGTCTACGTGTCGCTGGTGTACCTGCTCGCGATGCCCGGTGGCTGGTTCGGTGACCGCGTCTGGGGTCCCCGCAAGACCGTCGCCGTCGCCGGCGTGGTCATCATGATCGGCCACCTGGCGCTGGCGCTGCCGACGCAGGGCACGTTCTTCGTGGGTCTCGGCCTGGTGGCCATAGGCTCCGGTCTGCTGAAGTCCAACATCTCGACGATGGTCGGCCAGCTCTACGACGGCCCGGACGACCCGCGCCGTGACGGTGGCTTCACGATCTTCTACATGGGCATCAACGTCGGTGCCTTCGCCGCGCCGCTGGTCATCGGCACCGTCGGTGAGAGCGTGAACTGGCACCTGGGCTTCGCGCTCGCCGCGGCCGGCATGGCGCTGGGTCTCGTCCAGTTCCTGCTGGGCACCCGCCACCTGAACGAGCGCAGCCTCGTCGTCCCGAAGCCGCTGTCCGCCGCCGAGCGCACGAGCACGCTGCGCAAGGGCATGATCTGGATGGCCGTCGCCGCGGTCTTCTACATCATCACGGTCGTCACCGGCGTCTACACGCTCAACTGGATCCTCGTCCCGATCACCGTCGCGGGTCTGATCATTCCGATCGTGGTCCTGGCGCGCATCAAGCGCGACAAGGAGCTCAGCGCCGCCGAGCAGTCGAAGATGTCCGGCTACATCTGGTTCTTCGTCGCCGCCGCCATCTTCTGGATGATCTACGACCAGGGTGGTTCGACGCTCGCGATCTTCGCCGACTCCTCGGCCGACAACACCGTCTTCGGCTGGGAGTTCCCGGTCTCCTGGTACCAGTCGGTCAACCCGGTCCTGATCATGGCGCTGGCCCCGGTCTTCGCCGCCTTCTGGCTGGCGCTGAACCGCCGTGGCAAGGAGCCGAGCACCATCGTGAAGTTCAGCTCCGGTCTGGTGCTGGTCGGTGCGTCGTTCTTCCTCTTCCTGGCACCGCTGCTGATCGCCACGGACGGACACAAGGCCGCCGCGATGTGGCTGGTCGCGATCTACTTCGTCCAGACGGTCGCCGAGCTGACGCTGTCCCCGGTGGGTCTGTCCGTCACCACGAAGATGGCTCCGGCCAAGTACGCCAGCCAGATGATGGGTGTCTGGTTCCTGGCCGTCACCGCCGGTGACTGCACCACGGGTCTGCTCTCCATCGCGGGTGTCGACCTCAACGGCACCAGCATTGTCGCTCTGCAGGCCGCCCTCGCGGTGGCTGCGGGTGCCGCGATCTTCATGTACCGCGGCAAGGTCAAGAAGCTCATGGGCGACGTGCACTGACGCACCGATCGCTGATGCGTTGATGCGCTGACCGCTCGTACGAAGGGCCGTCGCACCGGTTGACCGGTGCGACGGCCCTTCGCATTGCCCCGGTACGGAGCTCAGCTCACCGGGTGCCGCGCAGCCGGCGCCAGGGGGTGAACGTGAACACGGCGCCGCCCAGCAGGATCGCCGTACCGGCGACCAGGCCGAGCGCGCGCAGGGTGCCGTTGTCCTCGGCGCCGGTGGCGGCCAGTCCGCCGCCGGAGTCCGTACCGCCACCGCTCGTGGCGCCGCCCGTGTCCGAGCCGCCGGCAGCCCCGCCGGGCTGGGACGAGGTGTCCAGCTCCAGGGAGACCGCGACGTCGGCGGGCGGGGTGCAGGTCGTCGTCGTGCCGAGCGCCATCACGGTCAGTACGCCCGGACTGAGGGTGGACTTGCCGCTTGCGCCCGGCTTGTACGTACCCGTGAGATCGGGGATCTCGATCGGATCGCCGGACTTGATGGGCTCCTTGTTGGTGGGGCCCTCGACATGGACCGTGCCCTTGTCGGCCCCGCCGAGCTTGACCTCCATGGAGGGCTTCACCGAATCGGCCGGGATGTCGGCGGGACTGTCCATGACCGACTTGCTGAACTTCACCGTGAGGTCGAAGCTGCCGCCGTTCTTCTTCGCGTTGATCTTCACCGGGGAGGTGGCGTTCTTGTCACCGATCGGCGTCTTGCAGGCGTACGCGACGGACACCTCCTTGCCCTCGAAGTCGGTCCGGCCGCCGCCGCCACCGCTCGACCCGGCGGTGGTGCCGCCGGAGTCCGTGCCTCCGGTGTCCGTACCGCCGGCCGTCGTGCCCGCCGTGGTCCCGCCGTCGGCCGTCGTGCCGCCCGCCGTGGTGGAACCGGTGGTGGAACCGGTGGTGGTGCCAGTGGTCGTGCCAGTAGTCGTGCCGGAGATCGTGCCACCCGCCGTCGTACCGGTGGTCGTGCCACCCGCCGTCGTGCCGGTGGTCGTGCCGCCGGCTGTCGTACCGCCGCCCGCTGTGACCTTGATCGTCGCGCCCGGCTGCACGGTCTCCTTCGGGGAGCACTTGGTGTCGGTGGAGATCGGCTTGGAGACGTTGATGTTGTACGCGTCCGGCGTCAGCGTGATCTCACCGGCCTTCTCCAGCTTCAGCGTGCCCTTCATGTCGGGCAGCACCATGGGGCTGTTCTTGGGGATCGGCGGGTTCTGCCGGGGCCCCTCCATCGGCAGGTCGCCGACGGCCGCGCCGCCCACCTTGATCGTGCCGGTCGGCTTGACCGTGTCCTTCCCCAGGTCGAGGACGTCGGGGTTGCTGGAAGCGGCCGCGACCGTCTTCCACACCACCTCGACGGTGTCCCCGACCTTCGCCTCGGCGGGCGCGGTCAGCTGCACCTTGGTGGTGCCCTGCACGGGCGGCAGCCCGGAGATCGACGGCGGAATGCACTCCGTCTTGTACGAGACGTCGGCGGCCTGGGCCGGGCTCGCGGCCAGCAGGATCCCCGCGCCGCCGAGCATCAGCGCGACTCCGGCCGCGCTCATCCTCCGTTGGGTGCTCACGAATGTCCCTTCGTCGTGGGTCTGTTCTCTGACGGTGCGGATTCCGGTGTGAACCACGGCAGCGCGGTCGTGGTGGCCGCGCCCGCAGCGGACCCGGTGCGCCCTGCCCGGTCCTCTGTCGCGGGGTTCACAGGGGTGGTGCCCGGTGCCCGGCGCAGCTTCGGGAGCTTCGCGGTCACGTCGGTGAGCTGTGGGTGGCGGTGACGTCCGGCTCGGACCGAGGCATGCGGGGTACGGGGCCGGACCTTGTCGACGATCGCCATGCCGATCCGGAACACGGCGGCCGGTACGACGACGCAGAGCAGGATCCAGAAGAGGGTGACACCCCACGGTCGGTCCACCCCCCACGGCTGTTCGGCCAGCACCTTCGTCCCGTACCGCAGGGAGATCTGGTAGTCGCCGTGCGCGCCCGCCGTCAGTTCGACCGGGAGTTTGATCTGCGCCTTGCGGCCGGGCGCGATGGTGCCGCGCCACTGCTGTTCCTCCCACTGCGGGGCGAAGACGCCGTGCGCCGTACCGACCTGGAAGACCGGGTCCTTGACGGGTGCCGTGCCGAGGTTGCCGACGGTGAGGACGAACCTCCGTGCGGGCGGGGCACCGAACCAGGTGAGGATCCCGCTGTCGCCCTCCAGCCGGGTCGTGGCGAGCACGGCGAGCTTCCCGCCGTCGGTCTGCTTCGGCAATGGGGCGACGGGGTGGCCCGCGACGACGAACACGGCATCGGCGGTGGCCTGTTCCCCGGTGACCGTCGCGACATGCACCACGCACGGGCACGGCTCGGGCGGCTCGGCGACGGGCATCTTCTTGCTGAAGGCGCCCTTGGCATCGGTGGTGACGGCGCGTCCGTCGGCGTTGGAGCAGGAGTTGGTGCCACCGATGACGCCCCTGCCGGGCGCGGACTGCCCGCAGATCAGCATCATCAGCAAGGTGTCGGGCCGCCAGCCGCTGCCTTTGACGGTGATCTCACCGCCCTTGCCGGCCTGCTGTCTCGAGAGGGTGACCGCGGGCTGTCCGTCCGCCGCGCGGGCACCTGGTGCGGGCAGGAGGAGCAGGGCGGGCACCACGGCCACGAGCAGCGCGGTGGCCCATCGGTGGCTGCCGCGCCGGGGGGATGCCGGTCCGGTCCGTCGACCCCTGTGTCCGGTCTGTCGTCTCACCTGTCCGCTCCCGCCTTCACCAAGTGCCTTTCGTCCGACGTGGGTCGAGATACCGGGCCGGCGCCGTCCGGCGGCCGCCGCTGTCCGCGCCGCAGCCGGTACGCGCCCGCGCCCGCCGCGGCCAGGAACAGCAGTACGCCGACGGTCACCGGCGCCCAGGGGACGAGGACCACCGAGCCCGTCGCCTCGCTGTGCGCGCCGCCCGCGGCAGTGACCCGCAGCCGGACGGTGACGGAGTCGAGGGCGGGGGCGTCCCGCCACGGTTCGGTGAGCTTCACCCGCTGTCCGGGCAGCAGTTCCACCGGCAGGGTCCGGGCCTCACGCCGCAGCAGCGTGCCGAACACCCCGTCCGCACCGACGGCAAGGCGCGGGGCAAGGGCCGCATTGCCACGGTTGACGAGGGTGTAGTGAATGGTCCGGCCGGACACGGTGACGTCCTCGACGGTCAGCGCGGCCAGGGTCGGTCCGCCGACCCGCAGATGGACGCGTACCCCGACCGAACGGCCGCCGCTCTCGGCGACGATCGCGCCCGGGTGGTCGCCCGGCGGCGCACTCGTCGGCACGGTGACGGAGAACGGCACTTCGGCACGGGTACGGGCGGGCACGGTCACCCGGTCCGCGGCGAACCGCAGCCAGGCGCCGGTCCCGGTGGAGCCCTTCGAGCCGCGTACCGCGAATTCACCGTCCTCGGCGTTGTACGCGTCGGCTCCGCGCAGCCGCACGGTGACCGGGGTGCGGCCCGGGTTGGTGACGGCGAGCCGGTCCTGCAGCACGGTGCCGGGCACGCCCTCCAGGTAGAAGTACGGTCTGCCGCCGTCGTCGCCGGTCCGGGTCCCGAGGCCGCTCGTGGCGGGCCGAGCCGTCCAGTCCATGGCACTGTCCGCCCGGTCGGCGGCCGCCGCCGGGGTCATGGCGAAGGCGCACAGCAGGACGGCGAGAACGGCTCGGGCGGCGTGACCGGTCAACGGCGGCATGGGCGGGGCTCCCTGGTGCGTACAGAGCTGGTGCGTACCGAGCTGGCGTGTGCGTACGGTGCGCGGACGGGGACTGTGGCTGTAGCGGCCATGGGGTGTTGCGGTGGCGCGGTTCGTGGCTCAGCCGATGGCCCGCTGCCCGCGCCGGGTCAGCCACAGCACTCCGGCCGCACCGGTCAGCAGCACCGTGCCGCCGAGCGTCCCGAGCGCCGTCGCGGAGTCCAGCGGACCGGTCTTCGGCAGCTGACCGCCGTTGTCCGACGTGTTCTGCGCGCCGCCCGCCGCCGTCACATCGAGCTCCAGCGACGGCTTGGGGCTGTTGCCCGGGGTGCAGGTCGTGGTCGTACCGAGAGCCTTGATGGTGAGCACCCCGGCGGTGAAGCCGACCTTGCCGCTCTTCTTCGGGGTGTACGTACCCGTCAAGTCACTGATCTTGATGGGGGTGTTGGCCGGGATCGCCGCGGCGTTCGCCGGTCCCGAGACCTGCACCTGGCCCGATTCGGCGCCGCCCAGCCGGATCACCGCGCTGGGCTTCATGGCGCCCTTGCCCAGTTCGACGGGGCTGGACGAGACGCCCTTCTGGAAGGACATCGTGAGCGTGTAGCCGGTGCCGCTCTTCACGCCCTTGATGTCGATGGGCGATACGGCACTCTTGTCCCCGATCGGGGTCTTGCACTGGTAGTCGACGTCCACGACCGTGGCGTGTGCGGCGGGCGCGGCCAGCAGCACCACCGAGCCGGCCAGCGCGGACGCCAGGGCGAGAGCTGTTCGCTTCGGGTACGACACCTCGAGTTCCCCTCATGCCGGTGGTCGCCGCACGCCGCATCACATCGACGCAAGTTACTGACGACACATCAGATTGGGCGCTCAAGGTACGCCTGAGGCCTTATGGAGGGAAGACAAAGAGCGCGCCGATCCGGCGCGCTCTTCGGGGATGCAAAGTCAGGGGTACGGAGTCGGGGGCGGGCCCGTGACTACGCAGGGGCGGCCAGCTCCGCCCAGACGGTCTTGCCGGGTTCACCCGGCACCCGCAGGACCCCCCAGTCCAGACAGAGCCGCTGGACGATGAACATGCCGTGCCCGCCGGGCCGGCCGGCACGGTGCGGGGTGCGGGGTGCGGGCTGTCCCGCTCCGCCGTCGAGAACCTCCACCCGCAGCACCTTCGAGGTGCAGCCGATGCGCAGTTCCTCGGGCCCCTCCGCGTGCAGACAGGCGTTGGTGACCAGCTCCGAGACGACCAGCAGGACGTCTTCGGCAGCCGCGCGGCGGTCGGCGCTCGACGCGGGGAGCCAGCCCCAGTCACGCAGGGCCTGGCGGGCGAAATCGCGGGCTGCCGGCACGATGCCGCTGGCCTGCCGCAACGGCAGCGTGCGCCACTGTCGCTCGACCGGCTCGGCGGAGGGTGTGCCGGCGCCGTCGCCCGCGCCCTCCGGCTCGCGGCCGAGGTCGCCCGGCTGATGCTGCCGGGTGGTGCTCATCAGCGCTTCACCTCACCGATTCACCATGTCGCCATCGAACAGATACAGATACAGATTCGGAAACCGGCACAGGTTCTGTACAGGTACCGACCAGCTACAGAGTGTGCAGGACGCCCCGGGCTCGCGGGGTCTCTCCTGCCCGGCCGAATCGTGACAACACCCACTTCGCCCACGCGGATCGCGTGACCCGGGCAACACTCCCGGCGCCCGACGCCATGAACCGCGTCACGATCAGGTGTCCAGAGCCTCTTCGAGGGAGTCGTGGACGGTGAAGACCGCCTCGGCCCCAGTGATCTCGAAGACCCTCGCCACCACCGGCAGCATTCCGGCCAAATGGACCCCTCCCCCGGCCGCCTCCGCCTTGAGGCGCGCACCGAGCAGCACGTTGAGCCCGGTGGAATCACAGAATTCGAGTCGCGAACAGTCGACCACCAGGCGCACACGCCCTTGCTCGACCGCGCTCTCCAAGGGTTCGCGGAGCAGGTCGGCGGTGTGGTGATCCAGCTCACCCACCGGCGTCACGACCTCGCTGCGCCCCTCGGTCCGGACCTCGACCTGAAGTCGACCCCGGTTCGCACTGCCGACCGTCTGGCCGTCCATGCCCGTCCCTCTTCGCCGTTCGTCATTGCCAACGTCACTGCCTGCGTCACCGCTCACGCGTCACCGACTGTCACTGTGCATGCGGTTGCGTGTGCAGCTGTCGCTGGCTTTCGTAAAACAGTACGCGTTCCGTGCGCCACGCGGTAGCCGAGGAACCCAACAAACCGGACATTTAGCATCAATTGGCAGTTGTAACTCGCCGTCCGGACCGGGTAAGGGTAGGAGGACACCGAAAACACGACCGGCTTTGGAGGCGCCGCTTCACCGCAGGAACACGTAAGGGCATCGGCAGCCATATGCCGAGAACGATGGAGGAGACCATGTCGCCCCGGCTCGACGGAACGCGTACCCACAACGCAACGTCAGCATGTCCTCAGGGACTGACCGAATCAGACTCCCCTGCAACGGTTGCCGTACCCGGCCCGCGCAGCAGCAACACCAGCAGTATCCGCAACACCAGCACGACCAGCAGCATCGGCGACGGTCTCGAAGACCTTCCCGAGATCCCGCCGTACTCCGAAGTGGGTCCGCTGGACGCCAGAGCGCTTTCGAAGACGCTCTTCGCGCGGCTCGAATCCCTCGAAGAGGGCACCCACGAGCATGCGTACGTACGCAACACGCTCGTCGAACTCAACCTGGCCCTGGTCAAGTTCGCCGCCTCCCGGTTCCGCTCCCGCAGCGAACCGATGGAGGACATCGTCCAGGTCGGCACCATCGGCCTGATCAAGGCGATCGACCGGTTCGAGCTCAGCCGGGGCGTCGAGTTCCCCACCTTCGCGATGCCCACCATCATCGGCGAGATCAAGCGTTTCTTCCGCGACACCAGTTGGTCCGTGCGCGTCCCGCGACGACTGCAGGAGTTGCGGATCGACCTGGCCAAGGCGGGCGACGAGCTCGCCCAGCGCCTGGACCGGGCGCCCACCGTGGGCGAACTCGCCGACCGCCTCGGACTCAGCGACGACGAGGTCGTCGAGGGCATGGCCGCGAGCAACGCGTACACCGCGAGCTCACTCGACGCCAAGCCCATGGAGGACGACACCGAGGGTGCGCTGGCCGACCGGATCGGCTACGAGGACCACGGACTCGCAGGCGTTGAGTACGTCGAGTCCCTGAAGCCGCTGATCGCCTCGCTGCCCGGCCGCGACCGGAAGATCCTCTCGCTCCGCTTCGTCGCCAATATGACGCAGTCGGAGATCGGTGAGGAGCTCGGCATCTCCCAGATGCATGTCTCGCGGCTGCTCTCCCGGACGCTGGTCAAGCTCAGGAAGGGCCTGACGCTGGAGGAGTGATTCCCCGGCACGTTCTGCGCCGTTGCGCGACCTCATCATGCGGAAGGACCTGACCCGTCAACGGGCAGGTCCTTCCGCATGACTGACGTGGTGTCGGCGCGTCGTCGACGCGGTCAGAGCGTGCGTTCGCCGCGCTGCCAGACCGCCTGGACCAGCGGGACACCCGGCCGGTAGGCGAGGTGGACATGGCTGGGGGCGTCGAGGAGGACCAGGTCGGCGCGGGCGCCGGGGGCGATGCGGCCGATGTCCGTGCGGCGCAGGGCCGCGGCGCCGCCCGCGGTGGCGGACCAGAGGGCCTCGTCCGGAGTCATGCCCATGTCGCGCACGGCGAGGGCGACGCAGAAGGGCATGGAGGAAGTGAACGACGAGCCCGGGTTGCAGTCCGTGGAGAGCGCGACGGTGGCGCCCGCGTCCAGGATGCGGCGGGCGTCGGGCCAGTCGGCGCGGGTGGAGAACTCGGCGCCGGGGAGGAGCGTGGCAACGGTGTTGCCCTGGGCGAGGGCGTCGACGTCCGCGTCGGTCAGGTGGGTGCAGTGGTCGGCGGACGCGGCGTCGAGCTCGACGGCGAGCTGGACACCGGGGCCGTAGCTGAGCTGGTTGGCGTGGACGCGGGGGTGGAGGCCCTTGGCCATGCCGGCGGTGAGGATCGCACGGGCCTGGTCGCCGTCGAACGCGCCCTTCTCGCAGAAGACGTCGACCCAACGGGCGTACGGGGCACAGGCGTCGAGCATCGGTCCGGTCACCAGGTCGACGTACCCGGCAGGATCGTCGGCGTAGTCGGGGGACACGACGTGGGCGCCGAGGTAGGTGACCTCGTCGGTGTGGCGGGCCGCGATACGCAGGGCGCGGGCCTCGTCCTCGACGGTGAGCCCGTAGCCGGACTTGGTCTCGAACGTGGTGGTGCCCTGACGGAGTGCCTCTGTCAGATAGCGGACGACGTTGGCCGAGAGCTCGTCGTCGGTGGCGGCACGGGTGGCGGCGACGGTGGTCCTGATGCCGCCGGCGGTGTAAGGGCGGCCGGACATCCGGGCGTTGAACTCCTGGGTGCGGTCGCCCGCGAAGAGGAGATGCGAGTGGGAGTCGACGAACCCCGGGATCACCGCGCGGCCGCCCGCGTCGACGGCGTTGTCAGTGGCGGGTGCTTTGCTCGACTCACCGGTCCAGACGACGCGGTCGCCCTCGATGACGACGGCCGCGTCCAGGATCAGGCCCAGGGGGGAATTGTCACCGAGGGAGGGGTCGTTGGTGACCAGACTGGCGATGTTGGTGATGGCGGTCGTCGTCATCGGTGGGCTGCTCTCCTTGCGAGGGTCCGGCGTCAGCCGTGCAGGACGGCGATGGCCGAGGCGAGTGCTGCGGGTACGTCCTCGACGAGTGCGTGCTGCCCGTCGCGGACGATGTGCCGGCCTGCCACGACCGTATGCCGCACATCGGCGGCGGAGGCGGCGAATACGGCTGCTTCGGCCGCCAGTCGGGGCGCCGGTCCCGCTGTTCTGACGGAGTCCAGGGCCACGGTGGTGAAGTCGGCGAGGGAGCCCGGTTCGAGGGTGCCCGCGTCGGGACGGCCGAGTGCGGCGTGTCCGTCGGCGGTGGCGGCGCGCAGCAGCGCGGCCGCGGTCCAGTGGCCGCGGGCCTGGGTGCGCAGGCGCTCGTTGAGCTCCATCGCGCGTGCCTCTTCGAAGAGGTCGATCACGGCGTGGCTGTCGCTGCCCAGGGAGAGCGGCGAGCCCGCGCGCTGGAGCGCTACGGCGGGGCCGATGCCGTCGGCCAGGTCGCGTTCGGTGGTGGGGCACATGCAGGTGCCGGTGGCCGAGGAGCCGAGCAGCGTGATGTCCTCGCCGCTGAGGTGGGTGTTGTGGATGCCGGTGGTGCGCGGCCCGAGGACCCCGTGGTCGGCGAGGAGCCGGGTGGGGGAACAGCCGTGGGCGGCCTGGCAGGCCTCGTTCTCCGCAACCTGTTCGGAGAGGTGGACATGGAGGGGGGCCTGCCGTCCCTCGGCCCATGCGGCCACGGTGGCGAGCTGCCCGGCGGGCACGGCGCGCACGGAGTGGACGGCCGCGCCGATCAGGGCGTGGTCGGTGTCCTTGAGGAGGGAAGCACGTTCGGCCCAGGCCTCGGCTGTGGTGTCGGAGAACCGCAGCTGGTGCTGGTTGGGCTGCTGGTACTGCCCGGCCCGCTGCCCGAACCCGGCGGCGAGATAGGCGGTGTCCAGCAGTGTGATCCGGATACCGGCCGCGTCGGCGGCGGCGATCAGGGCCTCACCCATCGCGTTCGGGTTGTTGTACGGGACTCCGCCCGGCGCGTGGTGCAGATAGTGGAACTCACCGACGGCGGTGATGCCGGCCAGCGCCATCTCGGCGTACACGGCGCGGGCGAGGTCGTAATACGTCTCGGGGGTGAGCCGGGACGACACCTGGTACATGAGCTCGCGCCAGGTCCAGAAGGTGCCGGAGCCGACCTGGACGGTGGAGCGCAGGGCGCGGTGGAAGGCGTGCGAGTGGGCGTTGGCGAGACCGGGAAGAGTGAGCCCCCGCAGCACGGTGGCGCCCGGCGGCGGGGCGTCGACGCCGGTACGGACCCCGGCGATCCGCCCGTCGGCGACGTCCAGGGTGACGCCCGGCTCGACATGGGTGCCGAGCCAGGCGTGGGACAGCCAGAACGTCGCGGTGTCGTGCTTTCCCGTCGGTGTCGTTGTCAGCTGCACGCGAGACCTTCCAGTACATCGGCGAGTGCGATCACCCCGGCCGCGCAGTCGTCCTCGGCGGCGTGTTCGGCCGGCGAGTGCGAGATCCCGGTGGGGTTCCGTACGAACAGCATGGCGGTAGGGACCGAAGCGGACAAAATACCCGCATCGTGCCCGGCGCCGGTGCCGAGGACGGGTACGGCGCGGCCCGCGTCGTCCGCGCCCCTGCCCGTCAGGATCTTGCCGAGTTCGTCGCGCAGGGCGTGCTGGAACTCCACGACGGGCGTGAAGGACTCCCGTACGACATCGAGATCGATGCCCGCGCGCTCGGCGTGTTCCCGGGCGGCCCGCTCGATGCCGGTGACGACGGCGTCGAGGGTGTCCTGGTCGGCGGCTCGCGAGTCGAGCCAGCCCCGGACGAGGGAGGGGATGGCGTTGACCCCGTTCGGCTCTACGGCGATCTTGCCGAAAGTGGCGAGGGCGCCGGTGAGCTGCGCCTCGCGACGGGCGGCCAGCACGGTCTCGGCGTAGGTGAGCATCGGGTCGCGCCGGTCCACGAGCCGGGTGGTGCCCGCGTGGTTGGCCTCGCCCCGGAAGTCGAACCGCCAGCGGCCGTGCGGCCAGATGGCGGAGGCGATACCGACCGGGTCGCCGGTGAGGTCGAGGGAGCGCCCCTGTTCGACGTGGAGCTCGACGAACGCACCGATACGGGCCAGCCGTTCGGGGTCCGGGCCGATGGCCTCGGGGTCGTAACCGGCGGCCTCCATGGCCTGCGGCAGTGTGATGCCGTCGCCGTCGCGGAGCTGGTGCGCCTTCTCGACGGTCAGCTGCCCGGCGGCGAGCCGGGACCCGACACACGCGAGCCCGAACCGGGCCCCTTCCTCGTCACCGAAGTTGGTGATGGCGAACGGACGGGTGAACTCCGCTCCCCTGCGGCGGAGTTCATCGAACGCGGCGAAGGAGGAGACCACACCGAGCGGCCCGTCGAAGGCGCCGCCGTCGGGCACGGAGTCGAGGTGCGACCCGGTGACGACGGCGTCGTCACCGAGCGGATCCCCGAGCCAGGCCCACTGGTTCCCGTTCCGGTCGACCTCGTGCACGAGCCCACGGGCTTCGGCCTGCGCCCGGAACCAGGCACGGCAGTCACCGTCGGCGGCGGTCCAGGCGTAGCGGCGGTAGCCGCCGCTCCCGGGATGCCGCCCGATGGGAGCGAGCTCCTTCCACATGCTCTGGAAGGAGACTTGCGGGCCTTCGTTCCGCGGGGCGAGGGAAGCGTCTCCCCCGCCTTCAGAGCCGCGGCGGAGGGTGGGCGCAGGTGAACCCGCGCCCGACAGCGAACCCCCCACCGAGCCGGCCGCGCCGGGCACCGTCACTGCCCGCCCTCGGTCATCGGCACCCGCACGCCCTTGTCCGCGGCGACGGACTCCGCGATGTCGTACCCGGCATCGACGTGCCGGATGACGCCCATGCCCGGGTCGTTCGTCAGCACCCGGCGGATCTTCTCGCCCGCCAGCTTCGTGCCGTCGGCCACGGTCACCTGCCCCGCGTGGATGGAGCGCCCCATCCCGACGCCGCCACCGTGGTGGATGGAGACCCAGGAGGCGCCGGACGCCACGTTGACCATGGCGTTCAGCAGCGGCCAGTCCGCAATCGCGTCGGACCCGTCGAGCATCGCCTCGGTCTCGCGGTACGGGGACGCCACCGACCCGCAGTCCAGGTGGTCGCGGCCGATCGCCAGCGGCGCGGCCAGCTCACCGCTGGCCACCATGTCGTTGAACCGCTCGCCGGCACGGTCGCGCTCGCCGTAGCCGAGCCAGCAGATCCGGGCGGGCAGCCCCTGGAAGTGGACGCGTTCGCCGGCCATCTTGATCCACCGGTGCAGCGACTCGTTCTCGGGGAAGAGTTCGAGCATCGCCTTGTCGGTCTTGTGGATGTCCGACGCCTCGCCGGACAGCGCGGCCCAGCGGAACGGGCCCTTGCCCTCGCAGAACAGCGGCCGGATGTACGCGGGGACGAACCCGGGGAAGTCGAATGCCCGGTCGTAGCCCGCCAGCTGGGCCTCGCCGCGGATCGAGTTGCCGTAGTCGAAGACCTCGGCCCCGGCGTCCATGAAGCCGACCATCGCCTCGACGTGCTTGGCCATCGCCTCGCGGGCCCGCTGCGTGAAGTCGGCGGGCTTCTCTGCGGCGTACGAGGCCATGTCGTCGAAGTCGACGCCGATCGGGAGGTACGCGAGCGGGTCGTGCGCGCTGGTCTGGTCGGTGACGATGTCGATCGGGGCGCCCTCGGCGAGCATCCGGGGCAGCAGCTCCGCCGCGTTGCCGAGCAGCCCGATGGAGAGCGGCTTGCGCGCGTCGCGCGCCTCGACGGCGAGCTGGAGCGCGTGCTCGAGGGAGTCGGCGCGCACATCCAGGTAGCGGTGCTCGATGCGGCGCTCGATGGCGCGCGGGTCGCAGTCGATACAGATCGCGACGCCGTCGTTCATGGTGACCGCGAGCGGCTGGGCGCCGCCCATGCCGCCGAGTCCGGCGGTCAGGGTGATCGTCCCGGCAAGCGTCCCGTTGAACTTCTTCGCGGCGACGGCGGCGAACGTCTCGTACGTGCCCTGCAGGATGCCCTGCGTGCCGATGTAGATCCACGACCCGGCGGTCATCTGGCCGTACATGGTGAGCCCGAGCGCCTCCAGGCGGCGGAACTCCTCCCAGTTCGCCCAGTCGCCGACCAGGTTGGAGTTGGCGATCAGGACACGCGGCGCCCACTCGTGGGTCTGCATGACGCCGACCGGCCGCCCGGACTGGACGAGCATCGTCTCGTCCTGCTTGAGCGTCTGCAGCGTGCGCACCATCGCGTCGAACGAGCGCCAGTCGCGGGCCGCCTTGCCCGTGCCGCCGTAGACGACGAGCTTGTCGGGGTGCTCGGCGACCTCGGGGTCGAGGTTGTTCTGCAGCATGCGGAGGGCGGCTTCCTGCTGCCATCCCAGGGCGCTCAGTTCCGTACCGCGCGGTGCCCGTACGGGGCGGGGTCCTGACATGGCAATGCCTCCTCGCGTCTGTGATGCTTCTATTCACATCCTGTCGCTCTGAATACTTGTAGTCAACAGGCCGCGCCCGAAAGACCTGTCCGGAAGCCCGGGAGCGGCACCGAAGACGGACAGAACGTGACAGGGGCGTCAACGGGTCCGACCGTTTCCGACCGTCTTTCGCATGTACCAATGGAAAATGCCAGAACTCCCACCCCGGGCGAGCACGTTGCGTAGCCTCAGGGTCACAGACGCGTGTCCGGTCGGGGGAGGGAGTCCGCGTGCCCGGAATCGACGAGTGCCTGCTCGAAGTCATGAGGCTGCCCGGTGCCCGCGGCGCCGCGGTGGTCGACTGGACGAGCGGTCTCGCCCTGGGCACCATCGGCGAATCGCCCAACGGCGATCACGAGGCGACCGCCGCCGAGACGGCCGAGGTGGCACGCATGGCGGCGGAGCAGCCCGCGTTCGCCCTCTCCGTCCCGGACCCCTCACCGGGCCCGGACGAGAACACCGTCACGGGGACGGGCGCGGCGCCTCCGGTGGAGGACGTCATCGTCACCACCCGCGCCGGCTACCACATCCTCCGATTCGTCGAGACGGCCTTCGACAGCAGCGTCTTCCTGCATCTGTGGCTCGACCGTTCCGACGGCAACCTGGCGCTCGCCCGGATACGGCTGGGAGAGATGGCGGAGCGGCTGGTCCTGGCATGAGAACCACCGCGCCCGAGAGAACACCCCCCGACAGAACCTCCTCGGACAGCACCGCCTCCGAGCGAACCTCACCCGAGAGAACCTCCCCCGTGAGAGCAGCCTCCGCCCTCTCCCCCATGCTCCAGCGCCTCGCCTCCGAACGCGCCACCGGCGCGCTGATGCGCGACCGCGGCACGCTCTACCTCGCCGACGGCCAGGTGGTGCACGCCGAGAGTCCCGCGACACCCGGCATCGACATCCTGCTCACCGCGAGCGGCACCCTGCACCGCGACGGCTGGTGGGACGCGGTCGCCCAGGCGGGCGCCGGGCAGCGCGTCGGCCGCTACCTGGTGGACAGCGGACGGATACCCGGCGGCGCACTGGAGCTCTGCCACTTAGGGGCGTTGTACGACGCCGCCTTCTTCGCCCTCGCCCCCACCCGGACCCCGGCCCGGTTCCGTTACGGGGTCTCGCACTGGATCGGTCCCGTGCACCCCGTCCCCGTCGATGCCGTGCAGCGCGAGACGCTCCGGCGCCGGGAGCTGCTCGACCGGATCTGGCCCGACGCGATGACCGACACCGCCCCGCTCGTCCGTGCGGCCCATCCCGTCGACGCCCCCGTCCCGTCGCGTCGGCGACGCGTACTCGACCTGGTGGACGGAGTGCGTACGGCATCCGACATCGCACAGCACCTGGGCCGCTCGGCGTTCCACATCCTCGTCGACCTGCGGCGGCTCACGGCCGCCGGACTGGTCGAAGCGGTCAGGCAGACGGCGGCCCCGTCCGCTTCCGCGCCCGGCCGGATCACGCTTCCCGAGGTCACGGCCGACCCCGACGTCGCCCTGCTGCGCCGGCTCAGAGACGCATTGGAGGCCCTGTGATACGCGCGCTCAGACAGCGTGCCGGGAGGAGACAACTGATGGTTCCCGAGGCCGAAGTCCAGGACGTCCTGGCCGAACTCCAGCGGCTGCGCGCCCGGGTTCCGCTCCTCGCGGGCGCGCTGGCGGCCAGCACCGACGGACTGGTCCTGGCCCAGGACACCCCGGGAGTGGAGGCGGAGGGCGTCGCCGCACTCACCGCGGCCTCGCTCGGCGTCGCGCTCCGGATGACGGAGGCGACCGGCCGGGGCGGCTTCCGCGAACTGCTCGTACGAGGCGAGACCGGCTACATCGCCACGTACGCGGCGGGCTCCTCCGCCGTCCTCACGCTCCTGGCCGAGGACCGGATCAACGTCGGCCGGCTCCACCTGGAAGGCCGCCGGGCGAGCACCCGGATCGGCGAACTGGTCGACGCCACACTGCAACGCACCGCACAGCCCGCGCCCGCGTCGCACGCCCCGCGCCCACGCACCCCGCCCCCCGGCGGTCCCCTCCCGCACCGCACGTAACCAGTCACATCCGCACCAGCAACGCCAGATGACGGAGCCGGTCACCTCGGCCGGCAAGGAAAGGAAACGAGCACTCATGGCCAACACCGAAGCGTCACTCAAGGAAGCAATGACCTCCATCGAGGGCACCCTCGGTGTCGCACTCGTCGACTACACCAGCGGCATGGCGCTGGGCACCCTCGGCGGCGGCAAGGACTTCAACCTGGATGTCGCGGCCGCGGGCAACACCGATGTCGTACGTGCCAAACTCCGCACGATGGAACACCTCGGCATCAAGGACGAGATCGAGGACATCCTGATCACCCTCGGCGTCCAGTACCACCTGATCCGGCTGCTCAAGGCGCGCGGCACCAACGGTCTCTTCCTCTACCTGGTGCTGGACTCCTCCCGCGCCAACCTGGCGATGGCCCGCCACCAGCTGAAGCGGATCGAGGCCGAACTGGAGGTCTGACCTCCGCAGCACACCCTCAGCGACGCCGCGCCCCACCGGGCGCGGCGTCGCCCGCCACCGGCCCGGTCGTCCGGTACGCCGCGACCTGCTTGCCCGTCGGCCGCCCCTTCTCCACCCAGTCGGTCCGCACCCAGTACAGGACGTCGTCCCTGCGCTCCCGCTGTCCGATCCGCACCGCCTTGAGCCAGAGCCCGGCCCCGGCACCCGCGAGCACCAGTCCACCGGCGCCGGGCAGCAGGAACCCACTGGCGATCGCCACGAGGAACCCGCCCAGCAGCCACCACCGGTGCCCGCGACGCCAGTTGCGTACGGTCACGGCCCGGTCCTGGAGGAAGTCGGTCCGCCCGGCACGGGTGGCGGCCCGGGCCAGTTCCGCGTACCTGCCTCCGCGGGCGAGCGCCACCACCACTGCGGTGACCAGGAAGAGCGCGGCTCCGGCGAGCAGTCCGATCCGCCGGCCGGTGAGCCCCGGAACGAGCGCGCCGACAGCGGCGGCGAGCAGCCCCGGCCACCACAGCGGTACGGCTCCGGCCCGTACGATCACGGCCACCCTTGCCAGCGACTGCGCTCCGCGCCCCACGTCCGTACCCCTCTCGACAGCCATCGGTGCTGTTTCCGTGGGCGCAGATTAGTGGTCGTGTCTGAGCATTTTCTGAAAATCCGCAGTGATTCCTGGGTTCCCGGCCGAGCGTCCGTCAGTACCGGGCGTCCGCCATGCCGTCCCCGCCCGGCAGGACCACTCTCCTCCCCGGCAGTGGCCCCGGCCCCGCGCTCACTCGGCGAACAGACCGCGCGCCGCCGCCTGTGCGTCGAACTCCTCAAGCCGCGCCTGCGCGTCGGGCAGGTCGTCGCACATCGCCTCCAGCAACACCCGCCCCAGCAGCATCGGCGCACACGCCGTGTCGAAGGCGAGCCCGGTGCCGACGGCCGCCGGAATCAGCAGATCGCTGTGCTTGGCCACCGGGGCGAACGCCGAGTCGGCCACCGACACCACGGTCAGCCCCTGTTCCTGGGCGTACGCGAGCGCGTCCACGACCTCCTTCGGGTGGCGCGGCAGCGCGAAGCAGACCAGCGCGCTCGCTCCCGCCCGCCGCGCGGCGTCGATGCGGTCGCGCAGCATGCTGCCGCCCTCGTCGAGCACCCGCACATCCGGGTGGACCTTGGCTGCGAAGTAGCCGAAGCCACGCGCCTGCGAGGAGGCGGCGCGCAGCCCGAGCACGGGCAGCGGCCGTGACGCGGCGAGCAGTCGTCCCGCCCGCTCGACGGGAGTGGGGTCGGCGAGCAGCTCGGCGAGGTGCTGCAGGTTCTCGATCTCGGCGTGGACGGCCTGCTGGTATTCGTTGTACGTGTCGTCGACGGCGCCCGCCGCCTCACCGGATCCGGGCGCGACCTCCCGCAGGTGCTTGCGCAACGCCGGATACCCGTCGAAGCCGAGCGCGACGGCGAAGCGGGTGACGGACGGCTGGCTGACCCCGGCCAGCTCGGCCAGTTCCACGCTGGACAGGAACGGCACATCGGCGGCACGCCGGACCATGGAGTGCGCGATGCGCCGCTGGGTGGGCGTGAGCCGGTGCCCCTCGAAGAGCTGCTGCAACCGCGCGGCCGGGCTGCTCATGCTGTCCCCCTTGTACTGGCGAGTCCGGTGTCCCGGCTCGTTCCGGTGAGTCCGGTGTTCCACAGATCCGTGCAGCGGTCGAGCAGTTCCCCTGCCGCCGCCTTCACATCATCGGTGAGCGGCCGGTCCGCGAGCTCGGCGTCGAGCAACGAATCGGCCAGCGCGAACGCCCGCCCGACCGGCAGATCAGGATCGGGCCGCAGGTCACGCAGGCGCAACGCCCGTACGGCGGAAACGAGTTCGCAGGCGACGACCTGCCGGTAGGCGTTGCAGGCGCGCAGTGTCTGACGGGCGGCCAGCGAGGCGAAGCTGGCCTGCTCCTCGACGCCGCGGGAGAGCACGGCATGCCCGAGCGAGGCGGGCGCGGAGAACGCCCGCAGGTCTCCGAGGGCGGCCCCGGCCGCGTACTCCAGGATCATCACGCCCGAGGCGGCGGGCTCGCCGTCCGCGAGGAACGGCCGCAGCCGGGTGAAGGACGGCTCGTTGAGAGCCGAGAGCCGGGAGGTGGAGAGCCGGGCGACCTGGGTGACCGCAAGCCTGAAGTGGTCAAGAGCCAGGGCGAGTTGGGCCATGTAGAAGCCGCCGTGGTGGTAGGCGGCGGGGCTGTCGTTGAGACCGGCGTCCGGGCAGATCAGCGGGTTCTCGGCGGCGGCGTTGATCTCGACGGCGAGGACACGCTCGAGTGCGTCGGCGGCGTCCTGCGCCGGGCCGTGGATCTGCGGCAGACAGCGGAAGCCGTACGGGTCCTGGATCCGGCCGAGCGGCGGCCCCGGACGGTCGGGGGCGCCGAGCAACTGCCGCATCCGCGCCGCGACCTGGTACGAGCCGGGGTGCGGACGGGCGGCGTGGACCGGTTCGGCGTACGCCTCGTACGAACCGTCGACCGCGAGCAGCGAGAGCGCGGCGACCGCTTCGGTGGCGGTGACGAGCCGGCGCAGCTCGTCGAGCCCGAGAGCGGCCTGGCCGAGGGTGAGGGCATTGCTGCTGATCAGGGCAAGGGCGTCGTTGTTGTCGAGTGACTGGGGCTCGGGCGCGGCGCCGGGCCCCTGCCAGGGGTGCTCCCCGGCGAGCGCGAGGCCGACCTGGGCGAGGGCGGCGATGTCCCCGGTACCGACCGAACCGAACTCGTTGACCACCGGGTGCGCGCCGGCCTCCAGCGCCTCACAGAGACCGACGACGACGCCGGGCCGCAGTCCGGCGCCGCCCGCAAGCAGCTGATTGGCGCGCACGGCGAGCATGGCACGGACCTCGCGGGCGGGCAGCGGGTCACCGATGGCCCCGGCGTGGCTGCGCAGCAGGCGCAGCCCGTGATCGGCGGCGGCCTCGGTGGGGACACCCTCGTTGCGATTGGCGCCGACCCCGGTGGAGCGCCCGTAAACTCGCCCGGTCGCGGCGAGCTCCCGGGCTGCGGACCAGGACCGGTCGACGCGCTTCATCGCCTCGACGCCGGGCACGGGCCGGGCGGTACCACGGGCGATCCGGACGACGTCGGCGACGGGAAGGGTCTGGCCGTCGAGCTCGACGACGGAGACGGCTTGGTCCGCGGCCCACCCGCCGAAGGGCGAGGAGTCCATCATGTGGGACGACATCATGCGCGAACCCTCCTCATTCAGACACTGCATCTCGCCGATCGGGCTTCTGTAACCAGTGTTTTACCCCGAGGCATTGACAACCTATTCAGTCAACGAGAACTCTGCATGACTATATGCAGCCGGGGCAAGGGACGACCGATGATCAAATTCGACGCAGTGAACAAGCGTTTCCCGAACGGCACGACAGCAGTTCATGAGCTCAGCCTCACCATGCCGGAGGGCGGCATCACCGTCCTGGTCGGTTCGTCCGGCTGCGGCAAGACCACCACTCTCCGCATGATCAACCGTATGGTCGATCCGAGCTCCGGCACGATCACGCTCGGCGGCCGGAACATCCTCGAAGCGGACGCCGCCGAGCTCCGCCGGGGCATCGGATACGTCATCCAGCAGGCCGGGCTCTTTCCGCACCGCACGATCCTCGACAACATCGCCACGGTCCCGCTGCTGCTGGGCCACGGACGCAAGCGCGCCCGGGCCCGCGCGGCCGAGCTGCTGGAGACGGTCGGACTTCCGGCAGACGCCGCCAAGCGCTACCCGCACCAGCTCTCCGGCGGCCAGCAGCAGCGCGTCGGTGTCGCGCGTGCGCTCGCCGCCGATCCGCCGGTGCTGCTGATGGACGAGCCGTTCGGCGCGGTCGACCCCGTCGTCCGGACCCAGCTCCAGGACGAGCTGCTCCGCCTCCAGCAGGAGCTGAACAAGACCATCGTCTTCGTCACCCATGACATCGACGAGGCGGTGCGGCTCGGCGACCGGATCGCCGTCTTCCGTACCGGCGGTCATCTCGTGCAGTGCGCACCGCCCGCCGAACTCCTCGCGCGCCCGGCAGACGACTTCGTCGCCGACTTCCTCGGCGCCGAACGCGGCCTGAAGCTGCTCTCGTTGAGCACGCTCGCGGATCTCCCCCGACAGCCGGCGACGACGGTACGGGCCGACGAACCCGCCCCCGCCGGGCGTGCCGACTGGCAGCTGGTCGTCTCCGCCAAGGGAGAACCCCTCGGCTGGCTGGACCCGGCAGCCGCTCCGTCGGGCCCGGCGGGCGACGCCCCGCTCCTCCCCGTACGGCCGCTGCGCGACACCGACTCGCTGCTCTCCGCGCTGAACGAGTCGGTCGCCTCCCCGGCCGGCCTGATAGCCCGGGTCGACGACACGGGCGTACTGACCGGGGTCACCGCGCGCGAGGCCGTCCACGCACGGGCGGGGGACGCCCACACCGCAGCGGTCGCGGCCCCTCGGCCCATGACGGCTCCGGCCGGAAAGGGCAGCGCATGACCATCGACTGGTCGTGGATCTCCGACCACGCGAGCGACCTCGTCACCCTCACCGTCTCCCACCTCCAGGCCGCCCTGACCGCCGTGCTCCTCGGCCTGCTGATCTCGCTCCCGCTGGCCGTCCTGGCCCACCGGGTACGGCCCCTGCGCGGCTTCCTCCTGGGCCTGTCGAACATCCTCTTCACGATCCCGTCCATCGCGGTCTTCGTCCTTCTCCTGCCGGTGTCGGGCCTGACCCGCACCACCACGGTGATCGGCCTGACCGTCTACACACTGGTCGTGCTCCTCCGAAACACGGTCGAGGGCCTGGACTCGGTCCCGGCGCGCACCAGGGAGGCCGCCAAAGCGATGGGCACCCGCCCGTTGCGCATCCTGCTCACCGTCGAACTCCCCCTCGCCCTCCCCGTGATCATGGCGGGCGTACGGATCGCCACGGTCATGTCGATCTCGCTGGTCAGCGTGGCCACGTACATCGGCGACGGCGGCCTCGGCCAGCTCTTCACCGACGGGTTCCAGCGCAACTTCCCGACCCCGGTGGTCGTCGGCATCGCCCTGACCCTGCTGCTCGCGCTGGTCGCGGACGCGGCGCTGGTGGCCGTGCAATACGTGCTCACCCCCTGGAAGCGGAAGCAGAGGGCCTGACCGATGTACGAACTCTTCGCGAACCTCGGCACCTGGCTGACCGACGCCGAACAGTGGCAGGGCCCGGACGGCATCGCGCACCGTCTTGCCGAGCACCTCCAGTACTCGCTCCTCGCCACCTTGATCGCGACGGTGATCGCGCTCCCGATCGGCCTGCTCATCGGCCACACGGGGCGCGGCGCGTTCCTCGCCATCAACCTCTCGTCGTTCGGCCGGGCGCTCCCCACGGTCGGCCTGGTGGTGCTGGTCTTCCTGGCCAGCGGCCTGTCGATGACCCCGGTGTACGTGGCGCTGGTCGCCCTCGCCGTCCCGTCGATCGTCACCAACACCTACGCCGGGATGACCGCCGTCGACCCGGAGGTGAAGGACGCCGCCCGCGGCCAGGGCATGCGTGGCCACCAGATCCTGTGGCAGGTGGAACTCCCCCTCGCCCTCCCCCTGATCATGACCGGCCTGCGCCTCGCCCTGATCCAGGTCGTCGCCACCGCCACGGTCGCCGCGTACGTCAGCTTCGGCGGCCTCGGCCGGTACGTCTTCGACGGCCTGGCCCAGCGCGACCTCGTCCAGGTACTGGGCGGCGCGGTCCTGGTGGCGGTCGTGGCCGTCGCCCTGGACCTGGCCCTGTCCGGACTGCAGCGCATCCTCTTCCGCCACCGCACCGCCTGAGGAGACCACTCATGACCCACCAGCCCCACAGCACCACCCGCCGCTCCCTGCTGGGCGGCCTCCTCGCCGCGGCCGCCGTACCCGCACTCGCGGCCTGCAGCAGCGGCATCACCTCGCTCGACGGCCAGGGCGGAGGCAGCAGCAGCGGCGCCGGCTCCAGCGCCGGCGGCATCACCATCGGCACGGCCAACTTCACCGAGAACCAGGTGCTCGGCTACCTGTACGCCGAAGCCCTGCAGGCCGCCGGAGTCAAGACAAAGGTCCGCGCCAACCTGGGTACCCGCGAGATCCTCATCCCCGCCCTCGAGGGCGGGGACATCGATCTCCTCCCCGAGTACCAGGGCGCCCTCCTGCACTACCTCGACCCGAAGGCGAAGGCGACCGAGGAGGGCGAGATGCAGAACGCCCTGGCCATCGCCCTCCCCAAGGGCCTCCAGATCCTGCCGTACGGCATGGCCGAGGACTCGGACGCCTTCGTGGTCACCCCGAGGACCGCCAGGAAATACGGCCTGTCCTCCCTCGCCGACCTGGCGAAGCAGAACGGAAAGCTCGTCATCGGCGCGGCCCCCGAGGTGAAGAAGCGGACGGTCGGGGCGGTCGGCCTGAAGGACGTGTACGGAGTCGAGTTCAAGGAGTTCAAGTCGCTCGACTCCTCCGGACCACTGGTCAAGGGGGCCCTGAAGAAGGGCGACGTCGACGTCGCCAACCTCTTCACCACCGACACGGACATCGCCGCCGAGGGCTGGGTGGTCCTCACCGACCCCAAGAACCTGATCCCCGGCCAGCACGTGGTTCCCCTGATCGCGGACCGCGCGGCGGACTCCACGGTCCGCAAGGCACTGGCCCGATTGGGCGCGACGCTCACGACGAAGGACCTCACGGAGCTGAACCGCCTGGTGGACAAGGACAAGAAGGACCCGGAGGACGTGGCGCACGACTGGGCCGCGGCGCACGGCCTGATACAGAAGTAAGCGAAAAGGAGCACCCCCATGGCCGACTCTCTCGTGGAGCGCCGCTCGATCGACGTCGTACCGGACGACGAACGGCACGGCAAAGCGTTCTCCCAGTTCACCCTCTGGCTCGGTGCGAACCTCCAGATCACCGCAGTGGTCAGCGGCGCGCTCGCGGTCATCTTCGGCGGCGGCGCCTTCTGGTCCCTGATCGGCCTGCTGGTGGGCAATGTGCTCGGCGGAGCGGTGATGTCGCTGCACTCGGCGCAAGGCCCCCGGCTGGGCCTGCCCCAGATGATCTCCAGCCGGGCACAGTTCGGGGTGCGGGGCGCGGTCGTGCCGCTGCTCCTCGTCGTCGTGATGTACGTCGGCTTCTTCGCCAGCGGCAGCGTGCTGGCCGGCCAGGCGGTCGGCGAGCTCACCCACCTCGGGCAGACCCCCGGCATCCTCGTCTTCGCCGTGGTCACCGCGCTGATGGCGGCGATCGGCTACCGGGTCGTGCACGTCCTCGGCCGGGTCGCCAGCGTGGTCTGTGCACTGGCCTTCGTCTATCTCGGTATCCGGCTGCTGGACCGGATCGATCTCGGCGCCGCCCTTGCCGACCGCGCCTTCGACCTGCCGATGTTCCTGCTCGCGGTGTCGATCGCGGCGTCCTGGCAACTGGCGTTCGGGCCCTACGTCGCGGACTACTCGCGCTACCTGCCGCGCCACACGAGCGCCCGCGCCACCTTCTGGTGGACGCTGGCCGGCACGACGCTCGGCTCCCAGTGGTCCATGGCCTTCGGCGTGCTGGTCGCGGCATCCGCGGGCGAGGCGTTCCTCGACGACCAGGTCAGCTACGTGGTCTCGCTGGGCGGCACCGGCCTGATCGCCTCACTGCTCTACTTCGTGATCGCGCTCGGCAAGCTGACCATCAACGTGCTGAACACCTACGGCGGGTTCATGTCGATGGTGACCGGCATCAGCGGCTTCCGCGGGCAGCGGGCGCTCTCGCAGCGCGGCCGCTCGGCGTACATCGCCGTCATCATGATCGCGGGCACGGCGGTCGCCCTGCTCGGCAAGGACACCTTCCTCACCTCGTTCAAGGACTTCCTGCTGTTCCTGCTGACCTTCTTCACCCCGTGGTCGGCGATCAACCTCGTCGACTACTACCTGATTTCGCGCGAGCGGTACGACATCCCGGCCCTGTCCGACCCCAACGGCCGCTACGGCGCCTGGCGCTGGGACGCACTGTCGGTGTACGCGGTGGGCATCGTCGCCCAGCTCCCCTTCCTGGCGACGACCTTCTACACCGGACCGCTGGTGGAGCCGCTGGGCGGCGCGGACATCTCCTGGGTGATCGGCCTGCTCGTACCGGCCCTGCTGTACTGGCTGCTCGCCCGCCGCGACACGGCACACATCCCGACGGCCACGATCACCTCGCCGGACCGGGTTCCGGCCGGCTGAACCCGGTCCCCACCGGGTCGCGGCCATCCACGACCCGGTGGGCCCCGGCGCGGTCGCCCACGGCGTCAGGAGCGAGGACGTCACCATCGGCGAGCGGACCATCGCCACCGAGGGCCGTCCCCGGTACGCCCCCGACCCCCGACAGGGGGGCTAGCCCCACTGCGCCGGACTCCTTCGCTCCGTACCGTTGGGCCATGGAAGCCCGTGACTCCGAGCTCGAGAAAGAGCTCAATGCCACCCTGCAGGCCCGCAGCGAGCTGGGGCCCGAGTACGAGTCAGCGCTCATCGACTCGTTCCTGGAGAAGGTCGACCGGCGTCTCGACGAGACGCTCGACCGTCGCGTCCGGCGTCATCTCGCCGAGCAGCAGATCACGATCGCCCGAGGGGCCCGGGCGCCCCAGGAGCCGCTGGCGAACTTCGGTGAACGGTTCGGGTTCGGGATCGTCTCGCTGGTCCTGGCCATCCCGCTGTCCGCGATCGGGGTCGCGAACGCCGGTATCGAGGGGCTCGTCGTGGCCTGGCTCGGGATCGTCGGGGTGAATGTCGCCCAGGTGGTCCGCAGTCGGCCGCTGTTCCGGCGCTCGGAGGAACGCGCGAAGTCCGACTGGGAGGACTGAGCGGCCGCCTGTTACGCCTGGCGTGTGGGGAGCACGATCAGCTGGCGCAGGTTGACGTGGCGCGGGCGACTGGTGGTGTAGGCGACCAGGTCGGCGATGTCGTCCCCGGACAGGGAGCCCAGCGCGTCGAACATGCCGTCCAGCTGGCCGGACAGCTCCGCGTTGTCGATGTGGCTCCCCAGCTCCGTGTCGGTGAGGCCCGGCTCGATGTTCGTGACACGGACGTCGCGCGGGCCGAACTCCGTGCGCAGGGACGCCGACAGGTAGCTGAGTGCCGCCTTCGTCGCCCCGTACACGGCGTAGTTGGGGAACGCGATGTGCGCGCCGATCGACGAGATGTTCACCAGGTCGGCGGTGCGGCCCTCGGAGGCGGCCGCCACCAGGTCGGGGGTGAAGGCACGGATGATCCGCAGCGCGCCCGCCACATTGGTGTCGAGCATCCGCTTCCACTCGTCCGTGCGGCCCTCGTCCACCGGGTTCGGCAGCATCACTCCGGCCGCGTTGACCACCAGGTCGACCTCGCCGTAGGCGTTGTGGACACGCTCGGCAGCCGCGTCGACGGATGTCTGGTCGGTGACGTCCGCCGCCACGACGAGGGCTTCGCCGCCCTCCGCGGTGACCTTGGCGGCCACTTCTTCCAATCGGTCCGCCCGCCGGGCCAGCAGCGCCACCCTGGCTCCCCGGGCGGCGAGCAGGAGGGCGATGGAGGCGCCCATGCCGCTGGCGGCTCCGGTGACGACAGCGGTGCGGCCGGCGAGGGTCTCGTACGACATGGCGTGCTCCTTGCGTTCCGTGGTGTCCGCCGGGCGTCCCCCGGTGGCAGGCTCCACTCTTCGCCGCCCGGCACCCGTTACCCAGGGATGCGTCTTTCCTGGGTCCGGCAGTACCAGGCTCCGCTCCGGCCCGTCTCCTAGGATCGAACGCATGGATGGGGACCTCGGAGACTTTCTCCGCTCGCGACGCGCACGGATTCAGCCCGAGGACGTAGGACTGCAGGCATACGGCCGACGCCGGGTCCCGGGGCTGCGCCGCGAGGAGGTCGCACAGCTCGCGGGCGTGAGCGTCGACTACTACATCCGGCTGGAACAGGGACGCGGACCGAGCGTCTCGGACGCGGTGCTCGACGCGATCGCCCGGGTGCTGCGGCTGGACGAGACGGAGCTGGCGTATCTGCACACCGTGGCCCGGCCGAGCACGAAGGCACGCGGCGATCGGCCGGCTGCCGCGCAGCGGGTACGGCCCGGGCTGCGGCTGTTGCTGGACACCATCGACCGGGCCCCCGCGTTCATCCTGGGCCGCCGCATGGACGTGCTGGCCTGGAACACCCTGGGCGACGCCGTCGTCGGTTTCTCCCGGATGCCCGCCGCCGCGCGCAACATGCCGCGCCAGGTGTTCCTGGAACCGGCGGCGCGCGAGCTGTACCCGGAGTGGGCGGCAGTGGCGGCGGAGACGGTCTCGCATCTGCGGCTGGATGCCGGGCTGCACCCGACGGACAGACAGCTCGCCACGCTGGTCGGCGAGCTGTCGTTGCGGAGTGAGGACTTCCGGCGGCTGTGGGCGGACCACCAGGTCAAGGCGAAGACGTACGGGGTCAAGCGCATCCAGCATCCCGTGGCGGGCGAACTGACGCTTCCGTACGAGACGCTGGCGCTGCCCGGCGACCCCGACCAGTCACTGGTCGTCTATACGCCGGAGCCGGACACCGAGACTGCCGAGCGGATCGCGCTCCTCGCGAGCTGGGCGGCCGCGCCCGCCGGATGAGCGGCCATCGGCCGCTGGTGGACGCGCGTGGAGTATGTCGCAGGGACCGCCGCACCCCCGGTTTCCCAGGGGGCGGGACGACGGCGGTCCCCGCGAGGGACGCGGGTCCGGGTCAGGGCCGGCTGATCGCGTCCTGGCGACAGTGGAGGTCCGGGAGCCGCTCCGTAGTCCGTGTCGCCGTCTCGGGTGTCGGCGGGTTTCCCTGCCGACACCCACTAATGTGCCGGAGCCGTGTTAAGCCGGTGCTGCGGGTACGTGTCGTGCTCGTACCGTTTTCACGAAGCCCCGATTCCCGCTCTACTGCTTCGGACCGGCGTCCTTCGCCAGGAACGACAGCAGGTCCTGCCTGCTCACGACACCCTTCGGCTTGCCCTCCACCAGGACGATCGCCGCGTCCGCGGCGTCCGCACCGCTGAGCACCGACATCAGGTCCTCGACCGGTTCGCCCGAGCCGACCTGCGGCAGCGGCGGCGACATGTGCTTCTCCAGCGGGTCGGTGAGCGAGGCGCGCTGCGCGAACAGCGCGTTCAGCAGCTCCCGCTCCACCACCGAACCGATGACCTCTGCGGCCATCACGTCCGGGTGCCCGGCGCCCGGCTTCACGATCGGCATCTGCGAGACGCCGTACTCGCGCAGGACGTCGATCGCCTCGCCGACGGTCTCCTCCGGGTGCATGTGGACGAGCGTCGGGATCGCGCCTTCCTTGTGGGCGAGTACGTCCCCGACCCGCGCCGACGGGCCGGTGTCCTCCAGGAAGCCGTAGTCGGCCATCCACTCGTCGTTGAAGATCTTGCTCAGGTAGCCGCGGCCGCTGTCCGGCAGGAGTACGACGACCACGTCGTCCGGGCCGAGGCGCTGCGCGACCTCCAGGGCCGCCACGACCGCCATGCCGCAGGAACCGCCGACGAGCAGGCCCTCCTCCTTGGCGAGCCGGCGGGTCATCTGGAAGGAGTCCTTGTCGGACACCGCGACGATCTCGTCCGTGACCGTGCTGTCGTACGCGCTCGGCCAGAAGTCCTCGCCGACGCCCTCGACCAGATAGGGGCGTCCGGAGCCGCCGGAGTAGACCGAGCCCTCCGGGTCCGCACCGACGATCTTGACCGAGCCGCCGCTGACCTCCTTCAGATAGCGGCCGGTGCCGGTGATCGTGCCACCGGTGCCCACGCCCGCCACGAAGTGGGTGATCTTCCCGTCCGTCTGCTCCCACAGCTCGGGACCGGTGGTCTCGTAGTGCGAGCGCGGGTTGTTCGGGTTCGAGTACTGGTCGGGCTTCCAGGCGCCCGGCGTCTCACGGACCAGCCGGTCGGACACGTTGTAGTACGAGTCCGGGTGCTCGGGGTCGACGGCCGTCGGGCAGACGACGACCTCGGCACCGTACGCGCGCAGCACATTGATCTTGTCCGTGGACACCTTGTCCGGGCAGACGAAGATGCACTTGTAGCCCTTCTGCTGCGCGACGATCGCCAGGCCGACGCCCGTGTTGCCGCTCGTCGGCTCGACGATCGTGCCGCCGGGCTGCAGCGCGCCGCTCTCCTCGGCCGCCTCGATCATGCGCAGGGCGATGCGGTCCTTGACCGAACCGCCGGGGTTGAAGTACTCGACCTTGGCCAGCACCGTCGCCTCGATGCCGGCCGTCACACTGCGCAGCCTCACCAGCGGGGTATTGCCAACGAGACTGATCATCGAATCGTGAAATTGCACCGTGTTACTCCGGGGTCTCCGAGATGGTGCGGCCAGCGTATGCGTAAGGGGATGAGATTGGGCGAAGCGATTGGGCGACGGTCGTTACGGGGCAGTTAGCTCTATGTACGGCGGTACGGCGACGAGGAGGTGGACCGGACTGTGTCAAGAGCAAGGGTGGCACGGCGGATCGCGGCAGGGGCCGCCTACGGCGGCGGCAGTATCGGACTGCTCGGTGCGGCGGCGGTGGGCGTGGTGCTGGCGGAGGTCCAGCTGGCGAAGCGGCAGGTGGGTGGCGGTATCGCACCCGTCCCGCCGAGTGCCGACGGGCGGTACGGGGTGGCCTTCACCGGTCCGGCAGAGCCTTTGCTGCTCGGTCTGCTCGGCGACTCCACCGCGGCCGGCCAGGGCGTGCGCAGGGCCGGACAGACCCCCGGGGCGCTGCTCGCCTCGGGTCTCGCGGCGGTCTCCGAGCGTCCGGTGGATCTGCGGAATGTCGCGCAGCCGGGGGCCCGGTCGGACGATCTGGAGCGGCAGGTGTCGGTGCTGCTGGCCGACACGTCCCGTACGCCGGACGTCTGCGTGATCATGATCGGGGCGAACGATGTGACACACCGGATGCCCGCCACCCATTCGGTGCGGTGCCTGACCACCGCTGTGCGCAGGCTGCGCACGACGGGCGCGGAGGTGGTTGTCGGCACGTGCCCTGATCTCGGCACGATCGAGCCGGTCTACCAGCCGTTGCGCTGGCTGGCCCGGCGGGCGAGCCGCCAACTGGCCGCCGCCCAGACGATCGGTTCGGTGGAGCAGGGCGGGCGCACGGTGTCGCTGGGCGACCTGCTGGGGCCGGAGTTCGAGGCGAACCCGCGCGAACTGTTCGGCCCGGACAACTACCACCCGTCGGCCGAGGGGTACGCGACGGCGGCGATGGCTCTGCTGCCGACCCTGTGCGCCGTGCTGGGGTTGTGGCCGGAGTCCGACCGCCTCGACGGCTCGCGCCGCGAGGACATGCTGCCGGTGGCCAAGGCGGCGTCCCAGGCGGCCCGGGAGGCCGGTACGGAGGTCACGGGGGCGCGGGCGCCCTGGGCCCTGCTCAAGCACCGCAGGCGGCGGCGTCTGCCGACGGCCACGGAGCCGCAGCCGGAGCCTCAGCCGCAGTCGAAGTCGAAGTCGGAGCCCCTGGCGCGGTCCCATCCGTATCCGGACGGGCAGCATCCGGACGGGCAGTACCCCGACGCAGCGTTGCCGGACGGGCAGCACCCCGCCGGCAACCACCCCGACGTGCACCCGGGCGGGGACGCGGGCACTGATCCCGCGCCCCGGCATGCCTGAACATCCGCATGCACTCGACCCCGTCCACCGACCCCATCCACTCGACTGAGCGGTCGCTTAGAAAAGAGGTCCGCATCACATGGCCTGCCGGGTGACCTCAGCGATACGGCCGGGTAACTTCCAAGACAGTCCTGCCCGTCAGGTCTGCCGGTCAGTCCTGCCGGACAGCCAGCCTTCCAGCCCTCATGGAGCCGCGTGATGCCTGAAGCCGTGATCGTCTCTGCTGCCCGTTCCCCCATCGGCCGGGCCTTCAAGGGTTCGCTGAAGGACCTGCGGGCGGACGACCTGACCGCCACGATCATCCAGACCGCGCTGGCCAAGGTCCCCGAGCTGGACCCGAAGGACATCGACGACCTGATGCTCGGCTGCGGCCTCCCCGGCGGCGAGCAGGGCAACAATCTGGGCCGCATCATCGCCGTGCAGATGGGAATGGACCACCTTCCCGGCTGTACGGTCACCCGTTACTGCTCGTCCTCCCTGCAGACGAGCCGCATGGCGCTGCACGCCATCAAGGCCGGCGAGGGCGACGTCTTCATCTCGGCCGGTGTCGAGATGGTGTCCCGCTTCGTGAAGGGCAACTCCGACAGCCTGCCGGACACGCACAACCCGCTCTTCGCCGAGGCCGAGGCCCGCACCGCCGCGCGCGCCGCGGAGACCGGTGCGAGCTGGCACGACCCGCGCGAGGACGGTCTCGTCCCGGACGCGTACATCGCGATGGGGCAGACCGCCGAGAACCTGGCCCGGCTCAAGGGCGTCACCCGTCAGGACATGGACGAGTTCGGCGTACGGTCGCAGAACCTCGCCGAGGAAGCCATCAAGAACGGCTTCTGGGCGCGTGAGATCACCCCGGTCACGACCCCCGACGGCACGGTCGTCTCCCAGGACGACGGCCCGCGCGCGGGCGTCACGCTGGAGGGCGTACAGGGCCTGAAGCCGGTCTTCCGCCCTGACGGCCTGGTCACCGCCGCCAACTGCTGCCCGCTCAACGACGGCGCCGCCGCGCTCGTGATCATGTCCGACACGAAGGCGCGCGAGCTGGGTCTGACCCCGCTGGCCCGGATCGTCTCGACCGGCGTCTCCGGGCTCTCCCCCGAGATCATGGGGTACGGACCGGTGGAGGCCAGCAAGCAGGCGCTGAAGCGCGCCGGGCTCACCATCGACGACATCGACCTGGCCGAGATCAACGAGGCGTTCGCCGCCCAGGTGATCCCCTCCTACCGCGACCTCGGCCTGCCGCTGGAGAAGGTCAACGTCAACGGTGGTGCGATCGCCGTCGGCCACCCCTTCGGCATGACCGGCGCCCGGATCACCGGCACGCTGATCAACAGCCTGCAGTTCCACGACAAGCAGTTCGGGCTGGAGACCATGTGCGTGGGCGGCGGCCAGGGCATGGCGATGGTCATCGAGCGGCTGAGCTGAGCTGATCGCTTCCGGAACCGCCGAGCAGACCTCTCCCGGCGGCTCACCCACCCACGACGTGGCCGGTTCCGAGCCCCGACCGTGACCGAATCTCCCCCAGGATGTGACCTATCTCCTGGGGGAGAGGTGTTTTTGCAGGTCACACCCGCATCAGGGGTAAACACGCGACCCAAAGACCTGTCCAATTCGTGACGTAATGCACTGACAATGGGCGCAGGTGCAGGCCAAGCTGATGTAGGAAGTCGTGGGATCAATTGAAACCGGGAGTATGTCAGTGAGCATCATGCCTCTTGCCCTGTTGCTGACCACCGCCGCTGCGACGGCTGTGGGCGCTGCCGCGCTGCACGCTGCTCACGGGCTGCGCAAGCAGGTCACGGCCCTGCGCATCGAGCTGGCCGCGGGCCACGCCCGTACCGCCTCGGTGCCGCCGCAGAGTCGCGCCACGGCTACCCCCGCCGCCGAGATACGCGCTGCTGTGGCCGAAGCACTCGCCGAGGAGCGTGAGCGCGAGCTCGCCGAGGCCCGTGCCTTCTGGGCCTCCCAGGAGGCGCGCGACGCCGCCGACGCCCCGTCCCTGTTGGGCGGCCTCTCCGGGATCGGCGAGGACGCGCCGTTCTTCCTGCCGCGCCAGGCCGACTTCGCGGGCCTGGAGGCCATGGACCTCGACGCCACCGAGGCGCTCGAAGAGCTGACGGAGCTGGCCGAGCTGGCGGAGATAACCGAGCTGCCCGAGACGGTGGAGTTCGCCGAGGACTCCCCCGAGCTGGCCGCGGCCCGTCGCCGTCACCCCTCGCACCCCGACTTCGTGCCGGTGCAGACCCCGGTCGTCACCGACCACGAGCGCACCGTGAGCCGGCTGGAGGAGCTCGCCGACCGCCGTACCGAGCTCGCCGATGTCCGGCCCGGCCCGCTCGGCACCCTCGATGTCTATGTCTTCGCCGACGGCACCACGCTCTGCATGACCCCCGGCCACCGCGAGACGGCCGAGCAGCTCGGCCGAGCGCTGCTGGCCGGTGAGCACCCGGTGCTGCTGGGCGGCTCCGGTGTCTCCGGCGCGTACGCACTGACGTTCTCCTGCGGCAAGGAGAACGTCTACATTCTCGCCGACCGGGTCATCGCCTCGTTCTGAGCCACCGGAAGCACTCCCGGAACCCTGGAGCCCCCGGGAACCTTCCGGGAAGCCCGGGTTCCCCGCAGCGGCTCCCGGCCGCTGCCCAAGGCCGCTACGCGAATGCCCGGGCGGTCGCTTCCTCCACGAATCGCACGGCCTCGTCCAGCTCCACGGACGGGGCCGTTTCCAGTGCCGCCGCCAAGTCCCGCCCCACGACCGCGAGCTGGTCGCCGATTGCGAACATCCCGACGTCCGGCAGGATGCGCGGCGCACGGTCCGGCGCTTCGATGCGCTGGGCCCGTACGGCCAATTCCCTGGCCGTGGCCAGCCCTTCGGCGGCGGCTCCGCGCTGCAGCCTGCTCTGCGGGGCGGCACGCAGCCGGTCGGCAAATCGGTCCACGGCGGTGATCAGCGGGGTCGTATCGAGCACTCAGTGACCCTACGCGCCGGTCCGTGATGGTTGCCAACGGGCCGACGCTCAGGCACGGTGTCGGGAAGGACCAGCAACGCGCAATGCGTCGGAGGCGCCGATGAACCATGTCTTCTCCGAAGAGACCCATCGCAATCTGCTCTCCCGAATCCCCCGCTGCACCGGTCGTGAAGTCTCCGACTGGCTCCGCACCGTCGACGAAGGCCCCGCCCTCCGGTTCGACGAGAAGGTCAGCTGGCTGCGGAGCGAACACGACCTCGCCTATGGACACGCGAAGGCACTCATCCACGAGTACGACCTGAGACGGGCGGCGCGGAAGCTGCTTTAGGCGTACGAGATCCGGACAAGCGGAACGGCCCGCAGGCGGTGTGCCTGCGGGCCGTTCCGTCGTGCGGGGCTGTGCGGTCAGTCGTCGCCGCTGAGGATGGAGAACAGACGCAGCATCTCCAGGTAGATCCACACCAGGGTCATGGTGAGACCGAAGGCCGCCAGCCAGGACTCCTCGCGCGGCGCGCCGTACGCGATGCCGTCCTCGACCTGCTTGAAGTCCAGGGCCAGGAAGCACGCACCGAGGATGATCCCGATGACGCCGAAGAGGATGCCGAGACCGCCGCTGCGGAAGCCCAGGCCGTCACCCCCGCCGAAGACGGCGAACAGCAGGTTGACCACCATCAGGAGCATGAAGCCCATGGCGGCGGCCATCACGAAGCCGTAGAACCGGCGGGTGACGCGGATCCAGCGCATCTTGTACGCGAAAAGCACACCGGCGAAGACACACATGGTGCCCAGCACCGCCTGCATCACCACGCCGGGACCGATGTACGTGGAGACCGCGCTGGAGATCACCCCGAGGAAGACACCCTCGAAGGCCGCGTAGGAGACGATCAGCGCCGGGACCGGCTTGCGCTTGAACGACTGGATGAGCGACAGGACGAATGCCACCAGGGCAGCGCCGATCGCGATGCCGTAGGACTTGCCGAGGTTGGCCTCGTCGACCGGCAGCAGGGCCCAGGCGAGGGCCGCGCCGAGCACCACGGTGCCCAGCGTGATCGCGGTACGCGTGACGACGTCGTCGATCGTCATCGCACCGGTGCGCGCGGGCGCCTGCGGGGCGCCGTACCGGGTGTCCTGCTGGGCGTAGGGGTTGGTGGCGTACGGGTTCGCGGCGGTGCCCTGCGCGTACGGGTCGGCACCCGTCACAGGGGCCCCGGCCTGCGGCGCCGCGTTGAAGCCCGCGTAGCCGTTGTCGCGGCTGAACCCCCGTCGCGAGAAGACCGGGTTGCTGCTCCTCATTGCTCTCCTCCATGGCCACCCTGCGTGGCCTTCCCACAAGAGTAATGGGTAGGCAAAAGAATCACCCTAGTGCCAGGGGAGGATCTTTATGAAGGTTGATCGCTGAACTAACGCCCGTCCGCACCGGCACGGTCACCGAATGTCGCAGTGGTGCCCGGAGCCGGACTCGAACCGGCACGCCCCCGAGGGGCAGCGAGGTTTAAGCTCGCCGTGTCTGCATTCCACCATCCGGGCCTGGCGCGCGGCTCCGCGTTGGCACATGACCCTATCCGTGGACGTCCCCCGATCAGCGGAACTGTGGCTCGATGTTGTCTTATTTTATTGACCGTTTGAGGGTCCGTCAGCATAGCTGAGAGGGCATCGGCACATGCCTGGCCGGGGTAGTGGGTACCAAGACCCACAATTGGGATTGACGGAAACTCGCCGCACCCGGACGGCCCAGTGCGCCATGGGTGCGCCATGGCTCGCCATGGGTCCGCCACCCGGCTAGGCAATGGTGTCATTTACACACCTCAGCACCGGGCGGGTCCCCAGTGCCCCCGGGTCCTCGATCACCGCGCCGGTCACCCGGAAGACAGCGCTCTCCCCCGGCAGCAGGGTGACGAGCATCTCGTCCACCGCGGCCGCCGGATCGAGCCGGTCGGGGAAGAGAGCGAGATCCCGCAGCAGTGTGCGGGCGGTCAGCTCGACACGGTATGCGGACGCGTCGCCGTCACTCCGGGTGACCCTCACGTCGTAGCAGGCGGGCGGCAGAGCCAGCCGGGTGTCCTCCTCGTAGAACTCGACTGTCCGCACCTCGCCCAGCCGCGCCACCAGCTCATGGCGCTGGTCACGGAGGGCAGCGCAGCCGGATTCGAGGACTCCGCCGCCCGCCTCGTCCCGCGCGGCTCCACGGCGCCGCCGCGCTGAGCGCCGGGTGCGGGGCGGCCGGTGCGACGTGCCGGATGTGACGTGCCGGATGTGACAAGCGCGGTACGCCATCAGGGTCGCCGTCATACCGCAGGAGGACGCGCGTACCCCGCCGATGCGACTCAAGAGGGCCTCCGGAACGGGCACCGGGGCTGACGACCGGCGGCGAATCGAAGGAGACGATGGAGCGGTGCCTTGCAGAAGGCCCCGTACCTGAACCGAGTCCCGACCCAGGAGTCTCCCGTGACCACCATGTCCACCGCTCACCGCGCCACCGCGGTGGCCGCCCGCGCCACGGAACTGTCGAAGATCTACGGAGAGGGCGAGACCAAGGTGACCGCCCTGGACCGGGTCACCGTGGACTTCCCGCAGGGCGAGTTCACCGCGATCATGGGCCCGTCGGGCTCCGGCAAGTCCACGCTCATGCACTGCGTGGCCGGCCTCGACAGCTTCAGCAGCGGTTCGGTACGGCTCGGTGAGACGGAGCTCGGCTCCCTCAAGGACAAGCAGCTCACCCAGCTGCGCCGGGACAAGATCGGCTTCATCTTCCAGGCGTTCAACCTGCTGCCGACGCTGACCGCACTGGAGAACATCACCCTGCCGATGGACATCGCAGGCCGTAAGCCGGACGCCGAATGGCTGCGCGGGGTGATCGACATGGTGGGCCTGTCCGACCGGCTGAAGCACCGGCCGACCGAACTCTCCGGCGGCCAGCAGCAGCGTGTCGCGGTGGCCCGCGCCCTGGCCTCCCGGCCGGAGATCATCTTCGGTGACGAGCCGACCGGGAACCTGGACTCCCGCTCCGGCGCCGAGGTCCTGGGCTTCCTGCGCAACTCGGTGCGCGAGCTGGGCCAGACCGTGGTGATGGTGACGCACGACCCGGTCGCCGCCTCCTACGCGGACCGGGTGATCTTCCTCGCGGACGGGGCGATCGTCGACCAGATGGTGCGTCCCACCGCGGACGGGGTGCTGGACCGGATGAAGGCGTTCGACTCCAAGGGCCGTACCAGCTGAGCACGGACCGCCTCCCCCGATCCCGCTTCCGGACCCCATCCCAGGACTGACAGACATGTTCCGTACCGCCCTGCGCAATGTGCTCGCGCACAAGGCCAGGCTGCTGATGACCGTGCTCGCCGTGATGCTCGGCGTGGCCTTCGTCTCCGGCACCCTGGTCTTCACCGACACCCTCGGCAACGCCTTCCGCAACCAGTCTGCGAAGAGTTACGACGACGTCGCCGTCGCCGTCACCACCCACGCCGACCGGCGCGACGAAAAGGCGTCCGGCATCGACGCCGCCACGCTGAAGAAGATCCGGTCCCTGGACGGGGTGGCCACCGCCACCGGCCGGGTCTCCGGCTTCGCCGGGGTCGCCGACCCGGGCGGCAAGCTGATCGGCAACGGCTGGTCCAACACCGGCGGCAACTTCTCCCCCGGCGCCAACGGCAAGGACGCCTCGTACACCTTCGTCGACGGCACGGGCCCGGTCGGCGACGGCCGGATCGCGCTCGACAAGGAGACCGCGAAGAAGGGCACGTACGAGGTCGGCGACCGGGTCAGGGTCGCCACGAACGGACCGGTGAAGGAGTACACCCTCGCCGGGATCTTCACCACCGAGGACGGCGCGGTCAACGCGGGCGGCAGCCTGGTCCTCTTCGACACCCCGGTCGCCCAGCAGCTCTACCTGAAGCCCGGCTGGTTCCAGGACATCACCGTCACCGCAGCGGCCGGCGCCTCCGACCAGAAGCTGCTGGACGCGGTGGAGCCGCTGCTGCCCAAGGACGCCACCGCCAGGACCGGCAAGGTCCTCGCCGATGACCAGGCGAAGCAGATCGAGGACGGCCTGGGCAACCTCAACACGATGCTGCTCGCGTTCGCGGCCATCGCCCTGTTCGTCGGCATCTTCCTGATCGCCAACACGTTCACCATGCTGGTCGCCCAGCGCACCAAGGAACTGGCGCTGCTGCGCGCCGTCGGCGCCTCCCGCCGCCAGGTCAAGCGGTCCGTGCTCCTCGAAGCGGCCGTGGTCGGCGCGCTCGCCTCGGTGATCGGCTTCCTGCTCGGTATCGGTCTCGCCACCGGACTGCGCTCGGCGATGAGCCTGATCGGCGGGAAGATCCCGGCCGGTCCGCTGGTGGTCTCCCCCCTCGCGGTCGGTGCCGCGCTCGGCGTCGGCGTCCTGATCACCGTGCTGGCCGCCTGGCTGCCCGCCCGCCGCGCCGCGAAGATCGCGCCGGTGGCCGCGATGAGCAGTGTCCACGCGGTGGCCACCACCAAGTCGCTGGTCGTGCGGAACTCGATCGGCGGGGTGCTCACCCTGCTCGGTGCGGCCGGGATCGTCGCGGGTGCGGCGGCCGGTTCGGACGGCCGGACGATCATCGGGGCCGGGGCCCTCGTGGCGCTGATCGGTGTCATCGTGCTGATCCCGCTGCTGTCGCGGCCGGTCATCGCGCTGGTGCGGCCGCTGCTGCTGAAGCTGTTCGGCGTCTCGGGCAAGCTGGCTGCGCAGAACGCGGTCCGTAACCCCCGGCGTACCGGAGCAACGGCCTCCGCGCTCGCGATCGGCCTCACCCTGGTCACCGGCATCTCGGTGCTCGGCGTCACGCTCGGCCAGGCCGTCGACCGGATGACGACGGACAACATCAAGGCCGACTACATGATCTCGATGGCGAGCGGCGACTCGCTCGACGAGTCGGCACTCACCGCCCTGGAGAAGTCCGACGCCGTCTCCGCGGTCTCGCCCCAGCAGGCCGCCTCCATCAGGGTCGAGGGCGCCTACCACGCGGCGTCCGGGGTGACACCGGGCGATGTGCAGAAGGTCTTCTCCGTGAAGACGGTCTCCGGCTCGCTGGATTCGCTCGCCCACGGCGAGATCGCCGTCGGCGACAAGACCGCGAAGTCCAACGGCTGGAAGCCCGGCACCTCGCTCCCGGTGACGTACGACGACGACAAGAAGGGCACCCTGAAGGTCGGCGCGGTCTACGAGGAGAACGAGTTCCTCTCGCCCGTCCTGATGCCGAAGAACATCCTGGACGCGCACCAGAGCCGCCCGGACATCCGCGAGATCTGGCTGAAGACGGACGGCGGCGCGTCGAAGGCCAACGAGCAGGCCGTGGTCGACGCCCTGGGTGACAACCCGGCGATGTCCGTGATGGACCGTCAGGACATCCGGGACATGTTCGGCGGCTTCATCAACACGGCGCTGAACATCATGTACGGGCTGCTGGCGATGGCCCTGATCATCGCGGTGCTCGGGGTCGTCAACACCCTGGCGATGTCGGTCTTCGAGCGTCAGCAGGAGATCGGCATGCTGCGGGCGATCGGTCTGGACCGGCGCAAGGTCAAGCGCATGATCCGGCTGGAGGCCGTGGTCATCTCGGTCTTCGGTGCGGTGATCGGGGTCGCGCTCGGTACGTTCCTCGGCTGGGCGATCGGCCGGACGCTGGCCTCCGCCATCCCGGGCTACGCCCTGGTGATCCCGTGGGACCGGATCGCGGTCTTCCTGGTACTGGCAGCGCTGGTGGGCGTGCTGGCCTCGCTCTGGCCGGCCCGTAGCGCCGCGAGGCTGAACATGCTGACGGCGATCAAGACGGAGTAGCGAGTGAGCCGCTGATGGCCAACCCCTGATACGGAGGGCCGGTACCCGCAAGCTGGAGCTGCGGGTACCGGCCCTCTCTGCACTCGTACGCGTTCAGTCGGCCGCGGAGGCCTTCCATTCGCGGGCGCGCAACGGCATCCGCGAAGCCCCGCCGTCCATCGGACGCACCACGAGGATCTGGTTGACGCCGATCTTGTTGTGCTCGAAGGAGAGCGCGGAGGCCGCCATGTAGAGCCGCCAGACCCTGGCCCGGCCGGGCGAGGTCATGGTGACGGCACGGTCCCAGTGCTTCTCCAGGTTGGCGACCCAGCGGCGCAGGGTCAGTGCGTAGTGTTCGCGGATCGACTCGACGTCGCGGGCTTCGAAGCCCGCTTCCTCCAGTGTTGCGACGGTCCGGCCCACCGGCGCGAGTTCGCCGTCCGGGAAGACGTACGCGTCGATGAACTCGTCCACGTGGTAAGCGGACTCGTCCTTCTCGGGGCGGCGGGCGATCTGGTGGTTGAGCAGCCGGCCGCCGGGCCTGAGCAGTGCGTAGAGGCTGTCGGCGTATTCGCGGTAGCGGACCGAACCGACGTGTTCGGCCATGCCGATCGACGAGATGGCGTCGTACGGGCCGTCCCTGACGTCCCGGTAGTCCTGGACCCGGATCTCGATCCGGTCCGTCAGTCCCTCTTCGGCAATGCGCTTGCGGGCGAACGCGGCCTGCTCGGTGGAGAGGGTCACTCCGGTGACCTGGGCGCCGTACTCGCGTGCTGCGTGCATGGCCATGGAGCCCCAGCCGCAGCCGACGTCGAGGAGGCGGTCGCCCTCCTTCAGGGCGAGCTTGCGGCAGACCAGGTCGAGCTTGTCGCGCTGGGCGTCCTCCAGGCTGCCGCCGTCCTCCCAGTAGGCGCAGGAGTAGACCATGGACGGGCCGAGGACCAGTTCGTAGAAGTCATTGCCCACGTCGTAGTGGTGGCTGATGGCCTCCTTGTCGCGGCGTCTGGTGTGGAGGGGGCCGGTGCGGCGGCGGACCTCCTCGGCGGGCGGGGGCGGTGGCGGCCAGGGCCCGGCCAGCTGCAGCAGGCCGCGGGCGGCGGCCCGCACCTTGGGGTCCCGGATCGGGTGGACGGTGTCCTTCGCGTCCGCCCCGCGCTCCCAGAGCAGCCCGGCCATACGGTCCAGGGTCTCGTACAGATCGCCTTCGATGTCGAGTTCGCCCGCCACCCAGGCGCGGGCCAGGCCCAGTTCGCCCGGCTTCCAGAGCAGCCGGCGCAGTGCGCGGCGGTTCCGGACGACGAGTACGGGGGCACCTGGCGGTCCGGATTCACTGCCGTCCCAGGCCCGGATCCGGACCGGTACGGGTTCTCCCAGCAACTCCTCGGCGAGAGCGGTCAGCCGCAACGCGGCGTCTGCCATGGCGTACACCTCCGTGATGGTGTTTCCCAACGTGCCCGAACATGCCCAAACATGCCGTGAACCACGCCCTGCACCCGTGGTGCCACGACGAGGTACACCCCCGTCAACACTCTCCGGCGCCAACGCCATCCCGCAGCAGCGCAACGGATCGGCAAAATACCTGTAGCCCACATGCACTTATTGGGTCGGAGGGCCGCCCCTCCCCGGGTACGCCGAAGGGGCCGCCCGCACCACGGATGGCGGGCGGCCCCTTCGGGCGTCATGCACGAGCTGTGCGGATGCGAGCATCCGCGGGTGGACTAGGAGGCGTTGGCCTTCTCGCCCTCGGCCTTGGCGGCGGCCGGAGCCGGAGCCGGCTTGGCGGCCTCGTAGAACTCCTCGCGCGGCGTCTCCATGGCGCCGAGCGAGACGACCTCGCGCTTGAGGAACATCGCAAGGGTCCAGTCGGCGAAGATCCGGATCTTACGGTTCCAGGTCGGCATCGCCATGCCGTGGTAGCCACGGTGCATGTACCAGGCGAGACGGCCCTTGAGCTTGATCTTCATCTTGCCCATGACGATCATCGCGACGCCCTTGTGCAGGCCGAGACCGGCGACCGCACCCTTGTTGGCGTGGCTGTACTCCTTCTGCGGGAAGCCGCGCATCCCGGAGATGACGTTGTCGCCGAGGACCTTGGCCTGACGCAGTGCGTGCTGGGCGTTCGGCGGGCACCAGGCGTTCGGGTTGCCGGCCTTGCGGCCGACCATGTCCGGAACCTGGGCGTTGTCGCCCGCGGCCCAGATGTAGTCGGTGCCCTGCACCTGAAGCTTCTCGGAGGTGTCCACGTGACCGCGCGGACCGAGCGGCAGGCCGAAGCGTGCCAGCGCCGGGTTCGGCTTCACGCCGGCCGTCCACACGATGGTGTTGGAGTCGACCTCGAGGCCGTTCTTCAGAACGACGTGACCGTCGACGCAGGAGTCCATGGAGGTCGAGAGGAAGACCTCGACACCACGGGACTCCAGGTGCTCCCGGCCCCAGGTGCCCAGCTTCGGGCCGACCTCGGGAAGGATCTTGTCGGCGGCGTCGACGAGGATGAAGCGCATGTCCTCGCGCTTCACGTTCGTGTAGTACTTCGCCGCGTCGCGGGCCATGTCCTCGACCTCGCCGATGGTCTCCGCACCGGCGAAGCCACCACCCACGAAGACGAACGTCAACGCCCTGCGGCGGACGTCCTCATCGGTCGTCGAGTCGGCCTTGTCCAGCTGCTCGAGAACGTGGTTGCGCAGGCCGATGGCCTCCTCGATGCCCTTCATACCGATGCCCTGTTCGGCCAGGCCGGGGATCGGGAAGGTGCGGGAGACCGCGCCCATCGCGATGACCAGGTAGTCGAAGGGCAGCTCGTAGGCCTCGCCGACGAGCGGCGCGACCGTGGCGACCTTGCGGTCCTGATCGATGGTCGTGACGCGGCCGGTGAGAACCTCGGCCTTCGGCAGTACGCGTCGCAGCGGGACGACGACGTGCCGAGGCGAGATGCTGCCGGCGGCGGCTTCGGGGAGGAAGGGCTGGTAGGTCATGTACGACCGGGGGTCGACGACCGTGACGGTCGCCTCGCCGTAGCGCATCTTCTTCAGAATGCGCCGAGCTGCGTACAGGCCTACGTACCCACCGCCTACTACGAGGATCCTGGGACGCTCCGTGGTGCTCATGCCATCGAGTATCCACCCCACCTGGGGGGCACGCTCGTGAGCCCCTTCACAAGGTATCCCCCACCCTCTGCTACACTTCGCCGCCCACGTGACCGAGGTCATGGGGGCGCGGGGGAACCACCGCGCCACGGCGAACGTTGTTCACCGCTTGTGAGCAGGCCCTTGAGCCCCGTGAGCGCTGTGAACCACCCTCTTCTTCCACCGCCTCGAACCACACCCGGAACCGTCCCGCATGCGCGGCGGGCGGACCCGTCGGCGGCCGTGGAAGCCCGTACGGAGCAGAAGTGTGGCCCGGAGCGCCGAATTCCTTGTGAAGAAGTTCACGAACTTCGTCGCGGCGTGTCTCCGCAGGGGGTGCGCGAAGGGTCCACGAGGAGCCGACGCAGGCTCAAAGGTGCAGGCGGGAGTGCGCATGAGCGCGATATCTGCCGCGCTCGTACGCACTCCCGCCCGGCCTCGGCTAGGCGATCGACCAGCCGATTCCGTCCAGAATGTCGTGCTCGCTGACGACGACCTCGCGGGCCCCGGTCCGCTTCATCACGGCCAGCAGGACGAGCGCCCCGGAGGTGATCACATCGACGCGTCCCGGGTGCATCGCGGGGATCGCGGCGCGCTCGGCGTGGGTCGAGGTGACGAGCCGCCCGGTGATCTCCTGGACCTGCTCGAAGGAGATCCGGGAGTGGTGGATCGCCTCGGAGTCGTACTCCTGCAGTCCCAGCGCGATCGCGGCCACGGTGGTGACGGTGCCGGCGAGGCCGACGAGCGTGGCGGCCTCGGTGAGCGGGACGCTCTCCTCGGCAAGGTCCAGGGCGGCGTCGATGTCCGCACGGATCGCGGTGATCTGACCCGGTGTGGGCGGGTCGGTGACGACACCGTCGCGTACGAGGTGGCGCTCCGTCATCCTTACGCAGCCGATGTCCACGGACCGCGCGGCCAGGACCCGGTCGTCGCCGACGACGAACTCGGTGGAGCCGCCGCCGATGTCGACCACCAGATACGGCTTGGCGAGATGGTCCCGGCCCGCGAGTTCCTTGGTGGCACCCTCGAAGGAGAACTCCGCCTCCTGGTCGCCGCTGATCACCTCGGGCTCGACGCCGAGGATGTCCAGCACGCCGCGGACGAACTCGTCCCTGTTCTCCGCGTCGCGGGAGGCGGAGGTGGCGACGAAGCGGAGCTTCTCCGCGCCGTGCGCCTTGATGACGTCCGCGTACCGGCGACAGGCGGCGAAGGTCCGCTCCAGAGCGTCGGGGGCGAGCCTGCCGGTGCGGTCCACGCCCTGCCCGAGCCGGACGATCTCCATCCGCCGGTCGAGCTCGGTCAGCTCACCGGTGGCGGGGTCGGCGTCGGCGACGAGCAGCCGGATGGAGTTGGTTCCGCAGTCGATGGCGGCAACGCGGGTCACCGGCCGTCCCCCTCACCGGGCCGGTCGGCCGGCCGGGAGGCGAAGTGGCCGCTGTCGTTCGCGTCGACCGTCCACCCGTCGCTCTCGCTCGGAGCCACGCACGGCGTCACGCACGGCCCCTTGCGCCACCACTCCGGCAGCATCGCAATCGCCTCGTCCCCCAGCGGATTCACGCCCGGCCCCGCCGCCAGCGAGTGCCCGACCAGCACATGCAGGCACTTCACCCGGTCCGGCATGCCTCCCGCACTGGGGAAGCCCTCCAGCACCTCGATCGCGTCACGCCGGGCGATGTAGTCCTCGTGCGCATTGCGGTACGCCGCCGCCAGCTCCGGGTCCGTGGCCAGACGCTCCGTCATCTCCTTCATGACGCCGTTCGCCTCCAGCGTTCCGATCGCGGACGCCGCGCGCGGGCACGTCAGGTAGTACGTCGTCGGGAACGGCGTACCGTCCTCCAGCCGGGGCTGCGTCTCGACCACGTCCGGGTTGCCGCACGGGCAGCGGTGCGCGATCGCGCGCAGCCCGCGCGGCGGGCGGCCGAGCTGCTGCTGGAACGCGGCGATGTCCGCCTCGGTGGGCGTGGTGGATTCGGTCTGGGGAGGGGGCGTTTCCATGCCTGCCTTGGTTCTACTCGGGATGCTTGGACTGCGGTTCCGCAGAGGATCAGGAAAAAGGAGAAGGGGTCAGTCGCGGTCGGCGGAGTCCACGCCGTCCCACAGGTTGGAGTGCCACGGCCGGTCGGTCTCCTCCGACCCTCCGCCGCGCTCCCTGGCCGCGTCCGGGTCGACCACGGTGTAACCGGTCTCCCCGGGAAGGACGTAGTGCAGGTGCTCCCGGGCCAGCCGCCGGATGTACGCGTCGTCCTGGAGGCGCGCCTTCTCGTCGCGCAGCTCCTCGGTGCGCGCCTCCGCCTCCTGCGCCAGCCGCTCCTGGTCGGCGATCTCGTCGCGCTGCGACACGTACTGCCGCATCGGGTACGCGAGCGCCACCACCAGGGAGCAGACGACAAGGGCGAGGAAGGCGGCCCGGCCGGTGAGCCGGGAGCGGCGGGCCTGGCGGCGGTTCTGGGACCGGTAGACACGGGCGGCGGTCTGCTCTCCGAGCAGCCGCAGCCGGGTCGCGGTGGAGAACCGGTCCCGGTCCTTCGCGGCCATGTCTCCGCCTCCCCACTACGCACGTCCGTCCCCACACACGGTACGGGACCGAGTGCGGGGACGGACGGAGGCCGGTGCCTTCGGCCCGTGACGGGCCTGCGCTCAGCCCTTGAAGCGCGGGAACGCGGAGCGGCCCGCATACACCGCCGCGTCGTCGAGGATCTCCTCGATGCGCAGCAGCTGGTTGTACTTGGCGACACGGTCCGAGCGGGCCGGGGCGCCGGTCTTGATCTGACCGCAGTTCACCGCGACGGCGAGGTCGGCGATGGTGACGTCCTCGGTCTCGCCGGAGCGGTGGGACATCATGCACTTGAAGCCGTTGCGCTGGGCCAGCTCGACGGCGTCCAGGGTCTCGGTCAGCGAGCCGATCTGGTTGACCTTGACGAGCAGGGCGTTGGCGGAGCCCTCCTCGATGCCACGGGCCAGGCGCTCCGGGTTGGTGACGAACAGGTCGTCGCCGACGATCTGCACCTTGGCGCCGAGCTTCTGGGTGATGACGTTCCAGCCGGCCCAGTCGTCCTCGTACAGCGGGTCCTCGATGGAGACCAGCGGGTACGCGGAGACGAGCTCCTCGTAGTACTCGGTCATCTCGGCGGCCGAGCGGGACTTGCCCTCGAACTCGTACTTGCCGTCCTTGTAGAACTCCGAGGCGGCGACGTCGAGCGCGAGCGCGATGTCCTTGCCCGGGGCGTAACCGGCCTCCTTGATGGCCTCGATGATGAGGTCCAGGGCGGCGCGGTTCGACTCCAGGTTCGGCGCGAAGCCGCCCTCGTCGCCGAGGCCGGTCGACAGGCCCTTCGTCTTCAGGACCTTCTTCAGCGTGTGGTAGACCTCGGCGCCCCAGCGCAGGGCCTCGGAGAAGGACTCCGCGCCGATCGGGGCGATCATGAACTCCTGGATGTCCACGTTGGAGTCGGCGTGCGACCCACCGTTGAGGATGTTCATCATCGGGACGGGCAGCAGGTGCGCGTTCGGGCCACCGAGGTAGCGGAACAGCGGCAGGTCCGAGGCCTCGGAGGCGGCGTGCGCGACGGCCAGCGAGACGCCGAGGATGGCGTTGGCGCCGAGCGAGCCCTTGTTCTCGGTGGCGTCCAGGTCGAACATCGCCTGGTCGATCAGCCGCTGCTCGGTCGCGTCGTAGCCGACGAGCTCCGGGCCGATCTGCTCGATCACGGCGAGGACGGCCTTCTCGACGCCCTTGCCGTGGTAGCGGTTGGGGTCACCGTCGCGAAGCTCAATGGCCTCGAACGCACCGGTGGAGGCGCCGGACGGAACGGCAGCACGGCCGGTGCTGCCGTCGTCGAGGCCAACCTCGACCTCGACCGTGGGGTTTCCGCGGGAGTCGAGGATTTCCCGGGCTACGACGACGTCGATGGACGGCACGAGGCATCTCCTTCTGGGATATGACGCTGGTTGTGCAGGGTCGCTTTGGCCTTGCGGCAAGAGCCTAACCGCCTTGGCCCACTGTGTTCGGCGACCGCCCGCCTCCTGGGACGAAAAAGGACCCAAGGGCACCCTTAGACGGGCAAATGTCCAAAAACTTACTGAGCGGTAACCACAACAGTTGAACGGTGAGCGCAGAAACCCCGACCCGGCGCGTACGGGGGAATCCGCGCCGGGTCGGGGTGCTCAGGGGAGGAGAGAGCTTTTCTGCTGAGGTTCGTACTACTTCGTCAGGTGGAGCTGCTGACCCGGGAAGATCAGGTCGGCGTCCTTGACGATGTTCTTGTTCAGCTTGAACAGCTGGTGCCAGCCGCCCTTCACCTCGTGCGCCTCGGCGATCTTGCTGAGCGAGTCACCGGCCTTCACCTTGTACTCGCCGTCGCCCTTCGCGACCTTCTGGCCGGTCGGCGTCGTGACGGTCTTCGCGGCCGCGGGGGCGGTGCCACGGTCCGAGCGGGAGGCGGTGGGGGCCTCGGTGTGCTCGGCCGGCTTCGGCGCGGCCGGCTTCGCGGCGGCGGAGCCGGTGTCGACACCCGGGTCGACACCGTCGTTGGTCAGGTTGCCGGCGCCGGCGCAGCCCCAGGCACCCGGACCCTGCATGTCGAGGAGCTTCTCGGCGGTGGCGATCTGCTGGGCCTTGGTGGCCAGGTCGGCCCGCGGGGCGTACTGCGTGCCACCGGCGGCGGCCCAGCTGGACTGCGAGAACTGCAGGCCGCCGTAGTAGCCGTTGCCGGTGTTGATGGACCAGTTGCCACCGGACTCGCACTGGGCGACGGCGTCCCACGTGGCGACGGAGGCGGCGGAGGCGCCCGTGGCACCCATCAGGGGAGCGGCGATGGCGGCACCGGCGACACCGGCGAGCGTGGCCACACGGACGGCCTTGGACGGGCGGCGGTGCTTGCCCTTGCTGTTCAGCAGCATGGAACTTCTCCTCACCGACGCCTACGAGGTGAGCTGTCGGGTTCGGGCCAAGTGAGTTGCCCGGTCGCACGTCCTAGCACGCGACTTCACCCCAAGCCGGTCCTGACGGTCTTTCGACCATCGGGCCCGGCGCTTACCTGGGTCCCCCGCTCCTGCCTACGGCGCTTTACGCGTCTGTTCCCTTCGACCGACGGCAGGATTCGGCGTGACGGTCGACGGGGCCCGCGGTGCGAGCGGTTCCGACCGTAAACGCACGCAACCCCCATATTCAAAGACGGACATAACAGACAATCATCCCCTTCTCGCGTCCAGCCGTTCATCGTTTTCGCAGGTGGGGGGCGATGCGGACGGAGCCGGCGGACAAGACACGCCGATTGACGCAAAGAGACCCATGTCTCACTTACGCATAAGTGGACATAGGCCTCTGAACTACCCCGATTTTTGGGGTGATTTAAGCTGTTGATCAGATTGGTCCTACTCCGCCTTCACACCGAGATCGAGGCTCTGGCCAGGGAGAATGAGATCCGGGTCATCGCCGACAGCACTCTTGTTGGCCTCGTAGAGCGCCGGCCATCCGCCATGAACCTTCTGTGCATCAGCAATCGCCCAGAGGTTGTCGCCCGGCCGAACGGTGTATGTGCCGTCAGCGGCCGAGCCGCGCGTGTCGCGTCCGTCACTGTTACCGCGGGAAGCATGGCGACCCGAGTCGCGATCGCCGCCCGTTCCCGCACCCTGGCTCACCTCCGGGGCGGGCGCGCCACGGTGCTTACCGCCCGCCTCACTGCCGGAAGAACCGGAGGAGAGGGACGAGTCGGCCGAACCGGACGTATCCGACACATCGGATGACGACTCGCTCGACGCCTTGCCCGACGCCTTGCCGGACGCCTTGCCGGACGCCTTCTCCGACGACTTGGCGGACGCCGACTTCGACCCGCCCGACGGGCTCGCCTCGTCCGACGCCTCGTCGGACGGGTCCGCGCTCTGCGTCGGGTCGGCCGACAGCAGGCCTCCCGGGTCGACACCCGGCAGCGTCCCGTCCACCGTGAGCCCGGAGATCACCGCACAGCTGGGCCACGCCCGTGGCCCCTGGTCGTCGAGGACCTTCTCGGCGACCGCTATCTGCTGCGAGCGGCTGGCGAGGTCGGCACGCGAGGCGTACGCCTCGCCGCCGTACGACTTCCAGGTGTCCTGCGAGAACTGGAGACCGCCGTAGAAGCCGTTGCCGAGGTCGGCACTCCACATGCCGCCGCTCTCGCACTCGGCGACCCGGTCCCAGGTCGCGGCGTCGGCCGCGTGCACACCGGCCGCACCGAGCAGCGGGATGGCGATGGCCGAGCCGGTGACGCCTGCGGCGACGACGATGGCGGGTGCCTGACGAGGGCGACGGTGTCTGCCGTTCGCGGAGCCCATGCGGTTGCCTTCCGTGTGACTGACAAGTGACTGGTGAGTCGAACGGTGAAGGTAGCGGCAGTCGAACGCTTGTCACAAGTCGATGCAGCGCAGATCACGTGAAAGTCACGGAGTTGACAGAGCGTCACCTTCATCCGGGCGATGTCCGGGATCGAACTCCACGGGAAGAGTGCGCAGTCCGCGCATGATGAGCCCTCCGCGCCACCGCAAATCGGTAGGTTCCACCGCAAGACGCAGGTCCGGGAGGCGCCTCAGCAGCGTGGCCAGCGCGGCCTGTCCCTCCAGTCGGGCGAGCGGCGCCCCCAGGCAGTAGTGGATGCCGTGCCCGTAGCCGAGGTGCTGATTGTCACGCCGGGAGAGGTCGAGAATGTCGGGGTCGGCGAACCGTTCCGGATCCCGGTCCGCGGCGGCGAGCACCACCAGTACGGGATCGCCCGCCGCGATCCGCCGGCCGCCGAGCACCAGCGGTTCGGTGGCGAACCGCCAGGTCGCCAGCTCCACCGGACCGTCGTACCGCAGCAGTTCCTCGATGCCGGTCTCCAGCAGCCCGGTCTCCCCCGCGTCGAGCGAGCGCTGCAGCCGCTCCCGCTGCTCGGGATTGCGCAGCAGGGCGTACACCCCGTTGCCGATCAGGTTGACCGTCGTCTCGAAGCCGGCGAAGAGGAGGATGAAGGCCATGGCGGCGGCCTCGTTCTCGGTGAGGTGCTCGCCGTGGTCGCTGGCCCGGATCAGCCCCGAGATCAGATCGTCCCCGGGGTTCTCCCGCTTCCGGTGGATGAGTTCGGCGAGATAGCCGCGCATCTTCTTCACCGACCGCGCCACCCCGCCGCGCGGCCCGCCGCCGTGGCGGATCATCATGCCCGCCCAGTCCCGGAAGTCGTCCTGGTCCTCGCGCGGAACGCCGAGCAGATCGCAGATCGCGTAGATGGGGAGCGGGAACGCGAAGTCGTGGATGAGGTCCGCGCTCCCCTCCTCGATGAAGTTGTCGATGAGGCGGTCCGTCAGCTCCTGCACACGCGGCGCGAACTCCGCGACCCGGCGCGGCGTGAACGCCTTCGATACGAGGCGGCGCAGCCGGGTGTGGTCGGGCGGGTCGATGTTCAGCAGATGCGTCATCAGCTCGGCCTTGCGCTCGCCCGGGATGCCGGTCTTCCCCTTGGCGTGCGCCGGCTCGTCATGGTGCGCCGGGTTCTTGGAGAGCCGGGTGTCGGCGAGGGCCTGCCGGGCATCCGCGTACCTCGTCACCAGCCATGCCTCGACCCCGCTGGGCAGCGCGGTGCGGTGCACGGGGCTGTGCTCGCGCAGCCAGGCGTAGGCCGGGTACGGGTCGGTCGCGAACTCCCATGTGAAGAGTTCGGGGCCGTCCGCAGGAGCGTCGGCGGGGCTGGTGGCAGGGGTGTCGGCGGGGCTGTCGTTCACCCCCTGACGTTATCCGTTGCCCTCCGCCTCGAGGATCGCGTCCCGGTAGGCACGACCGGCGGCGCGCAGCGCGGCCTCGGGGTCGGTGCCGTCCTGTTCCGCGCGTACGGCGAGGGCGAGGAGCTCGTACCCGATGCCGTCCCCCGCGGGGAGCGCCACATCGAGTCCGGCGGTACGGACCCGGCCGGCGAGCTTCGCCGCCAGCGCCAGACCGGGCTGGCCGAGCGGCACGCCGTCGGTGACCGAGTCGCGCTGCTTCTCGATGGCCTTGGTGCGCAGCCAGTGCGCGTGCACGTCCTCCGGGGTCTCGGCGGTCTCGTCACCGAAGACATGCGGGTGGCGATGGATCAGCTTCTCGACGAGGGTGGCCGCGACATCGTCGACGGAGAACGGCTGGTCCTCGTCCTCCTCCGCGATCCTGGCATGGAAGACGACCTGAAGGAGCACGTCCCCGAGTTCCTCGCGCAGCTCGTCGCGGTCGCCGTCCTCGATCGCCTCGACCAGTTCGTACGCCTCCTCGATGGCGTACTTGGCGAGCCCCTGATGGGTCTTCTGCGACGTCCAGGGGCACTCGGCCCTGATCCGGTCCATGACCTGGACGAGATCGAGGAGACGGGCGCCCGGCAGATCGTACGAACCGGGCAGCAGCTCCAGGTTCGGCATCTGTACCCGGCCCGATCCGGCGAGCCGGGCCAGCCCGTCCGTCAGCGGCTGGTTTCCCTCACCGCCGGTGACGACCACGACGGTCCGGCCGCCCGCGCAGGCGTCGACGAGCTCCTGCGCGGTGGGCGCGGCGTGTTCGACGGTGACGCCCGCCTCGCGCAGATACGGCAGCTGCGGTTGGTCCTGCTCGGCGCAGAGCACCCGGTCGGCGGCGTGCAGCGTCTGCCAGGCCGGCCAGGACAGCAACCCCGGCGCGACCCGGTGGCTGGCGGTGAGCAGGACGATACGACCGGGATCTTCAGCGTTCACCCCCCCAACCTACCCAGGGGGCGTCCGGTCGGTCGGGCCGGATCAGGGAGCGGCCCGCCGCGGAGCGGCTGATGTCACCGTGGCGCGTGCAGCTGCGAGGCGGAGGAAGGAGCCCACGCGGAGCGCATGGGGTCTCCCCTGCTCGAGCGAAGCCGAGAGCTCGGGGAGGACCGGCGACAACGCGGCAGATGTGCGTGCCAGGGCACGCGAGCCCGGCCTGACCGACCGGACACCCCCTAAGCGCCCGCTGCGGCCTCCTGCTGGGCGGGCTTGGTGACCTGGGTGATCCACGGGGCCTTGTAGTTGGCGAGCTGGGTCTGCTTGTCGTCCCAGGTACCGAAGCGCGGGTTGACGTCGATGTGCAGCGACTTCGACGCCGCGGTGAGTGCGTCGCCCACGGCCTTCTGTCCGGCGGGCTGCTGCAGGTCGGCGCCGAGCGCCTGGGCCAGCTTCGTCAGCTGGACCTGCTCCCGCAGGACGGCCTCGATCTGGTCGGGGGCGACCCAGCTCTGCTGGAGCATCGTCGTCCGCAGCTGTGCCTCTCCCCCGGACTGGGTGGCCGCCGACTGCAGCATCTCCTGGATCTCCTTGCGGCTGACCGTCACGTTCGCGTCCGCGGCGGCCTTGTCCAGGATCCGGTCGAAGATCAGTCCGTGCAGCTTGGCCCGGCCGAGCTGTCCCGACTTGTTGATGAGCTGGACGGACTGGTCGGACTCGCGCTGCGCGGTGCGTACCTCCGCCACCTGGGCCTGCACGGTGGACACCTCGATCCGGTCCCCTCCGACCACGGCTGCAGCACCTGGGTGGGCCTGGTTGCCGCAGGCGGAGAGCAGCGGCGCCGCGACGAGCGTGGCGGCGGAGACGACGAGCGCGGTGCGACGGCGGCGGTGCAAAGGAGCCTCCCGGGGAGAGATTGTGCGGCGGTGCACAAGACCTTGCGGTGATCGATGTTAGGCAGTGGGCGTGATCCGGGCCACTGGTTCGACCAACGATTCGGCAGGAGTTCGGGATGTGGGCCGAATCAGGTGCGCTCAGCGCGCGCGTTCGACCGCTTTCGGCCTCGCGTCCGGCCGCAGCATGATCGCGCGGGAGACCACAAAGGTGATCGGGATGGCCGCCAGCGCTGCGACCAGCGGTGCGTAGCGGCTGCTGAAGCCGGCGCGGTCGACCAGCAGCCAGACACCGCCGGTGGTGATGACGAAGTTGGCGGCGTTGGTGAGCGGGAAGAGCAGGAACTTCCGCCAGGTGGGCCGGGTCCGGTACGTGAAGTACGAGTTCAGCAGGAACGAGCCGGTCATGCTCAACGCGAACGCGATCACATGCGCGGCCAGGTACGGCAGCACGGTCAGCAGGGCCAGGTAGCAGCCGTAGTACGTACCGGTGTTCACGACGCCGACGAGGGCGAAGCGGGCCATCTGGGCCGTGACCGTCATCGGCGTACGAACTGCCGCGACCGCTGTTGATTCGGTACGCCGGTATTGGATGCCTTCACCAAGAAATGCGGGCGCCGCTTCACCTCGTAATAGATGCGGCCTACGTACTCGCCGACCACACCCACTATCACCATCTGGACCCCGGCGAGGGCCGTGACCACGACGATCAGCGTGACATAGCCGGGCGTGTCCACCCCTTTCACGAGAGCGACGCCGACGATCCAGGTGGCATAGGCGAAGGCGACGGACATCAGCACCATCCCCAGGTACAGGGCGGCGCGCAGCGGCTTGTTGTTGAAGGAGAGCAGTCCGTCGAGTCCGTAGTTGAGAAGTTTCCCCATCGTCCAGGCGGAGCTGCCCTTCTCACGGACCGCATTCTCGTATCCGAAGGTCGTCGTCCGGAATCCGACCCAGGCGAACAGGCCCTTGGAGAAGCGGTTGTACTCGGTGAGTTCGAGGACCGCGTCGACGGTACGCCGGGACAGCAGCCGGAAGTCACCGACCCCGTCGACCAGCTCCACGTCCACCAGGCGGTTGATCAGCGAGTAGTAGGCGCGGGCGCCGAGCGTGCGGGTGACGCGGTCGCCCTTGCGGTTACGGCGGGCGATCACCTGGTCGTAGCCGTGGGCGTGCTCCGCCAGCATGCGGCCGACGAGCTCGGGCGGGTGCTGGAGATCCGCGTCCATGATGACGACCGCATCGCCGTCGGCGTGCTGGAGGCCGGCGAGCATGGCGGCTTCCTTGCCGAAGTTGCGGCTGAAGGAGAGATAGCGGATCCGCGGGTCGGCTCCGGCCAGCTCCTCCAGGATCGGCAGCGTGCTGTCCGCACTGCCGTCGTCGACGTAGACGATCTGGAAGTCGTGCCCCAGCCGACTCATTTCGTCCGTGGCACGCGCATGGAAGCGTTCGAGGATCTCCTCCTCGTTGAAACAAGGCACTACCAACGAGATCAGCACAGGAGCATCTCACCCTGTCGGTGCGTCAGACATGGAGGGCGAACATGGACAATGAGCGACCATTACGTGAATTGAACTATTGAATGAGCGGTTCCACTCTGCTCATTACCTTCACGGCTGCGATATTCGTCCGTATGCCGACTTTCCGTCCCCGCACGGCCGCGGTCACACTCGCCGCATTGATCACCACGGCCACCGTGTGCGCGGGCGACGCCAGGGCCCGCAGCTTTCCGTTCGGGCCGCACACCCGGAGCGTCAATGATCTCGGTAATCAGTTCGTGCCGTTCCACGCCCGGCTCTGGGACCTGCTGCACGGACGCGGCGACGGCGGACTGTTCCTGAACTGGTCGTCCGGATACGGCACCAGCTTCCTGCCGGATCTCGGCACCTACCTGACCAGCCCGTTCGCACTGCTCGTCGGGGTCTTCCCCCGGGACCGCATCGACCTCGCGGTGTACGTGCTGACCGTGGTGAAGATGGCGTCCGCCGCGGCCGCGATGGCATTCCTGCTGCTGACCCTGCGGGGCGGGCGGTGGTGGCTGGCCGGGGTGCTCGGCGGCTCGTACGCGTTGTGCGGCTGGTCGGTCGCCGAAGCGTCGTACAACCCGATGTGGCTGGACGGTCTGATCGCACTGCCGCTGCTCTGTCTGGTCGGCGAGTGGGCCCGGACGGGACGCCATCGCATGGTGGCTCCGCTGCTCGTCGCGGTGGTGTGGGTCGCCAACTTCTACACGGCGTACATGGCGACCCTGGGGGCCGCCCTGGTGCTGGTGGTACGTCTGCTGACGGAGGGTGAGAAGGGGGCCGGGAGGCCGAAGGCCGCGATACGGGGGCTGGCGCGGGCGGCCGGGAGCGTGCTCGTGGGGATCGGGCTCGCGGCGCCCGTCCTGATTCCCGTCTACCTGGGCACGAAACACGCCTACCCCGGCTGGGACCGGACGTTCCAGCCCGCTGCCTGGCCCGATGTGCTGGCCCGGCTGTTCCCCGGCACGTACGGCTTCTTCACCCCCGCCCTCTTCCTGAGCGCCGTCGCACTGCTCCCGGCCTGCGCACTCGTCTTCCAGCGGGATGTACCGCGGCGCGAACGGTGGGCGTGGGCCGGGCTGGTGGCGGGAGTCGGGCTGTCGCTGCAGTGGGGGCCGACCCATCTCCTCTGGCACGCGTTCGCGACGCCCAACGGCAGTCCGTACCGCCAGACGTTCGTGCTCGCCGGTCTGGTGGTGATCGCTGCCTGGATCTCGGTCTCGTACGGACGACCGGGGCCCCGGGCCCTGGTCGGCGGAGGCGCCGTGCTGGTGCTGATCGCGGCGGGGGCGGCCTTCAGCGACCTGGCCACGCACCGGTCGTATCTGCTGTTCGCGGCCGGTCTGGTGGCGACGGCCGCCGCGCTCGCCCTGCCCGCCCGGGGCCGTCGGGCGGGTCTCGCCACCGCGCTGCTGCTGACCGGTGCGCTGGTGGGGCAGGCCGCGGCGACCACTGCGTTCGCCGACCGGCAGCGCCTGGCCCAGCTCGATCACTACGCGCCCTGGGGCGAGCGGCAGCGTGTACAGGCCGACGCGGTGGCCCGGGTGGACGGCTGGCCGCGCTACCGCACCGACCCCGGTGGGGAGCGGACCACCGCCAACGATCCACTGCTCGTGGGCGGTCAGGGCGCCGCGTACTACAGCAGCCACACGCCGGCCGTGCTGACCCGCACGCTCGCCGCCCTCGGCGCCGGCTGGACGTCCCACGGCCGGGCCGTGCAGAGCCTGGACAACCCCGTCACCGACGCGATCTTCTCGGTCGCTGCTCGGGTCCATGGGCCGCGCGACCCGCACCAGCGGTGGAACGCACCGGACGACCGGCCGGTGACGGTGGCGCGGCAGCAGGTACCGCCGCTGGTGACGGTGCGGCAACCGGGCGCGGCGCCGTCCTTCGGCCCGTCGCCGTTCCGGAACCAGGAGGCACTGCTCGGTTCACGGGTCTATACCGTGCCGCGGACGACGCTCCGGACGGTGAGCGGTGCTCCGGTCGAGGATCGGGACGACCGCACCCACCGGGTGGGGCGCGGCACATACCGGCTGACCGCCCGCTGTCCGGCGGGCAGCGAGGTGTATCTGTGGGCACCCGGGGTGTTCGGCTCGGCGCAGGTGAGCGATCGGCCGGGCGCGGGCCAGGAGACCGAGCTCCGGGGCCTGCTGCCGGCCCGCCGCGCCGCGATGGAACCACTTGGACGGATCGTGGGCGCCGACGGGCAGGTCGTGGTCACGCTGCAGTCCGTCCGCGCCGGGACCGTGCCGCGCGAGGCCCTCGGCTGTCTGGACCGGGACCGGCTGGCCGCGGCCGTGACCGGGCTGCGGCGCACCGGAGCGACGTCCGTCCACGTCACCGACGACGGCGTCCGGGCCGAACTGCCGCCCGGAAGCCGCGGAACCGTCGTGCTCGCCGCGCCCCGGATCGCGGGCTGGAGCTGCCAGGGGCGCCCCGCCGACAGCTACCTGGGCCTGGTCTCCGCGCCCGTCCCCGCCGACGGCACATCCGTCGACTGCACGTTCCGTCCCCCCGGCCTGCGGGCCGGTTCGACGGTCGGAGCGGGCGCGCTGCTCGTGCTGGCCGGGGCGGCGTTGTGGGGTGCGCTGGTGCGACGACGCGCCGGGCGGCAGGACCTTGTACTGGCGGGACCGGACTGACCCGGCCCCCGCCCGCGACAGGTCCGTCCGACGGCACGCCCCGTCGGACCGGTCCGCGGGGGGAGCGGCGGTGGGGGAGTTGGGGGTGGTCGATCAGTCAGCCATGGCCGGCGGCCTCAGCCCACGATCGCGACCGGGGCGTCCCAGGCGTTCCGGTCGATCGTGAGCGTGCCACCGGTGTGTGTCACCTTCTTGTTGACGGCGTACTGGTGACCGCGGCGATGCCCGGTGTACAGCGTCGAGGCGTACGGGAAGCCCGTGGTGGTGGAGTACACGTCGTCGTAACGGGCGTACCAGAGGATCTCCGGCAGGTCCGTGCGGTTCGTGGCGTTGGCCACGACGGCGGCGCTGGAGTTGCTGAAGCCGTAGAAGCCGGACCAGTACCCCTTGGCCTTGACCGTCTTGTCGAACGACCGGATGTACGAAAGCACCGTGTTCACGCAGGAGGTGCTCTTCGGGTCGAAGTACTCCATGTCGAGGTAGACCGGGCTGCCCGGCTTCATGCCGAGCGCGGCCTCCTTCGCCACGGCGTCGTTGGCGTCGGTGACGGCCAGTGAGGTGGCGTTGGCGGCGGTCATCTTCTCGGGGTTGGCGCTCGTCTGGCACGGCGGCTGCGCGCCGACGTACAGCGGGACGAGCTTCCAGCCGGTGGCACTGACGGCCTTCACCCAGGAGGCGGTGAGGTTGGGCTGCGCACAGCCGCGGTTCTTACCGCCGACGTACACGGCGGCACCGTGGTAGACGGAGGAGCTGTACCAGCCCTTCATGGTGGTCAGCGACGGCGCGGTGCAGGTGTCGAAGACATGCCCGGTGTAGATCTTCGGCGCGGGTCTGGCGGCCGTGGTGGCGGTGGCGGCCTCGGCGGCGAACGCACCGCCGGCGAGAACAGCGACGCCCGCCACGGCCATGGAGATGCGACGACGCTTCTTGGATATGCGGTGAGAAGGCACAGAGACCTCGACAGTCCTCGGAAGAAGGATCGAAAGAAGAGAGAGGCCGTCGGGCAGGCGAGTCGTCAGCCGCCCCGGCGGCAGATCACCGTCTCACGCCGTGATCGACGGTTCGCCGACGAATAGGGCATTCCGTGCAGCCATTGCACAAATTTGGCGTGCTCATTGCTTTCACAGCCCACGCCGATGCCCGTGCGAGCCACAGCCTGTCGCCCTGCGCCGACGCCCCCGTCCAAGGGCTGTCCCGTAATCCCTGGCGGGACCGGTCCGACCGGGCTCGTCCCGTCGCGTCGGCGGACCGGACCGACCGGCCCCGCCCGGTCCGCTCAGCCGCCGCGTACCTGCATCTGACGGTCGAGCTGGCGGCGCAGCTCCACCGGCAGCGGGTGGTGCGGCCCGTACATCCGCTCGGTGTCGTACAGCAGTGCCTGGAGCTGCCCGCGCGCCGCCGCGTGGTCGCCGACCGCGAGCAGCAGATACCCGATGCGCTGACGGATCTCGAAGGAACGGGCCGGGTCGTTGCCCGTCGCGTACTGGTTCTCGTAGTACGGCAGGACCGCGCGGTACTCCGCGAGCGCGGCGGCCGGTTCGCCCAGCTGCTCCAGGCACTGCGCCGCGTCGTAGCGGTACTGCAGCGTCTGGGTGTCGGCCGGGCCGGCCTCCGCCGCGCGGTCGTCGGCGAGGCGGCGCAGTTCGGGCAGGGCGCGACGGTACTGCCCGTCGTCCATGAGCGTCGCCGCGTACTGCTTGCGCAGGATGCGGACCACCGGCGAACCCTCACCGTGCTGTTCGGCCGCGGCCGGGAGGATGCCACCGAGGATGTCCACGGCCTGGGTGATCCTGCCCTGCCCGAGCAGTTGCTTCACCTCGTCGACGGCGGCCGCGACATCCGGTTTGGCGGCCACCGGCGCCGGCTGCGCGGCGGGCGGAGTCGTGACGAGGTCGGGCCACGGGGCGTGCGGCCGCAGAAAGGGGCGGGTCGGGTCGAGCGGGCCGGACGGCAGCCCCGTGGAGCGGGACGGGAGGAGCGGGGTGAGGTGTTCGTACACCTCCTGGGCGCTCGCCGGACGGTGCTGCGGGTCCTTGGCGAGCAGCCGCAGCACGAGCGCTTCGAGGGGCTCCGGAATCTCGGGCCGGATCTGCCGGACCGGGAGCGGCGGCTCGTAGAGGTGGCGGTGCAGCACACCGAGGGCGGTGGATCCGGCGAACGGCACGTCCCCGCTGAGCAGTTCGTGCAGGAGCACACCGAGCGCGTACAGGTCGGTGTACGGGCCGACGGCACCGCCCATCGCCTGCTCGGGCGCCATGTAGGCCGGGGAACCGATCGGCGTACCGGTGTGGGTGAGGCGGGTGGTGTCGTTGTCCAGAACGGAGGCCACGCCCAGGTCGAGGACGGTGATCGTGCCGTCCGGGCGCACCATCAGATTCCGGGGCTTGAGGTCGCGGTGGACGATCGGCACGGCGTGCACGGCGGAGAGCGCGGCGCAGAGCTGGGCGGCCACGGCGACGGACCACTGCCAGGGATACGGGTCGTGCTCGGCGAGATGGTCGGCGAGGTCGGAGCCCTCGACGTACTGCATGACGAGGAACAGGTCGTCGTCGTCGCTGCCCGCGTCATGGACGGTGACCAGGCCCGGATGGTCCACCTGGGCCGTGACCCGGCACTCGCGCACGAACCGGCGCCGCAGCTCGTCGGCGGCGCCGCTGCCGCCGGGACCGGCGACCCGGTCGGGCCGGAGCAGCTTCACCGCGACCCGGCGGTCGAGGCGCTGGTCGTACGCCGTCCAGACCTGGCCCATGCCGCCCTGGCCCAGGATGGTCGCGAGCTCGTACCGCCCGGCGATGACACGTCCGTTCAACGGTCCTCCTCCTTACGGAGGTAGTCGCTCAGCTCGTCGAGCTCGGCGCGGACCTGGTCGATGCGGTGGGGCGGGGTGGACGCGGGCTGGGGCGGCGAGCTCTGGGGATGCGCGGGCTGCGACGGCGAGCTCTGGGGTTGCGCGGGCTGGTACCGGGGCGGCTGATGCTGCTGGTACTGCTGTGGCTGGTGCTGCTGCGGCTGAGCGGGCCGCGGCTGCTGCACGGGCACGGTCGTGTACCCGTACCCCGGCGGCAGGTACCCGCCGCCGAAAGGCTGCTTTTCGAGCTGCTCGTAGTGGCGGATGTCCGCGACCAGGTAGTACACGGGGGCGCCCAGCATCGCCAGGAGCAGCATCGGTATGAGAACGAAGTCGATGCCGTTGGCGTCGGCATTGCTGCCGTCCCTGCCGATGATCGGCAGGAGGACACAGACGAACACGAAGCCGGCCCCGGTCACCCACCAGTCGGACGTCCTGCGGCGCACGATCGCGAGGCGCAGCAGCGGAGCCCACAGCAGGAGACCGATCGAGCCCACCGAGAGCACCACGAACAGCACGCGCATCGAGACGATCCAGGCTCGGCTGGGCAGCCGACGCGGCGGCATCGGCGTCGGCGGCGGCGGATGACCCGGGCCGTACATGGCTGCTCCTGGTACCTGGTCGGGGAAGTGCTGAACGCACCTGTCAGCGCGCGCAGATCTGGCAGACCTGAGCGTAAAGGGCGACACCGACAACGGTCCCGGGGTTGTACGGAACTGTTGTGGTTCAGCTCACTTCGGCGCGACCGTACCGTCCGTCAGCCCGTCGTACATCCCCTGGACCAGCTGTCCACCGAGCCGGCCGGCCAGCCGGAGCGCGTCCTCGAACGCGGCGAGGGCGCGGAACTGCGCCCCGTACCGCTGCTGTTCGGCGAGCGGCAGGCGTGGGAGCTGGAGGCGTCGGGCGTCGAGCCGGGTCGCGGTGGACGCGTAACTGCTGGCCTGCCGGTTGTTGGCGGTGCCGCGCAGGAAACCGGCGAGGAACCACGGGTCGAGGGCGGCCGGATCGGGGCGCAGCAGCTGAAGGTTGCGGCCGAGTGCGGCGCCCGCCGTGGCCTCGTCGATCACCCGGGCGACGGTGCCGCCGCCGAGCACGGGAACGACGACGTCACCGGGCTCGACGAGGACCGGCTCCTCGGGCGGCCCGTCGGTGCTCGCGGGGGTGGCGGGAAGCGTCCCGGAGGGGGCGGTGGAGCCGAGGACGTCGTATTCCGTGAGGACGGGCCCGGGTCCGGTGCCGGAGCCACCGGTACGGAGCTGGAGGGCGCCGGCACGGGCGAGTTCACCGACGGTGGTGAGGGGCCAGCGGGCCGGGTCGGAGAGGTCCGCGAGCGGCGGCGTGAGAGTGGCGGTCAGCCGCAGCGTCTCGGTCAGCCGGTCCCGTACGCGGGTGAGTTCGGCGGCTCCGCCACCGGCCGTCGGCGGGGGCAGATGGCGGGCGGGGGCCAGGTCCACGTCGTCGTCGAGGAGTTCGATGACGGGGACGACCCGGCTGACACCCGGCCGGTCCTGGCCGGTTCGGTCGAGGGGGGCGTCCGACTCGGGAGCGGTCCGCTCCGCCCGCTCGAACGGCTCCCAGGCGTCCAGCACGGCGCTGCGCACCGCCTGCCAGTCGAGCCGGTCCCGCCCGCCCGACGCGGGGGCGCCGGCGGTCGCCGCAGCCGGTTCGGCGGGTTCGGCGGTGTCCACGAGCAGCAGCTCGGGCGAGGGGCGGACACCGGCGCCGGGCTTGCGCAGCACCCAGAGGTGGAGCGGAATGCCGTACGGGGGTGCGGCGCCGGCCGGGAGGGCGACGACGGCACGAAGGGCGCCGCGGCGCAGCAGATCGGCACGGATCCGACGGCCGGAACGGCGCGACGCGGCGGCCGGGGGCATCAGCAGAACCGCGGTGCCGCCCTCGCGCAGATGGGCCAGGGCGTGCTGGACCCAGGCGAGTTCGGACTCCGTACGGGCGGGAAAGCCGTACTCCCAGCGGGGGTCGTAGGCGAGCTCGTCGTGCCCCCAGTTGCGCTCGTTGAACGGCGGGTGGCAGAGCACGGCGTCGACGGCGAGCTGCGGGAACGCGTCGGCGCGCAGGGTGTCGCCGGTCCGCACGGCGACCGTGCAGCTCTCGATGGTGGAGTTCAGGGCGAGGCGGAGCGCGGTCAGCGCGGCAAGGTCGGGGTCGGCGTCCTGCGCGTACAGGGCGGTCGGACGGCTGAGGGCGCGCAGCAGGGCGCCGGTCCCCGTCGCCGGGTCGAGAACCGTACGGGCGGGCCGGCTCCCCGTCTCCACGAGGGCGGCCATCAGCTCGGCGAGGCCCGGAGGGGTGAGCGTGAACTGGCGCGGGTTGGCGTCGAGCTGGCGGCCGAGGAGGAACTCGAAGGCCTGGCGGGCCCCGGTCTCGGCGGCGAGTTCGGCAGCGGCGCGCAGCAGGGGAACGGACGGAAGGAGTTCGTCGGCGGTGGGGGTGTGAACAGCGCGTACGCATCCATTCGTTCCACCTCCGCTTCCGTCGCCTGCTTCGGTGGCCGGACCGAAGCGTGCGGTGAGCAGGTCGTTCAGGGCCAGGTGCAGCACCTTGGCCATCCGCCCGTCCGACACGGCGCTGATCTCCAGCCAGGCGGTGGGCCTGTCCCGGACGAGCAGCAGGGCGCAGCCCGCGTGGACGAGGGCTGGGACGGCGCCGGCCGGGTGCCCGGCCAGCTGCTGCCAGACCCGTTCACGGAGCGGGACCTCGGCGAGCTTCCCCTGGTCACGCAGCCACTGTTCGACTTCGGGCAGGGCGAAGGACGGGCTGGTCTCGGTGCCGCCGACCGGCTTGGGGAAGTCGGCGTGGCGGCGTCGCCAGTTGCTGACGGCGGCGCGGCCCACCCCCGCGAGCCGGGCGATCCCGGCCGCGGTCACCTCTGTCGAGTTCTCCGGCACTGACTGTCTCCCTGGTCCTGGGCGTCCTGGTCCTGATCCGTCCGCGCTGCCTGCTCTGTGTAGGCGAGCATACCGAGCCGTTCACACGACACCGATTCACACCGTGCATGAATCAGTTTCGCGTGAACGGTGTTGACTCGGTTCACAAGCTCTGCTGTTATTGACCTGTCGCTACACCAGGCGGCGCAGCATTCCGCTCACCACTCATCTCTGTACTTGCCGGAGGGCACAGCCATGTCCCAGTTCACGCAGCCGCCGCAGTCCCCGCAGCCCCAGCAGCCGTACGCCCCGGCGCAGACGCCGGGCCTGCGCCCGGCCCGCAACGGGCTCGGCATCTCGGCGCTGATCCTCGGCATCATCGGCGCCGTCTCGGGCCTGATCCCGTTCCTCTTCTGGCTGGCGGGCATCCTCGGCGTCATCGCCCTGATCCTCGGCCTGGTCGGCCGGGGCCGGGTCAAGCGCGGCGAGGCCACCAACAAGGGCGCGACCACGTTCGGTGCCGTCCTCGGCCTGATCGCGCTGATCCTCTCGGTGGTCGGTGCGGTGATCACGTTCAAGGCGGTGGGCGACGCGGTGGACGAGCTCGACAGGGCGGTGTCGGACACCACTGCCAGCGCCGCGCCGAAGGCCGGCGACACGGGCTCCGGAAAGAACAAGGGCAAGGGCTCCGGCGGCAACGAGAAGCCGGACGCCGGGAAGGCGCTGGAGGCCGGTGACTCGGCCGTCTACGACGACGATCTGACGGTCACGGTCGGCGACGCAGCCTCGTACACCCCCGACTCGTTCGCCGCCGGTCACACGAAGGGCAACAAGGCGTACCGGATCGCCGTCGTCATCGAGAACGCGGGCAAGGAGAAGTTCGACTCGGCGCTCGTCAACGTCGAGGCGCGGGCCGGCAAGGACGGGGTGAACGCCGAGCAGATCTTCGACGGCAAGGTCGGCGAGGGCTTCAGCGGCACGGTCCTGCCGGGCAAGAAGGTCACCGTCCAGTTCGCCTTCGACGCCCCGGCGGACGCCAAGAACCTGACCGTCGAGGTCAACCCCGGCTTCACGTACGACGCCACCCAGTGGGACCTGAAGCTCTAGAGCGCCCCGCCCTTCGCCACCCCGACCGGAGCCCGATCATGCGCCTCCTCGCCCGCATCGCCGCCACCGCTCTGCGCACCGCGACAGCGACGCTCTGCGCCGTCACTGTCCTGGCTCTCACGGCCTGCAACCCGGTGTTCGCCCAGCAGCAGGACACCGCGCCGTTCGCCCGGCTGACCGGACCCGAAGTCGTGAACAAGGCCCTGGCGGCGACCCGGGCCGCCAAGTCGGTACGTATCACCGTGGAAACGAAGTCGCCCGACGGCACCCCGGTCGAGGCGTACGTGGCCACCGACATCAGGGGCGAGTGCACGGTGACCCTGTCCATGGGTGCGGCAGGCACGATGGACCTGGTCAGGACCGGCGGCACGGTCTACACCCAGTCCGACGAGGCGATGCTGCGGGCGGCGTCCCCGGGCCGGCCGCACGCCGAGGTCAAGAAACTCACGGGCCGCTGGGTGAAGGCGGGCCACGCCGACAGGTCCACGGCACAGACCCTCGGCTACTGCGACCGGAAGGGTTTCCTCGACCGCCTGGCGGAGAACAGCAGTACCGCGCACAAGGGGAGGGCAACCGCTGTCGGCTCCACGCCCGCCCTGTCCCTGACCGGCCGGGCGGGCAGGGGGACGTGGCAGGCGGCGGTCGCCGCAGAGGGCAGGCCCCACCTCCTGAGGCTGCGCTTCAGCACCGGGACCCCGCTCGCCGTCGAGTTCACCGAGTTCGACAAACCGTTCACGGTAAAGAGACCGGCCACCTGACACACGGACCCGCCTGTACACAACGGACCCGCCTGTACACAACGGACCCGCCTGTACACACACGTACAGGCGGGTCGTTCGTTTTCACACCCGGTGCCGCACCCACACATTGGGCTCCACATACACCGCATATCCGTGCACCACCGAACAGTGCACCGGCACCAACGCCCCCGGGACCTCCACCGGACCGTCATCGTCGAACGGCAGCCCGGTCCAGGACCGCCACCGCTCGAGGGAGCCCGACACCGTCATGGACACCGGCGCCACCGCCTCGATCACACCGCCCGCCCGCACATGGACGCGCAGCCACGGGTCGTACGGAAACCCGTCCTCCGCCCGGGTCCGGCGGGCGTACTCCTCCATCGGCGCCGAGGCGTCCAGGTGCTTGGCGCTCGGCCGCACCGGGGCGACGAGCTCCCGGAACCCGAGCCGCCCGGCGTTCTCCCGCATCGCGGCGACCATCCGCCCCGAAATCCCCTCCCCCTGCCGCCCCTTGGCGACGGCGATCTCGACCGCGCCGACCGTGTCCGGCATACGCCCATGCCGCAGGTCGGAGAAGGCCCACAGCAGCGACTGGTCCCAGCCGCCCTCGGGCAACTCCCCGCGCCCCGGAGCATGCAGGGCAAACGGCACGCTGTACGCCCGCGCGGCCACGCCACCGTCCGGGTCCGTCGCGACGAGCGCGAATTCCGGGAAATCGACGGCGAGCCTGGGGTAGTTGGCCCACCCGACGAGATCCTCCAGGACGAACTCCGGCCAGGTCTCGGGCATCTCCTGCATGGGTCCGGCGAGCTCGGGGCGCGCGGCGAGGGTGGTGATCTTCAGCTCCATCCACCACACGCTAGGCAGCGGATCTCCCGAAGCCAACGCGTTTACCGATGCCCCCGCTGCACGGCGGCGGCCGCGTGACCGTGCGTACGCCCGGCACCGTCCGGCCCCGTCGGCGCCGGAGCCGCCAGGAAGGGCGTCTGCCTCCAGGGCCCCGTGCGTGCCCCCTTCTCAGCGACCCGACGCCGTCAACCGCCGCACTGCGCCAGCATCGCCCGCTTGTCGGCGGTGGTCACCGGCAGCGCGTACTTCAGCGAGACCTGCGCGAACCGCACCGCGTACGAGCAGCGGATCCGCTTGTACGGCGGCAGCCAGGAAGCCGGGCCGGAGTCACGCTTGGCATTGTTGGCCGGGCCGTCGACCGGGATGAGGTTGAGCGGGTCGTTGGCGATCTGCTGGCGCTTGGCCTCGGGCCAGCGGGAGGCGCCCATCTGCCAGTCGTACGAGAGCGGCATGACGTGGTCGATCTGGACCTTCGTCGCCTGCTGCTTGCTCCACTCGATGGTCGAGCCGGTGTACGGGTCCTTGAGGGTCATGGAGACGACGACACAGTCCGACCCCGACCGGAGTTCGACATCCTTGCCGTCCCGGGCCAACAGGTCGTTGCGGGTTATCTCTATCTCCCTTCTCAACTCGATACACATGAGGCACAGCCGTAACCCATTCCTGTCCCTCGCCGTTATCAGTCACGCCATGAGGCACATGAGTGACATCGGAGACAGGAAGTAGATCCCATGACGTTACGCACAGAGAAGGCCGTATCGCCTACCACCGGCGAGATCACCTGGCTCCTGGTCGACGAGGAGACGTACGCGCCTCATCCCGAGGCCCGCGAGTTCTCCCTGTATCTGCGCGGAGCCGGTCGATCGCCACAGACACAGCGCGCGTACATCCCCAGAATCGGTCGCTTCCTCAGCTGGTGCGCGGGGCGAGGCACCGACTGGAGGACCGTCCGGCTCGGGGACATGAGTCTGTTCAAGTTCCACGTCGAACGGACACCGACACGACATGGGGGGCCTCCGACCGGCAAGACGGTCAACGCCACGCTCACCGCGGTGTGCGAGTTTCTCCGCTTCTGCGCGGTCCAGGGCCATGTGGATCACGAGGTCGCAGCGCGTCTCAGCGAACCGCGCTTCCTCACCCATGCCCCGGCCGGCTTCGACCCCGGCGAGGGTGGCCAGCATCTGATGGTCAAAGCCCGTGTCCTCAAGGCGCCGGAGATCGAGCAGGCACCACAGACTCTCACCGGTGCCCAGATGGATCAGATTCTCGATGCCGCTCACACCGCGCGCGACCGGCTGCTGCTGACCGTCCTGGTAGAGGCGGGCCTCCGTATCGGTGAAGCCCTCGGGCTGCGGCGTGAGGACATGCACCTACTCCCGGACTCCACACACCTCGGCTGCCGGACCCGCGGCGCCCACCTGCACGTCCGCCCCCGCCAGAACAACGAGAACGGGGCACGCGCCAAGGCCGGCCGACACCGCGCGGTGCCCCTCGCTCAGAACGCCGTTCACCGGTACCGCGAGTATCTGGCCGAGCGGGAAGACGTTTCCGGAGCGGCAGGCTGTGACTACGTATTCGTGAACCTCGTCGGCAGTTGGGCGGGACGCCCGATGTCGTACTCGAACGCGAAACAGGTGATCGAGCGCATCGGTGACCGCTGCGGCCTGCGCGCCCGGCCGCACATGATGCGGCACACAGCGGCAACACGCTGGATCCGCAGCGGCGTGGCGCCCGACGTCGTACAGACCTTGCTGGGGCATGCGTCGTCGGCCAGCACGGCTGTCTATCTCCACGCTCAGGACGAGGACCTTCGATCGGCCGTCGACAGCCTCACCCTGGAGATCGCGCGATGACATCGAGCACTGCGCTCGCCACGGTTCCCCGGCGCTCAACCGCGCTCACCGACTGGTCCGCCTGGCTCGCAGAACGCCTCGCTTCCGGTTGGCGAACGACCGAATGGGATCCGGCCAAGGCACTGTTCACAGCTGATCCAGACAATCCGACGACCCACGTGTTCACCTGCGTAGTTGCGGCTTGCTCCACGCACGTCGGAAGTAATGGCAGTCGCTGCGACGCCTGCCGCAAAGCCCGTCTCCTCAGAGGAAATCCTGTGGACTTCGACACGACGTACACCCCGGTGGTGGCTCGTCGACGGCCGAACGTCACGGACGGAGTGAAGCCAGGGGTCTCCCAGTTCTCTCTGGCACAGGTTTCCCCAGCCGTGCGACACGAGATTCTATATGGGCTTCAGCAACGCGACGACGCTGGAATCAGCCTCGTCCCCCAACGCATGCGCCGCATCGTGGCCGGCCTCGCGCAGGAACTCGACTCCCTCTTGAGTCTTGACTCCGGCTTCTCCTCCGAACTCCCCGCTGCCGCCAGAGGCGTTCTCAACGACGTCCTCCTTCACATCCGACGTGCCCGGGCGGAATTCGAAGGCGCCGACCCCACCTCGGGCGACGTCTGGGAATGCGCGCTGGTAGGCCTCACGGCGGGGCGGGGAAGGAAGTACAAAGCCGTCCACGGCGTGATCGACTTCCGACCCGTGCGACAGACGTGGCTGCGGGATCTCGTCAAGGAGTACGGGCGCGCTACGCGTCCCGATGTTCTGGAGCTGAGGCAGACCGTGTACGCCGCGACCATCGCGTCGGCCGCGCTGGCTCACCGCTCCGAGGGAGACACCCCTGAGCGGCTGTCGATGGCGGACATGAACGCCGTAGTGGACCACTTCCGCGTCACTAAACGCCCCGAGGACGGGCACGACCACTCGACAAGCCACAGGCGAGCACTGCTGCGACGCTGGCGTGCGTTCCTGGAGTTCGCTCGGCAAGCCGGAATGATGGACCACATCCCCGGCGGGTTCGCCGTCAATCCCCGCTTTCACACCATCGCGGCGATCGACGTGACCGAGGACGACATCGGCCGAGCCGTTCCCGAACATGTCATCGCCCAACTCGATGCGCACATCGACCTTCTGGGCACTTCCACGGCCTACGAGAGCGGCGGTTGGACCACTGCTGACTTCGCCCGTATGTACCAGGTGGTCTACACAGTCCTGAGGGACACAGGTCGCCGACCGGGCGAGGTCACCAGCCTGCGGCGGGACTGCCTGGAGTGGATCGACGGCAAACCGACGCTGATCTACGACAATCACAAACGTCGCCGCCACGGCCGCCGCCTACCGATCTCCGAGAGCACCGCCCGGGAGATCGTGGCCTGGCAGAGGGAGTTGGAGACTCTCCCTCCGGTGCCGGCCTGCACCCAGTGGCTGTTCCCCTCCCCCGGTCAACGCAACCGCCCCCGCCGTCGCCACCTCACCTCGGCGCAGTTCTGCAGCCGCATCTTCCGCATCTGGGTCGACGAGCTCATCCCCGGCATCTGGGACGAGCGCCTGGACGACAACGGCGAACCACTGGCATACGACCGCACCAAGATCGTCCCCTACGGCTTCCGCCACGCCTACGCCCAGCGCCACGCGGACGCCGGAACCCGGCCGGACGTCCTCCGGGAACTCATGGACCACCGGTCGCTGGACGTCACCATGGGGTACTACAAGGTCTCCCTGAGCCGGAAACAGGAAGCCGTGCGAACGGTCGCGGCGCTCGCCGTCGACCGGCACGGGGAATCCCGTGGCTTCAGCGACCCACTGGCCTACGAAGTGGAGAGCGTCGGGGTCCCATACGGCGGCTGTACCGAACCCAGCAACGTCAAGGCCGGAGGCGGGCACTGCCGCATCCGCTTCCAGTGTGCTGGATGCGACTTCTACCGGCCCGAACCCTCCTACCTACCGGCCCTGGAACAGCAGATCGCGGACCTGCGGGCCGACAGGGAGGCCGCTCTGGCAATGGAAGCCGCGGACTGGGTTGTTCGCAATCTCGACGACCAGATCCGCGCGTACTCGAAGTCGGCCGACGAGATGCGGAGGAAGCTCGACGCGCTGCCCGCCGAGGAGCGCGCGGTCGTCGAATCCGCCTCGCGCGAGCTGCGCAAGGCCCGCTCCGCAGCGGCCTTCGTCCCCCTGCAGGCACTGACGACACGGAGCCCCGAATGAAAAGTCCCGCCGCTTCCGGCAGCAATGACCGGAACTCACGGGTCGAGCGCCTGCGCGCCAGCCGCGCCAAGGACAGCGAGGACAAGACCAAGCGCGCGCTCGATGCAGTGGACGGCCTTCTCCGCTCCGGAAGGCGTATCACCGTCAGTCAGGTGGCTCGGGACGCGGCGGTGTCCACGTGGTTCGTCTACAACCAGCCCCAGGTGCACCAGGCTGTCAAGGAGGGCATCACCGCCCAGCGAGAGCAGGTACGTCAGGACTCCCCCGTTCCGCCGGCTCGACAGGTGTCTCCTGCCGGGCTGCGGACGGACCTCGCCCTGGCGCGCGAAGAGATCAAGGATCTCAAGAGGGAACGTGACCGGCTCCTGAACCGGGTCCGGCTGTCTCTCGGTGCCGAGCTGGACGGAGTGGACCAGAACGAACTGATCCAACGGGTGCAACAACTCGAGCAGCGGAACGCCACCCTGAACGAAGAACTGTCAGAGGCCAGGAACCGGATCGCCGCCCTGGAGGGCCGGCTGCGTGAGGCGGAAGACGATCTCACCGCCGCACGGGCCGGTCTCCGCCGTGCCATGCGGGCCGTTCCGTCCCCGTAGCGTGCTCCGCACGACCGCGGCTCGTGGCTGTCCGGCCGGCTCCCATGCCGTCGGCTGGACAGCCACGAGGGACGTCTGCACAGGGGTCAAGCTTCACCGAAGCAATGCCGGGGCATGCTCAGTCGGTGTCCGTCACGGCCAACGCCGCCAGCCGTCGGCGTTCTGGAGACACTGCGGCCAGGCCGATGTCCCAGGCCACGCGCTCGAACCACTTGGTGTCGGCGTCGAAGCCGTACCAGGCACACTCCCGTGCACGTGCCTCGACCATCTCAGCAGGGACACCCTCCGCAGCCCCGGCGAGGCTGGCCATGGACTGCCACGCGGCCAGTCGGCCGTAGGCGCCGCGAGCACCCGAGTTGTACGCCCCTCCCGAGGAGGCGGCGGCGAAGAGCACCCGCCATGCCTGGTCCGGCGGACAGGCCACGACCGAGAAGGCGGTTTTCTTCCCCGCATCCTTCAGGCACTCCAGCCCCAGCGCCAGCAACGCGCTCGGTACCGACTCGGCGTTCAGAGGAGCCGCCAGGTCGAAGACTCGTGCCTCGATCCGGCCGTTCGACTCCTCGGCCCAGTTCACCACGGCCGCGCTGATGCCCTTGGCAACGGCAGGGGTCGTCGTCTCCTCGGCCGGCGGCACATGCGCCCCGCGTTCGACTGCCACGCGACCGTTCTCCGACGGGCCGTACGGCATTGAGTGGCTGCTGCCTCGGGTACTGTAGCTCGGCAGATCCGGCTGTCCCTCCACGTCCGACAACGCCAACGGCAGCCATCCCAACGGGTGGTGCTTCCAGTGCGGCGACGTCACCCACCCTGCGATCCCCGGCGTCTCCGTGACTGCGACGCCCCTGAGCACGAGCTCATGGACCAGGCAGGCACGCAGTTCCTCGGAGGCGTTCCCGGTGAACGCCGCGGCGAGTTCCTCTGCCGGGTGGCCGGAGGCCAGCAACGAGGCTGCGTAGCGGTCCAGCTTCCTGTCGGCGGCCTCCGCCGAGGAAACCAACCGCAGCACCTGGACGACGTTCCCGGGGCCGGGGGTGGTGGCCAGCAGCCGGAGCAGGTGGTCGAAAACGCTCCTGTACTGCCAGATCGGCCTGGGGTCGGAGCCGTAGGTCCCGGCGAGCGCGATGCCGAGGTCCGCGAGGAAGGCAGCGTCCCCCTGCGCGAGACGACGGTCGGCCACCTTCCAGACGTCGGTGACGCTCTTCAAATCCGGCAGCTTCGTCACGATCTTCTCTATGCGATCAGCCACGGCATGGAGCGTACGCATCCGGCAGCCCTGGATCGAACGCGTTTCCTCAGGCCGCAGGACGCTGTCAGCCCTGGCACTGCTTCAGCATCATCGCCTTGTCCGCCATCGTCACCGCCAGGCCGTACTTGAGGGCAACCTGTGCGAAGCGGACCGCGTAGGCGCACCTGATCTGTTTGTTGGGCGGCAGCCAGGACGCGGGTCCGGAATCGCCCTTGGCCGAGTTGGCCCGGCCCTGGACCGGGATCAGATTGAGCACGTCGTTGGCGAGCTGCTCGCGCTTGCTCTTCGGCCAGCGCGACGAACCCATCTGCCAGCTGTACGACAGCGGCACCACGTGGTCTATCTGCACCTCGGAGGCCTGCTGCTTGCGCCACTCGATGGTCGTCCCGGTGTACGGGTCATCCAGCGTCATTGCGATGACCACGCAGTCCGAGCCAGCTCGGAAGCGGAGGCTCTGGCCATCACGGCGAATGAGATCGTTTCGAGTGTCACACCCGTTCCTCGCGAGCGGCACACCGTCCGCCGTGTCCATCCACGCGTAGCCGAACTTCTCACGGTCGTACCCCGTCTTCGGCCCTCGCCCCTTCGTGGACAGCTCCTTGATGAGTCGGCTGGCCGCCGCCTTGTCCGCGTCGGCCGTCACGGGCGCCAGGCCGGGCTTCGTACCGTCCGGGTTCTTGAGCGGGCTGACCGCCCGTCCGTCCGACGCAGCCGGACCGGGTCCCGGGGAGGAGCCGTCTTCGCCGAGACCCTCGCATCCCGAGACGAGAAGTACGGCAGTCGCCGCCACCGCCACCGCACGGAAGAAGCGCGCGCTCTCTGTCGCCTTGTGGCTCATGTGCCTCTCAGAAAGCACAACTCATCCCTCCCGGCATGAGCTGCGCAAATGCCTCAATCACCCGGCGAAGCATAGAGATAATGCGGGTGTCGCAGCCATTGCGGGACAGCGGAATGCCGTCGACCGAGTCCTTCCAGGCGTAGCCGAACTTGTCCCGCTCGTAACCGGTCTTCGGTCCGCGGCCCTTCGTGCTCACCTTCTCGATGAGTTTCCGGGCGGCGGCCCGGTCCGCGTCGGAGGTGAGAGGGGCGAGGCCGGGCTTCGTGCCGTCGGGGTTGCTCAGCGGGCCGGCGCCGAAGCCGCCCGTCGACTGCCCGCCGCCCGCCGATCCGCTGCCACCGGCGGCCACGTCATTGGGGTCGCAGCCCGCCAGGGCCAGGACCGCCGCCACGCCCAGGGCAGGCAGCATCACTCGGTACGCGTGGGGAGATATCACTCGAAGCCGTCCTGACGGGGAAAGTAGAACCCGGGAATCCTACGGATGTCTTCCCCGCTGACGGACGTTCATGGCCGCGACACCCGAGGGATGCGGCCCGAATCACACTCCCCGCCTCATACCTCCCGCCTCACACCTTCCCGATGCCGAGCGTCGTCTCGGACGGCAGCAGCCCGGACCCGATCGCCGCGACCCACAACGGCCCCAGCAGCTCCACGAGACGCTCCCGCTCCCCCTCGCCGAGCGCCCGCCAGGGTGCGGCCGCCTGTTCGTCGGTGCGCCGCTCGACTTCGGTACGCAGCGCCCGGCCCGCCTCCGTCGCCGAACCGTCCTCCTCCAACAGCCCTCGCTTCACCAGTCGTCCACGGGCCGCGCTCCACTCCTCGTCGCTCCAGGCCCGGCTCTCGAACACCTCCGGGCGTGCGGCACCGATACCGGCGAACGAGACCAGCGACTCGACCGGGTCGAGCCCCGCCTCGGCGAGCGCGGCGATGTGCCCGTCCCCGCGGTGTTCGCGCAGAACCGTCGCCGCGTGCCAGAGCGCCTGATGCGGTTCGTCCGGCCACGGCAGAGCGGCATTGGCCTCGGCCAGCGGACGACCGGCCACGTCCGCGGCCTCCGCGACGCGCCGGGCCAGCGTGGCGGCCTCGGTGATCTCCGGGCCGGTGGCCTGTTCGCCGAACAGCGTCCGGTACGTACGGTCGACCGCCTTCGTTCGGGCCGCGACCACCGCATCGGGAGAGGCGACGGACCAGGCGGCCGGAATGTGCTCCCGCACCATCCGCGGACTGAAGCTGTAGAAGGTTTCGGCGACCCGCTCCGCGTCGACCGCCCCCAGCGGCGCCGCGCGCCAGGCGAAGTAGCTGGGCCAGCGCTCATCGGTGCGGTAGCCGAGCACTGCGGCCTCCTCGAACGCCTCCGGCGCGTAATAGAGCACCGCGTGCAGAGGCTCCAGCAGGTGCCACATCTGACGTACGCGACCCAACTCCTCGGACATGTCTCCACCCTCCGGCCGATCCATCATCTTGTCGCTGACTAGTTCCAGAGAATGCTCTCCCCACTCGAACTTGTCAATGACTAGATTCCGCGTAATGTGCTGACCATGAGCAGCGATCGCACCTACCACCACGGCGACCTGCGACGGGCCGTCCTCACCGCCGCACTCGACGTCATCCGCACCGAGGGCCCCGGCGCCCTGAGCCTGCGCGACCTGGCCCGCCGGGCCGGCGTCTCCCACGCCGCCCCCGCCCACCACTTCAAGGACCGCACGGGCCTGCTCACCGCCATCGCCGCCGAGGGGTACGGGCTCTTCTCCGACGCCCTCGCCGACGCGCCGGACCTACGGGAGAGGGGTGTGCGGTACGTACGGTTCGCGACCGGCCACCCCGCGCACTTCCAGGTGATGTTCCAGCCGGAGCTCCACCACCCGGACGACCCGGAGCTCCTCGCGGCGAAGACTCGCGCGGCACAGGCGCTGCGCGCGGGGGTCACCGGTCTCCCCGCCGAGGGACGCGGTGACGACCAGCGGCTCGCCGGAGTCGCCGCCTGGTCCCTGGCCCACGGCTACGCCACCCTGCTCCTGAGCGGCAATCTGAACGACCCGCTGGGCGACCGGAACCCCGAGGAGGTGTTCCGGTCGCTCACCGGGCTGTTGTTCACGACCCCAGAATCGTCGTGAGGAACTCGCCGGTCCAGGCCAGCAGTTCGCGGCCGACGACCGGCTTGCCGCCGACCCTTCCGGTGGTCGGACGCGGGACCAGGATCTGGTGGAGAGCCGGCTTGATCACCGTCTTCGGGTAGAGGCGCTTCAGGCGCAGTTCCTGCGACTCACGCAGTTCCACCGGGGCGAACCGGATGTTCGGCCCCTGGAGCACGATGTCGCCCACGCCACAGGCCCGGGCCAGCATCCGCAGGCCCGCGACCAGCAGGAGGTTCTCGACCGGCTCCGGGAGCTTGCCGTACCGGTCGGTGAGCTCCTCGCGGACCGCCTTGATGTCGGCCTCCGTGGTGGCGGACGCGATCGCGCGGTACGCCTGGAGGCGCAGCCGCTCGCCGGGCGCGTACTCGTGCGGGACGTGCGCGTCGACCGGGAGCTCGATCTTGACCTCCAGCGGCGGCTCCTCCTCGACGCCGCCTTCGAGCGAGGCCCGGTAGTCGGCGACGGCCTCGCCGACCATGCGTACGTACAGGTCGAAGCCGACGCCCGCGATATGGCCGGACTGTTCGCCGCCCAGAAGGTTTCCGGCGCCGCGGATCTCCAGGTCCTTCATGGCCACGTACATGCCCGCACCCATCTCCGTGTGCTGGGCGATCGTGGCCAGCCGCTCGTGGGCCGTCTCGGTGAGCGGCTTCTCCGGCGGGTACAGGAAGTACGCGTAACCGCGCTCTCGGCCACGGCCGACACGGCCGCGCAGCTGGTGGAGCTGGGAGAGACCGAAGTTGTCGCCGCGCTCCACGATCAGCGTGTTGGCGTTGGAGATGTCGATGCCGGACTCGACGATCGTCGTGGAGACCAGGACGTCGAACTTCTTCTCCCAGAAGTCGACGACGACCTGCTCCAGGGCCTGTTCCGACATCTGCCCGTGTGCGGTCGCGATCCGCGCCTCGGGGACGATCTCGCGGAGGCGGGCGGCCGCACGGTCGATGGACTCGACACGGTTGTGGATGTAGAACGCCTGCCCCTCACGCAGCAGTTCGCGACGGATGGCCGCGCCGATCTGCTTCTCCTCGTACGGGCCGACGAAGGTCAGAACCGGGTGGCGCTCCTCGGGAGGTGTGGTGATCGTCGACATCTCGCGGATGCCGGTGACAGCCATCTCGAGCGTGCGGGGGATCGGCGTCGCGGACATGGTGAGGACGTCGACGTTGGCCCGTAGCTTCTTCAGCTGCTCCTTGTGCTCGACGCCGAAGCGCTGCTCCTCGTCGACGATGACCAGCCCCAGGTCCTTGAACTTCGTCTCCGAGGAGAACAGGCGGTGCGTGCCGATGACCAGGTCCACGGAGCCCTCGCGCAAACCCTGAAGGGTCGTCTTCGACTCGGAATCGGACTGGAAGCGGCTCAGCGCCCGCACGCTGACCGGGAATTGGGAGTAGCGCTCGGTGAACGTGCCGTAGTGCTGCTGGACCAGGAGCGTCGTGGGGACGAGGACGGCCACCTGCTTGCCGTCCTGCACCGCCTTGAACGCGGCGCGCACCGCGATCTCCGTCTTGCCGTAGCCGACGTCGCCGCAGATCAGCCGGTCCATCGGGACCGACTTCTCCATGTCCTCCTTGACCTCGGCGATCGTGGTGAGCTGGTCCGGCGTCTCCACGTACGGGAAGGCGTCCTCCAGTTCGCGCTGCCACGGGGTGTCGGGGCCGAAGACATGGCCGGGCGCCGCCATCCGCGCCGAGTACAGCTTGATGAGGTCGGCTGCGATCTCCTTGACGGCCTTCTTGGCGCGCGCCTTGGTCTTCGTCCAGTCGGCGCCGCCGAGCCGGTGCAGGGTGGGGGCCTCGCCGCCGACGTACTTGGTGACCTGCTCCAGCTGATCGGTCGGGATGTAGAGGCGGTCGCCGGGCTGGCCGCGCTTGGCGGGCGCGTACTCGACGAGGAGGTACTCGCGGGTGGCGCCCTGCACCGTGCGCTGCACCATCTCGATGTAGCGGCCCACACCGTGCTGCTCGTGGACGATGTAGTCGCCCGTCTCCAGCGTCAGCGGGTCGATGGTCTTGCGGCGGCGGGCCGGCATCCGGCCCAGGTCCTTGGTGGCGGTGCGCTGACCGGTCAGGTCCGTCTCGGTGAGGACGGCGAGCTTCAGCGTCGGGTCGACGAAGCCGTGGTCGATCGCACCGCACGAGACATGGACGACGGACGGCGAGATCTCCGCCAGGTCCGCGTCGAGGCGGGCCGGGATGCCTTCGCCGCCGAGCACCTCGACGGTACGGGCGGCGAGCCCCTGGCCCTCGGTGACGTACACCGTGCGCCAGCCTTCGGCGAGCCAACCCTTGGTGTCGGCGAGCGCCCGGGCGGTGTCGCCGCGGTACGACTCCGGGGCGTGCATCGTGAGCTTCAGCGTGTCTTCGTCGAGCTCGGCGTCGGCGGCGAACGGGGAGACCGACCACCACATCATGTTCAGCTCGCGGGCCCGGTCGCGGACGTCCGCGATGCCCCACAAGGAGGCGGCGTCGACATCGATCGGGGCCTCGCCGCCACCGGCCGTCGCCGCCCAGGACGCCTGGAGGAACTCCTGGCTGGTGGCGACCAGGTCCGCGGCCCTGGTGCGGACCCGCTCGGGGTCGCAGACCAGCGCCATCGACCCCTTGGGCAGCACGTCGAGCAGCAGCTCCATGTCGTCGACAAGGACCGGGGCGAGGGACTCCATGCCTTCCACCGCGATCCCCTCGGCGATCTTGCCGAGCAGCTCGCCCAGCTCCGGGTGGCGTTCGGCGAGGGCGGCGGCCCGTTCGCGTACCTCGTCGGTGAGCAGCAGCTCACGGCAGGGCGGCGCCCACAGCCCGTGCTCGGCGATCTCCAGCGACCGCTGATCGGCGATCTTGAAGTAGCGGATCTCCTCGACGTCGTCGCCCCAGAACTCCACCCGGAGGGGGTGCTCCTCGGTCGGCGGGAAAACGTCCAGAATGCCGCCACGGACGGCGAACTCACCGCGCTTCTCGACCAGTTCGACCCGGGAGTACGCGGCCGCCGCGAGCGCCTCGACGGTCTTGCCGAGATCGGCGCTCTGGCCGATGCGCAGCGCCACGGGCTCCAGGTCGCCGAGCCCCTTGACCTGCGGCTGCAGTACGGAACGCACCGGTGCCACGACGACGCTGACCGGGCCGGTCTCCGGGTCGTCGGCCCTCGGGTGCGCGAGCCGGCGCAGCACGGCGAGGCGGCGGCCCACCGTGTCGGAGCGCGGTGAGAGCCGCTCGTGCGGCAGGGTCTCCCAGGACGGGAACTCGGCGATGCTGTCCGGGGGCAGCAGCGTCCGCAGGGCGGCGGCCAGATCCTCCGCCTCCCGTCCGGTCGCGGTGACGGCAAGCACCGTCCGCCCGGCCTCGCGGGCCAGTGCGGCCACGGCGAAGGGGCGGGCAGCGGCAGGGCCGACGAGGTCGACATGCATCCGGTGGCCGTCGGTGGCGGCCTTCACCGCTTCGGCGAGTGCCGGGTCACGTACGACGACATCCAGCAGACCGTGCAGGCTCATGAAGGGCTTCCGTCCGGGTTACGAGGGCGAGGTTCCGGCAGCCGGCTGCTGCCAGGGGGCAACGCGAAGGGCCCGACACGTTTCACGGGCCGGGGGTTCCCAGCGTACGACTCCCCTGTGACACCCGCGCCCGCAATCCGGTTCGGCGGGCCGGATCCGGTCGCCCTCCGGCACGGACCGGCGACCTCCGACGGCACGTCGTACCCCGGCGGCACCCGCTGCGCACCCCGGCCGTCCCCCTGAGGGTGACCACGTCCTCCGGCGTCCTCTCCCCGCGTCCTCTCCCCGCGTTCTCTCCCGGCGCGCAGGGGCGCCGCACCGGGAGCAGCGGCAACGCATCCAGCCCCGGGTGTTTGGAGGAACACCCGGGGCCGGACCAGTCATCCTACGTGGATCTCCGCGGCCGCTATTCGGTGGCGATCGCGTTCAGCACGTTCATCCGGCCCGCCCGGAACGCCGGGACCAGTGCCGCGAACAGGCCGACGAAGGCCGAGCCGACGAAGACCGTGAGGATCGTCGGCCACGGAATCTCCAGCACGCCGAGGCCTTCCAGGGCCAGCAGCTTCTGCGCGGCCGTGCCCCAGCCCATGCCCAGGCCCAGGCCGAGCAGGGCACCGAAGAGGGCGATGACCACCGACTCCAGGCGGATCATGCGGCGCAGCTGGCGGCGGGAGAGGCCGATGGCACGCATCAGGCCGATCTCCCTGGTCCGCTCGACCACCGACAGGGCCAGAGTGTTCACCACACCGAGCACCGCGACGATGATCGCGAGCGCCAGCAGGCCGTAGACGATGTTCAGCAGCTGGCCGATCTGGTCCTTCAGGTCCTGCTTGAAGTCGGCCTGGTTCTGCACGGTGTACTGCGGGTACGCGGCGAGGGCGTCCTTGAGGGCGGCGTACGCCTCCTTCTCCTTGCCGTCCTGCGCCTCGGCGAACATGAGCATGTTCTTCGGCATCTTGTCGGCGGGGACGTACTTCTCGGCGGTCGTGATGTTGGTGTACATCGCGCCCTTGTCGACGTTCGTGTCGTCCGAGGTGATCGCGGCGACCTTCAGCTTCGCCGTCCCGCCGTCCCTGAACGCGACGGTGATCCGGTCGCCGACCTCGACCTTGTGCCGGGTGGCGTACGCGTCGCCGACCGACATGGCGTCCTTGCCGTAGGCGTCGGCCAGGTTCCCGGAGACCGTCTCGCGGCGCAAGTCGTCCCTGTACGTCGGGTCCGCGGCGACGACACCTTCGTCCTCGACCGCGCCGTCGGGGGCGGTGAGCTCGGCGCTGACCGACTTGTAGTGGGTGATGTGCTCAATACCCGGGACGGCTTCCAGGGCCTTCGCGGCCTGCGGCACGATCGGCTGGGGCGGGTTGCCGCTCGGCTGGACGATGAAGTCCACGCCGACCGACCTGTCGAGCTCCTCGGTCGCCGAGGCGACCATCGACGAGCCGACGACGGAGAGGCAGGCGACCAGCGCGAGGCCGATCATCAGGGCCGCTCCGGTCGCTCCGGTACGCCGCGGGTTGCGCAGCGCGTTGCGCTCCGCCATCCGTCCGACCGGGCCGAACATCCGCAGCACCACCGTGCTGAGCGCCCGGACCACGAAACCGGCCAGCAGCGGGCCGATCACGATGAAGCCGATCAGGGTGAAGACCACACCGACACCGAGGAAGAGCGATCCGTCGCTCGCCTTGTCGGCCTGCGTCGCGGTGTACAGGGCGGCGGCACCGGCGGCCGTGAGGGCCAGACCGATCACGGCCCTTACCCGGCCGGCGCGGCCGTCCGCCGGGGTGCCGGCATCGCGCAGGGCGGCCATCGGGGAGATCTTCCCGGCCCGGCGGGCCGGGACGTACGCGGCGACGACGGTGACGATGACGCCGAGCGCCAGGCCGAGCACCGGTGTAGTCCAGGCGATCGTGAGGTCCTCGGTGGACAGGTTCATGCCCATGGAGTTCATGAGCTTCATCAGGCCGACGGCGACACCGATTCCGGCACCGACGCCGAGGACGGAGCCGACCGAGCCGAGGAACAGCGCCTCGACCAGCACGGATCGGTTGACCTGCCGGCGGCTGGAGCCGATGGCCCGCATCAGGCCGATCTCACGGGTGCGCTGGGCCACCAGCATCGAGAAGGTGTTGACGATGAGGAAGATGCCGACGAGGAAGGCGATCCCGGCGAAGCCGAGCATCGCGTACTTCATCACGTCGAGGAAGGAGCCCATCGAGTCCTTGTTGGCGTCCGCGGCCTCCTGCTGGGTCTGGAGCTTGTACGCGGCGCTGTCACCGAGGGCGGTGGCGACGTTCTTCTTCAACTGCGTGTCACTGACACCGGGTTCGGCGGTGACGGAGATGTGGGTGAAGACACCGGGCTTGCCGAGCAGCTTGGCCTGCGCGGTGGCGGTGTCGAGGTAGACGACGGCCGCACCCGGGTTGGTGACCTTGAAGGAGGCGATACCGCTGATCTTCGCCCTGATGTCGCCGGTGACGGCGATGGTGCGCAACTCGTCACCGATCTTCAGGTGGTGCTTGTCCGCGGTGTCGGCGTCGACCATGACCTCGGTCGGTCCGCGCGGTGCGTGACCGGAGGTGATCTCCATCGAACGCAGGTCGTTCTGCGTCCAGTTGCCCGCGATCGTCGGGGCGCCGGTCGAGGAGCCCATGTTCTTGTCGTGGCTGTCGACGACGGTGACGGACATGCTGGTGACCGCGCCCTCGGCGGTCTTCACCCCGTCCGCCTTCCTGGCCCGTTCGACTGCTGCGGCGGGCAGCGAGACGGGCCTGCCGTTCTGCGGCATCTCGTCGGCGCCCTGCGCGGTCCTGGGGCTGACGGTGACATCGGCCGAGGTCGCCGCGAACAGCTTGTCGAACGTGGTGTTCATCGTGTCGGTGAAGACGAGCGTGCCGCACACGAACGCCACCGACAGGAGGACCGCCACGGCGGAGAGCGCCATCCGTCCCTTGTGCGCAAAGAAGTTGCGCGCCGAGGTCTTCCAGACGGTCATGACGTCCGCCCGCGCGCGTCGAAGTCCTTCATGCGGTCGAGGACCTGGTCGGCCGTCGGGTTGTGCATCTCGTCGACGATGCGACCGTCCGCGAGGTACAGCACCCGGTCCGCGTAGGAGGCGGCCACCGGGTCGTGGGTGACCATGACGATGGTCTGGTTCAGCTCGTCGACCGACTTGCGCAGGAAGGTCAGCACCTCGGCGCCGGCCCGCGAGTCCAGGTTCCCGGTGGGCTCGTCACCGAAGATGATCTCCGGGCGGGCGGCGAGCGCCCGGGCCACCGCGACGCGCTGCTGCTGGCCGCCGGAGAGCTCGGTGGGGCGGTGCTTGAGCCGCTCGGCGAGACCGACCGTATCCACGACCTGCCGCAGCCAGTCGGCGTCGGGCTTGCGGCCCGCGATGTCCATCGGCAGCGTGATGTTCTCCAGCGCGTTGAGCGTCGGGAGCAGGTTGAACGCCTGGAAGATGAAGCCGATCCGGTCCCGGCGGAGCTGGGTGAGCTTCTTGTCCTTGAGCTTCGTGATCTCGGTTTCGTCCAGGTGGATCTCGCCCGAGGTCACCGTGTCCAGACCGGCCAGGCAGTGCATCAGCGTCGACTTGCCGGAGCCGGACGGGCCCATGATCGCCGTGAACTGCCCGCGGGCGATGTCCACATCGACATGGTCGAGCGCGACGACCCGGGTCTCCCCCGCTCCGTACGCCTTGACGACCTGGCGCGCTCGCGCAGCGACGGCCGTACGCCCTCCAGTGCCCCCGTGCCTGGGAATGGTTACAGCCGTTGTCACGGTAATTCTCCTATGTCGGTCGATGCCTGGACGTCGTGGTGTACGTACTGAGTGCGTCGTTGTGTACGTACTGAGTCTGGGGCCTGACGGCGATCGGCGCGCTGGTGCCCAGCGCAGTCTTCAGGTGGGGTTTTCCCCACCCCGCCCCCTGCGGTCAGCCGCAATCGCGGTGTAGGAACACGCTAAGGAACGGGACCCCTCCGCCACGTCCTCCGCCGGGAGGAACCGCCCCTGGCCGGAAGTAAGGAGCTACCCCTAGGGGTCTCCGCCCATGGGTGGAGCCGGATCTCAGGGGTCTCCGCCCATGGGCGGTCGCAGGCAGCCGTGGCTGTTCCGGTGTCCTGGCACGGCAACGGGTGAGACAGTGTCCCCGGGAAAGTACGTGCATAGGGAAGGAATCTTTGTGGGCGGCGCGGGCGGCGATACCGAAGCGATGTCGGGGTCCGGACCGGCCCCCGCACCCTCCCCCACCGCACGACGCGGCCGCGGCCGCGTCGTGGCCGCGCTGATGCTCGGCATGGCCCTGACCGCGATCGACGGCACCATCGTCTCCACCGCGGTCCCTCAGATCGTCGGCGATCTCGGCGGGTTCGCCGTCTTCTCCTGGCTCTTCTCCGGCTACCTGCTGGCCGTGACGGTCACCCTGCCGGTCTACGGCAAGCTCTCCGACACCTTCGGCCGCAAGCCGGTCCTGATCGCCGGCATCATCCTCTTCCTCGCCGGATCGGTCCTCTGCGCCGCCGCCTGGAACATGGCCGCCCTGATCGCCTTCCGTGTCGTCCAGGGGCTCGGCGGCGGGGCGCTGCAGGGCACGGTGCAGACCATCGCCGCCGACCTCTACCCGCTCAAGGAACGCCCGAGGATCCAGGCCAGACTGTCCACCGTCTGGGCCACGTCCGCCGTGGCAGGACCGGTGGTCGGCGGGCTGCTCGCGACGTACGCCGACTGGCGCTGGATCTTCCTGATCAATCTGCCGATCGGGGCGGTCGCGCTCTGGCTGGTCGTACGCCACCTCCATGAACCGTCCCGAGCCCGTCGCACCGCAGGCGCACCCCGGCTCCGTATCGACTGGGCGGGCGCCCTCGCCGTCTTCGCGACCGGCGTCCTGCTGCTGACCGCGCTCGTGCAGGGCGGTGTCGGCTGGCCCTGGCTGTCGGCGCCGTCGCTCGGCCTGCTGGGCGCGAGCGCCGCGCTCGCCGCACTGACCGTCGTCATCGAGCGACGCGCCGCCGACCCGATCATCCCTGGCTGGGTGTGGCGGCGGCGGACCATCGCCTCGGTCAATCTGGCCCTGGGGGCGATGGGGCTGCTGATGGTCGCCCCGACCGTCTTCCTGCCGACGTACGCCCAGTCGGTCCTCGGCCTCGGGCCGATCGCCGCCGGTTTCGTGCTCTCCGTGATGACGCTGAGCTGGCCGGTGTCGGCGGCCCTGTCCAACCGGGTCTACAACCGCATCGGGTTCCGCCGCACCGCGATCATCGGTATGAGCGGCACCCTGTTGATCCTGCTGTCCTTCCCGCTGCTGCCTTATCCCGGCGAGCCTTGGCAGCCGGCCCTGATCATGCTGCTGCTGGGTGCGGCGCTGGGGCTGTTCCAACTCCCGTTGATCGTGGGGGTCCAGTCCACGGTCGGCTGGTCCGAACGCGGTACGACGACCGCCTCCGTACTCTTCTGCCGCCAGGTCGGCCAGAGTCTGGGCGCCGCACTCTTCGGGGCCGTCGCCAACGGCGTCCTCGCGTCCCGGCTCGCCGACGCGCCCGTCCCCGGGCTGCCCGGGGACCTGGATGCGATCTCGCACGCACTGGACGACCCGGGAGCGCTCTCCGCCGCCGGGGCGGATTATCTGCGGCGGGCCGTCGACGCGGCCGTCGACCAGGTCTACCTCGGGGCCGCAGCGGCCGCGGCGGTGGCTCTTCTGGTGCTGGTCTTCGTGGCGCCACGCCGTTTCCCGATCCTCACCGAGGGCGCCGAGGAGGCCGGCGGCGATGCCGGAAACCGGGTCCTGAAGGCCTCAGGAATTGACACAGGACTGGACAACTGAAGAGTTACCGCAGGTAGTTCGGACCAACCCCTCCCCAGTCGCTGTACTCGCGAGTAACGTACGCGCATCCAGCAGCGCACCCGCGCTTCTCCCTTGCAGCCCGTCCCCGGGCCCGAAGCCGTGCAAGGAGCAGCATCCAGATGTCGTACGAACCTGCACCCTCCCCTGAGCGCCAGCCTCCCCAACCGCCGCACCGTCCCCCGTACCAACCCCGTCACCAACGGCCGCAGCCGACCCACCGGCCCCGGTACGAGCCTCCGCACGACCCCGCGTTCCTCCTCCCCTGGCAGAGCTCCACACCCGCTCCCCCGCCCCGCTGGCCGAGCCCGCCCACCACGCCCGTCCCCGCACCCGGCCACCACAGCGATCTGCGCCGGCTGCGCGGCGCCTACCGCATCCTGCGGCGCGGCGCGACGCTGACCGCACTCGGCTTCTTCACCCTCTTCCTCCTGCTGTCCGGCTTCGCCCCGGGGCTGATGACCCACCCCGTCGGCGGCGGCCTCACCATCGGCCTCGCACTCGGTCTGTGCCAACTCCCGGTGACCCTGCTCGCGATCGCCCTCTACGAGCGGACCGCCCGGCGCACGGTCGACCCGCTCGCCGCCGAACTCCGCAGAACAGGAGGGACCCGATGAACGGATTCGACGAGTCCGCCCAGACGATGTCCCTGGTGGCGTTCATCGCCGTGGCCACCGTCACCCTGCTGCTCTGCGTGATGACCGGCCCGGACCGCGACGACCTCGACGAGTTCTACACCGGCTACCGCTCGCTCTCCCCGGTACGCAACGGCCTCGCCATCGCCGGCGACTACCTCTCCGCCGCAACCCTTTTCGGCACCACCGGAGTCATCGCCCTCACCGGCTACGACGGGCTCGTCCTCGCCCTGAGCACCGCCCTCTCCCTGGTCCTGCTGATGTTCCTGCTGGCCGAACCGCTGCGCAACGCAGGGCGGTTCACCATGGGCGACATGCTCACCCGCCGCGCCCCCGGCCGCGCGGTCCGCATCGCCGCCTGCGGGGTCACCCTGACCGCACTCGTTCCGCTGATGGTCGTGCAGCTGGCAGGCAGTGGCGATCTGCTCGCGTTCATCCTCGGCTTCGACAGCTCAGGATTCCGTACCGGCTCGATCATCGTCCTCGGCATCGTGATGATCAGCTATGCGGCGATCGGCGGGATGAAGGGCACCGCCCTGATCCAGATCGTCAAGACGGTCGTCCTCGTGGCCGCCTGCCTCACCATCTCCGCACTGGTCATGAACCGCTTCGACTGGTCCACCGGTGCCCTGCTCGCAGCCGCCCAGCAGGGCAGCGGCGCCGGAGCGGCGTATCTCCGCTCCGGCCTGCAGTTCGGCGGCAGCGGGCTCGACATGGTCAGCTCCCAGCTGACCGTGGTCCTCGGCGCCGCCTGTCTGCCGCACATCACCATGCGCATGTCGAGCGCCCGCAGCGCACAGGCCGTCCGCCGCTCACTCTCCTGGGCGGTCTCGGTGGTCGTGGGTCTCTGCCTGCTGCTCACCGTGATCGGCTTCGGTGCGGCGGCACTGGTCGGCCACAGCCTCATCGTGGCCGCCGGAGCGCAGGGAAACGGTTCGATCCTGCAGGTCAGCGGCGCGGTCGCGGGCACCGGCGAGCTCGGTGCGCTGGTTGTCACCATGATGACGACAGCCATCTTCCTGACGCTGCTCGCCTCGGTCGCCGGAATGATCCTGGCCTGCGCGAACTCTCTCGCCCACGACCTGTTCGCCCACGGGCTGCACGGGATCCGCGACCGGGACAAGGAGCCGGTCGCGGACCGCATCGAGATGGGCACGGCGCAGGCGGCCGCGGTCGGTGTCGGCCTGGTCGCCATCACGCTCGCCGTACTGGCCCGGCACTGGAACGTCCAGGCGCTGGTGACGCTCTCCTTCTGCATCGGGGCGTCGGCGCTGGCCCCGGCGCTCGTCTACAGCATGTTCTGGCGGCGCTTCACCCGCACGGGGCTGCTGTCCACCCTCATCGGCGGCACCGTTGCCGTGCTGGTGCTGATCACCGGCACCAATCTGGTCTCGGGCTCGCCCGGGTCGGTCTTCCCCGGACGCGACTTCAACTGGTTCCCGTTCACCACGACCGGGCTCGTGTCGATCCCGGTCGGATTCCTGGCGGGCTGGCTGGGAACGGTGCTCGGCGGGCACACGGCGGCCGAGGAACGCAGGCTGTACGAGGCCGAGGAGCCGTGGATCCTGGCGGGCGCACCCCCGGCAACGGCGCGCCGGGCGGGGTAGGACCGGGCCGCAGCCGCTCAGGGCCACGGACCGCGCATGCGCCCGGTCCTGTCCTGCCGCGCCCGGTCCCGCGACGCTCAGCTCTCCGCCGTAGCCCCACGCCCGGTGAGAGCCGCGAGTGAGTTCCGTACGTGCGCCATGTGCGCCTGGACCTCCTCGCGGCCCTCTTCGTGCTCCCGCAGGATCCGTTCGGTCTCCCGGACCACCCGCTCCTCGCGCACCCGCGCCGCCGTGATCAGCTCCGCGGCCTGCGCCTCCGCGTCCTCCTGGCCGTGCCGCGCGGCCTCCTGCTCCTCGGCCAGCGCCCGCCGCGCCTCGGCCAGGCGATTCTCCGCCTGCTCGGTCAGCGCATCGTGGTGCGCGGCCTGCGCCGCTTCGGCATCGGCCAGCTCCCGCTCGGCCGCCTTCCACCGCTCGGTGTGCTCCTGCTCCTGGTTCGCCAGCACGGCCGCCGTGCGGCGGCGCGTCTCGGCCACCGCGGCCTGCGCCTCGTCGCGTACCTCTCCGGCGTCCTCGAGAGCCGCGGCAACCATGTCGTCGGCCCTCCGCTGCGCCGACGACACCGTCTCGTCGGCGTGCGCCCCGGCGGCCGCCCGCATGGCTTCGGAGTCCGCGCGGGCCGTGCCGCGGAACGCGCGTGCCGCCGCGTCCGCCGCGTCCCGCAGCGCCTGAGCCTCCTCCAGCGCGGCACCGCGCACGGCCTCCGCCTCCGCCTCGGCGAGCGCCAGCATCTCCTGCGCCCGCTCGCCGAGCGAGACGTACGTCTGCGGGGCGAGCGTGGCAACGACCTCGGCAAGCCGGGCGGACTCGGCCTCCAGCTCCTCGGCCAGCGCGGTCAGCCGGGCCAGCAGCTCCCAGGCCTCGTCCCGCTCCGCCGACAGGCCGGTCACCGTCCCGTCCACCTGCTCCGGGCGGTAGCCACGCCCACGCACCACGACAAAGCCGTGCGCGGACACCGGTGCAGCACTCATCCTGAAGCCTTTCTCCGAGCTCTCCGACCCCCAAGCAATACGTCAAGGATGCGGCAATTGGCAGAGAAGTCGGAATCGTTTCGGTACTTTTCGGACGGAAGCGACGGGTGTCACAAGACGGTCGTTCACAGACACAGAGGCGCCCGGACCCCGACAGGGGTCCGGGCGCCTCGTACGCGGCCGGTCGGATCAGGTCAGATCAGCCCGTCCCACATCTGCTCGAGCAGCACCGACCACCAGCTCTCCGGCGACGCCAGCGCCGCCGCGTCCAGTGCCACCAGCTGCGCCTGGAAATCGACTGTCCAGCGGCCGGCCTGCTCCGGGTTGAGGCCGAAGCGGAGCCGCCACATCCGGCCCAGGAGTGCCATCGAACGGGTGAACTCCGGCAGCCCGGTGTTCACGAACTGCGGCGGCACCGGCTGCCCGCCCGGACCGGCCTCGACCGGCACGGCCACGATGTTCGCCGTGCCGTACTGGACACAGATCGCCCGGCCGAAGTCGGACCCCATGACGAGGTACGCCCCCGCGTCAGCAGCCGGCTGCACCTGCCGCTGCGCGGCCAGCTCGGCCAGCGTCGGCACCACCGGCTGACCCGGCTGCGCCCAGAAGAACGGCCCGAAATCGGCGGGCAGCCCCGCCCACACCAGCGTCCGCGCCACGACCTCGGGCACCCCCTGCCGGGACACCGCGCGCTGGTCGAAACGGAGCACACCCTGCGGCCCGAAGGACTGCAGCAGCTCCTCCGCGATGGCCTCCGGCGGGATCGGCATCGCGGGCGGCATCTGCGGCAGCGGAGCCCTTACCGGAGCCGGACGCGCCGGACCGTCCGCGACCTGGTGCAACTCGCCCTGATGCGTGAGCAGATGCTGCATGCCCTGCTGACGGCTGGCGTGATCGGTGCCGTACGGGGCGACGCTGGTGATCCGTACCTGCGGCCAGGTCTCCCGGATCATGCGCGCACAGTAGCCACCGGGCAGCTCGCACGACTCCAGCTCGGTGTGCAGCTCGATGACCTGCTGCGGCGGCACGTTCATGGCCCGCAGCTCGTGCAGCATCTGCCACTCGGGATGCGGGGTGCCGGGCGCCGAGCGACGGATCAGCTGCTGCTCGCTGCCATCGGGCGCACGGAAGCGCAGGACCGCCTGGTAGCCGGGGCCGACGGTCGGCTGACCTGCCGGCGCCTGCGGATAGCCGTACGCCGGGGGCGGCGGAGTGTGCGGATTCGGCGGTACCGGACCGGGGGCGCCGCCCGGCGGCATACCGGGGGCTCCGGGCGGACCGGACGGCTGCGGCGCGGACGGCCCGGCCTGGCCGGGGCCCGCGAGCATCGTGGCGGCATGGTGCGCACCGCCACCGGGCGGCGGTGTCGAACCAGGCGGACCGGGAGGCGCGGGCGGACCGGGAGGCTGAGGCACACCGGGCGCCCCGGGCGGCCCCGGCGGCCGAGGCGCGCTCGGGCCACCCATACCGCTCGGGTCGGCGAACATCGTCTCGGCCTGATGCACCCCGCCACCGGGCGGCGGTGTCGAACCAGGCGGACCGGGAGGCGCGGGCGGACCGGGAGGCTGCGGCACACCGGGCGCCCCGGGCGGCCCCGACGGCCGAGGCGCGCTCGGGCCACCCATACCGCTCGGGTCGGCAAGCATGGTCGCGGCGTGGTCGAAGCCACCACCGGGCGGCGGCGTCGCACCAGGAGGACCGGGAGGCGCGGGCGGGCCGGGCGGACCGGGCGGCTGGGGCGCACCGGGCGGGCCGACCTGCGAGACGAGCTGCGTCGGCAGGTAACCGCCCGCCGGAACGCCGGGCGTACCCGGGCCCGAGGGCGGCGGCACCGGCGCACCCGGCCTGACCCCCGGCGTACCGGGGGCGCCGGGCGGCGGCGGAGTCGTCGAACCGCCCCCGCGCGCACCGCGCGGAGGCATCACGGCCTTACTGGTGGCCGCATCCGCGATGTCACCGCTCCCCGGAACACCAGGAGTACCCGGAACCGGAGCTCCAGGGCCGGGCGCGCCCGGCCCCTGCGGGGGCAGCCCCGGAACGACCGCCGTCCGCGGCAGCCGGCTGCCGCCGGACATCAGCGCGGTCGGCGCCTCCGCCGACACCGCCGGCGGCGGGGTGCCGTCGTCATCGGCACCCGAGAGCGGCGGCGCGAACACGGTGGCCGGCAGTGCGACCGCCCCGTCGTCGGAGTCCGCGTTGGTGTCCGTCCCCGCCCACGGGGCGGCCCCCGTCGGCACATTCGGCGCGGCGGCCGGAACGCCGTCCTGAGCGGTGGGCTCGTACGCGGCCTGCGCACCGGCGCCGGACCACGGCGTCCCGCCGGACGGCAGCCCGGGTCCACCCACGGCCTCGGGAGCAGCAGCAGGAGAAGAAGAGGGAGAGGGGGGAGAAGCGGGGCGCGCGTCCTCGGACCGCTCCGCCCGCTGATCCGGAATCCCGAGCTTGTCCGCCGCCTCCTGGAGCCACTCCGGGGGGCTCAGCAGGAACGACGTCTGGTTCAGATCGATACGCTGCGGCGGCTCCGGAGCAGCCGGGGCCGCATCGAGTGCGCCGTACTCCTCCTCGTACCGCCGGATCACCTCACCCACCGGCAGCGCGGGCCACAGCGTGGCCTCACCGCTGTCCCGAGCGATCACCAGCCGCTGACGGCCGCCGTCCGAGACCGGCCCCTCCGCACGGTCCTCGGCCCACACCACGAAACCCAGCTCGAACTCGCGTACCCGCACCTCGCGATGCTGGTACGCGGGCACATCACCGTTGACCCACTCTTCCGCGCGCTCCTGCGCCTGCGCGAAGGTCACCATCGCGCTCACCCCTCCACCGGGACGACGTACGCGAAGCCGCCGTCCACCATCAGGTTTGCCACGGTCTCCAGCTCCGGCGGATTGCCCGCCAGCCGCTGCAGGAAGGCGTCGAAGTCCGCACCGCAGGGCAACAGCAACCGGTCCACGCGCTCCTGCACACTCCAGCCGTCCCGGTCCCTGGCATCGTCGTACGCGCAGAACCAGACCGAGCCGACACCGTCGCCCCGGACCTTCACCGCGAGGATGCCGCCCTGGACGAAGCCAACCCCCAGGTAGTCCTTGGTGAGATGATCCCGCAGGCACTTGTTGACGTACACCAGGTCGTTCACGGCGGCCTCCTCGCGCACCGTGAAGAACGGCTGGTCGACCAGGAGACCCAGCTCCGCGTCGAGCGCCGCACCCACCGGGGCCGAACCGCCCGCCGCCTTCAGGAACGAGCGGTACGCGCCCGGCAGCCGGTAACCGAGGTCCTCCTCGACACCCAGGATCTGCTGCTCACTGACCGCCACCGCCCCCTTCGGGAGCCGGAAATGCGCGGGCCGGGTCTCCTGCAGCGGACGCGTGCCCCGCTTGTTCTGGTCGACCGGAGTGGTGGCGAGACCACCGTGGTGCCGCAGCAGCGCCTTGACCTCGACCGGGACGAGCTCCATCCGACGGCCACCCGGCACGTGGTGCCAGGTCCAGCCGTGCGGAGTGGCAACCGGCGGAATCGTGTCCCACAGCTCATGGCCGGTCGCCGCCAACGCCGCGTTCGCCGAGACATAGTCGGTGAGCCGCAGCTCATCGACGCCGAAGCCCTGCGGAGGCTCCGCGATCTCGGCGGCGGCCCGTGCGTACGGCGTGAAAACCGGGCAGCCGTTCTCGTCCACGCGCACACCCCTGGGGTGGCGGGACGCCCGGACCGGATCCGGGAAGTGCACGACCTGCCCGGCGTAGGCCGCGTTCGGTGGCGCGGCTTGCTGCCCGAGCCGACCTGTCGTCATGGCGGTTGCCCCCTGCTGCGTCTGTCTGATGAGGACCGACCTGCCCATGGGGACGGTCCAAGCACAGCCTATGCGGTGGCGCAACAGGCGGTCTCGCCACTCCACTTCACCCCCGCGCGCCCCTCCGATTCGATCACCAACCGTCACAACTGAGTGACGGACAAGCGTCGGTCAGGCCACCTTCGGCGACACGCAGACACGTTTCACCGACCCAGCTTCCCCACCACCTGGCACATTTGGCAGGCTGTCACCGCAACTCGGGGGATTGCACGGGAGGGACATCCGCACCATGCACACAGCACAAACAGTCACATCCGGGGATCCGCGCCTCAGCTGGAGCAGCACCGAGACCAGCCGCACACCTCGCCTGCTCCACCGCCGCGACGGCATCCTGCCGGCCGTGGCCGCAGCGCTGTCCGTCCGCGGCGAGACACTGACCTGCACGGCCGGCAAAGGCGACCAGCCACCCGTACTGCACCCGCTGGTACAGGACTTCCTCGACACCCTCACCAGCAGCCAGCGCGAACGCTTCACCGGCCGCTGCCCCGAAGCGATACTGCTCTCCCGTCAACTCACCGCCGCCGAGGCCGACCGATCCAAACGAGCCCAGCGCAAGCCGCTGACCAGCAGCGAGGCCCGGCGCGCACTGAAGCACTCACGGCTCACCGCACGGCGTATCCGCGAGGACGGCGACCCGATGCACGGCAGTTACGCACCGCCCTGCCGCTCCTGTACGGCGATGCTCGCCCATTTCGGCGTACGTCCCGTCGACCTCACCACCACCAGCGCGGCGACCACCGCCGAGAAGGGCTGATCGCGCGCCGATGCACGACCGAACCGACGACCACCCCGTTCCCGGCCTTCCCGGACAGGCCGACCGTACGGCCCACACGGACCGCGCCGCCGGCACCCGCTTCCCCGTCGCCGTCGATGCCGCCCTGCGCTCCGCGGGCTGGCAGCCGGGCCGCTGGGACATCCGGCAGGCGGAGGAATGGGCCGACGCACTGCGCGCCCACACCTCACCCGCCGGACATCAGCACGCAGTCTTCCCGGCGGCCGTGGAGGCGTGGGCGGAATTCGGCGGACTGCACATCACCGCGTCCGCACCGGGCCGGCAGATCGCACCGGCCTCGGTGCGCATCGACCCGCTCAGCGGACTCCACCTGGCCCGCACGCTCGGCGACCTGGGGCGGGCACTGGAGACCGAGGTCAGCCCACTCGGCGAGGAAGACGACGGACGGGCCGTCCTCGCGATAGACACCGAAGGACGGGTGTACAGCATCGACCACACCGGGGACTGGTACCTGGGCGCGAGCATCGACGAGGCGCTGGCAATGCTGGTCGGAGGGATCCAGCCGGAACGGCTGACTTCGGGCTGAGGAGGGTTCCGGGCAATCAGGCCCGTCCGACTGTCGAGGACAAGCAAGGCCGAAGAGCCGAGCCGGCCCGGTCACACGGTGCGCTGGTCCGGCAGCACCGCCGAAACCCGGAAGCCCCCCGCATCCGTCGGGCCCGACACGAACACTCCCCCCAGCCCGAGCACCCGCTCCCGCATCCCCACCAGACCGTTGCCACCGCTCGGCAACCCCGCGTCCGCCGTCGCGCCGTCCGTCGGACCGTTCTCCACCTGCATCGCGACTTCCGAACCGCGGTGCGCCAGCCGCACCCACGTCTTCGCACCCGCCGCATGCTTGTGGACATTCGTCAGGGCTTCCTGCACCACCCGGTACGCCGTCTGTTCCACCTCGGGGGCATACGGACGCGCCTCACCGTCCACCGACAGCTCCACCGTCATCCCCGCCGCCCGGGACTGCCCGACCAGCGCCTCCACCTCATGCAGCCGAGGCCCGTCCTCCGCGGCCGCCGCAGCAGCCGCGGCCGCCGCCTGGCCCACCGCGGCCAGCGGCACCCTCGCGCCCCGGGCCGTCATCGGATCACCCGTGCGCAGCACGCCCAGCATCTCCCGCAGCTCGGTCAGGGCCTGCCGGCCCATGTCACCGACCAGCGCCGCGTTCCGTACCGCCTTCGCCGGGTCCTTCGGAGCGACGGCCTGCAGGGCCGCGGCATGCACCACCATCAGGCTGACCCGGTGCGCGACCACGTCATGCATCTCCCGCGCGATCCGGGTCCGCTCCTCCGTACGCGCCCACTCGGCCCGCTCCTCCGCCCGGTCGGCAAGCAGCGACAGCTCCCGCTCCAGCGAGTCCGCCCGCTCCCGCAAGCTCTCCATCAGCCGGCGCCGCGCTCCTATGTAGAGGCCGAACAGCACGGGCGGGGCCGTCAGCCCCAGCGACATGAAGAGGGACAGCACCGGCACGTACCAGTCGCCGGGACCGAAGTTCCCGGCGTGCACAGAGACGCTCTGCCGCAGCCGTACGTAGGTGACGATGAACGTCCCGACCAGGGACATCCCCATCAGCACCGCGGTGATCCTGCGCGGTATGTCGGACGCGGCCAGCGTGTAGAGGCCGACCAGGCCCATGAGGAAGCCCATCTCGGCGGGCGTCGTCGCGATCGAGACCAGCACCACGGCGATCGGCCAGCGCCGCCGCACCACCAGCACGGAACCCGCGAGCAGCCCGAAGACGACCCCGAGCGGCACCGGCAGCCCGGCGTCCCCCGCGAAATTCACCCCTTCCAACGCGCATTCCAGCGCGGACAGGAGCGCCAGCCCCACGTCCAGGGCGACACTGCGCCGTCGTTCCCACCACCAATAGCCGCGAGTGGTCGATCCCGCGCCTTCCCGGTGTTCCCCCGTTGCGGTCATGGCATCCAGCGTACGGGCGGACGCATCTCATTTTCGGGCGACCTGGACAGCACGCGCCGGGTTCGGACGGAGCCGAAACGGTCGACAACCGCCTGAAATAGCGAATCAGCCAACCTTTTGACCAGGACGTTCGCATTCCGGACAACGCTTGTCACATGACGGAGATCACCAGTAAGTACGCCGACTTCGAGGACCTCCGCAAGCGGGCGGTCGCCCTCCGCCGCGAGGGCTTGAGCCTCCGGCAGATCCGTGACCGCCTCCACGTCCACAACAACGAGATCCTGCACCGCCTCGTGAAGGGTGAGCCCGCCCCGGAGTGGACGAAGCGCCCGAACGCCAAGGACGACCTGCGGGAAAGGGCCCGGGAGCTGAGGCACCAGGGCATGACCTATGACCGGATACAGGTGGAACTGGGCTGCTCGAAGAGCTCGATCTCGCTGTGGGTGCGGGATCTGCCCAAGCCGGAGCCTCACTACACACCCACGGAACACCTTGCTCTCATGAACGCCGGCCTGGTCGACCTGCGCGCCTCACGGGACAAGGAGCGAGCGGAAACCAAACGCCTCGCACGCGACGCCGTGGGTGAACTGTCGGACCGGGAACTCTTCCTTGCCGGCGTGACTCTCTACTGGGCCGAGGGCGCCAAGGACAAGACGTACAGCCGACGAGAGTGCCTCCAGTTCATCAACAGCGATCCGAACGTGATCAGGCTGTACCTGAGCTGGCTCGACCTGCTGGGAGTCACACAGGACCGCATGCGCATGCGGGTGAGCATCCACGAGTCGGCAGACATCCCCGGAGCAGAGCGGTTCTGGGCAGAGCTGGCAGGGATCCCCACTTCCGCACTCAAGAAGACGACCCTGAAGAAGCACAACCCGAGGACGACCCGGAAGAACACCGCAGAGAGCTACCGAGGCTGCTTGATCATCTACGTATCCAAGAGCGCCGACCTCTACCGTCGCGTGGAAGGGGCTTGGTACGGCATAGTGTTGGGGTGCCGTTCCAGCAGTCAGACGGAAATGTCTGATTAGTTGGCTTTATTCCCCCGTGGTGTAATTGGCAGCACAGTAGCTTTTGGTGCTATTTGTCCGGGTTCGAGTCCTGGCGGGGGAGCCTTGATGTGCGGGCCCTGACCATCACGGTCAGGGCCCGCACCCATGTCCGCCCCGTACGCCCCCGGTATCCTTCGGATGTCCACCACCCGAAGCCGAGGGGCATTTCTGTGAGCGTCAACAGCCCGGCAGCCGTCGTCGTCCTCGCAGCGGGTGAGGGCACCCGCATGAAGTCGAAGACTCCCAAGGTTCTGCACGAGATCTCCGGGCGTTCGCTCGTCGGACATGTCGTCACCGCCGCCCGCGAGCTGGCCCCCGAGCACCTCGTCGTGGTCGTGGGTCATGCGAGCGAGCAGGTCACCGCGCATCTCGCCACCGTCGACAGCCAGGTGCGGACCGCCTACCAGGCCGTCCAGGGCGGCACCGGCCACGCCGTGCGCGTCGGTCTCGAAGAGCTGGGCGGCACCGTCGAGGGCACCGTGATCGTCGTCTGCGGCGACACCCCGCTGCTCTCCGGCGAGACGCTCACCGCGCTCGCCGTCACCCACACGGCCGATGGCAACGCCGTCACCGTGCTGACCGCCGAGGTCCCGGACTCCACGGGCTACGGCCGGATCGTCCGGGATGCCGCCAGCGGCGCGGTCACCGAGATCGTCGAGCACAAGGACGCCACCGACGCCCAGCGCGCGATCCGTGAGATCAACTCCGGCGTCTTCGCGTTCGACGGGCGACTGCTCGCGGACGCCCTCGGCAAGGTCCGTACCGACAACAGCCAGGGCGAGGAGTACCTCACCGATGTGCTGTCCATCCTGCGCGAGGCCGGGCACCGCGTCGGCGCCTCGGTCGCGGCCGACCACCGCGAGATCCTCGGGATCAACAACCGGGTGCAGCTCGCCCAGGCCCGCGCCCTGCTGAACCAGCGGCTGCTGGAGCGGGCGATGCTGGCCGGCGTGACCGTCGTGGACCCGGCGACGACGGTGATCGACGCCACGGTGACGTACGAGCCGGACGCGATCGTGCACCCCGGTACTCAGCTGCTCGGTACCACGCACCTCGCCGAGGACGCCGAGGTCGGCCCGAACACCCGGCTGACGGACACCGCCGTCCACGCGGGCGCGCGCGTCGACAACTCGGTCGCGGACCGGGCGGAGATCGGCCCGGGTTCGACGGTGGGCCCCTACGCGTATCTGCGCCCCGGCACCAGGCTCGGCGCGAGGGCCAAGGCCGGTACGTACGTGGAGATGAAGAACGCCACGGTCGGCGAGGGCACGAAGGTGCCGCACCTGAGCTATGTCGGCGACGCGACGATCGGCGATCACACCAACATCGGTGCCGCGAGTGTCTTCGTGAACTACGACGGTGTGGCGAAGCACCACACGACGATCGGCTCACACTGCCGGACCGGTTCGGACAATATGTTTGTGGCGCCCGTCACGATCGGGGACGGTGTGTACACCGCCGCCGGCTCGGTGATCACCAAGGATGTGCCGCCCGGTTCGCTGGCCGTCGCCCGCGGCCAGCAAAGGAATATCGCGGGTTGGGTGGCCCGTAAGCGTCCGGGCAGCGCTGCCGCACAGGCGGCTCAGGCCGCTGCACAGGAGGCCGACAGCGAAAGCTGACCGGAAACGGGTGCGCCGCGCACGGCGTACCGTGATAGATGCTCACCCCATTTCGGCTGGCTCGTTGCACATCGGGACACATGCGTGCAGCGCCAGGAACACGTCTGAGGAGACTGTGCTGTGACCGGGATCAAGACGACCGGCGAGAAGAAACTGATGCTCTTCTCCGGCCGCGCCCACCCCGAGCTGGCCGAGGAGGTTGCGCACCAACTGGGTGTCGGCCTCGTGCCGACGAAGGCCTTCGATTTCGCCAACGGTGAGATCTATGTCCGCTTCCAGGAGTCCGCCCGCGGCGCCGACTGCTTCCTGATCCAGAGCCACACGGCTCCGATCAACAAGTGGATCATGGAGCAGCTGATCATGCTGGACGCGCTGAAGCGCGCGTCGGCCCGTTCGATCACGGTGATCGTGCCGTTCTACGGTTACGCCCGTCAGGACAAGAAGCACCGTGGCCGCGAGCCGATCTCGGCCCGTCTGGTCGCCGACCTGATGAAGACGGCGGGTGCCGACCGCATCCTCACCGTCGACCTGCACACCGACCAGATCCAGGGCTTCTTCGACGGCCCGGTCGACCACCTCTTCGCGCTGCCGATCCTCGCCGACTACGTCGGTGCCAAGGTCGACCGGTCGAAGCTGACGATCGTCTCCCCGGACGCCGGCCGTGTGCGGGTCGCCGACCGCTGGTGCGACCGCCTGGACGCCCCGCTGGCGATTGTCCACAAGCGCCGCGACAAGGACGTCGCCAATCAGGTGACGGTCCACGAGGTCGTCGGTAACGTCAAGGGCCGGGTCTGTGTCCTGGTCGACGACATGATCGACACCGGTGGCACCATCTGTGCCGCCGCCGACGCCCTGTTCGCGCACGGCGCCGAGGACGTCATAGTGACGGCGACGCACGGTGTGCTCTCCGGCCCGGCCGCGGACCGGCTGAAGAACTCCAAGGTCAGCGAGTTCGTCTTCACGGACACCCTGCCGACCCCGGGCGAGCTGGAGCTCGACAAGATCACGGTGCTCTCGATCGCGCCGACGATCGCGCGTGCGGTGCGTGAGGTATTCGAGGACGGTTCGGTGACGAGCCTCTTCGAGGAGCAGTAAGCAGCACTGCGCAAAAGATCCACTTTGGGTGCGGCCTCCCCGCCGGGTAGACTCAGCGAGTTGCTCGGCGAGGGAGGCCGTACTCATGGGTACGGCGGTCCGTTATCGACGCGCTCTTCGTAGCAGGCCTGTCGTGGGCCGGGTGACCATCCAGTTTTCGTCACCCCACGAGGAGTGCAGTCATGGCCGAGATCAAGCTCGCCACCCAGGCCCGTACCGAGTTCGGCAAGGGTGCCGCCCGTCGCGCCCGTCGTGACAACCAGGTCCCCGCGGTCGTCTACGGCCACGGCGCCGAGCCGGTCCACGTCACGCTGCCGGCCCACGACCTGCTCCTTGCGCTTCGCACCGCAAACGTCCTGATCGGTCTGGAGATCGACGGCAAGGACACGCTGGTCATCCCGAAGGCCGTGCAGCGCAACCCGCTCAAGGGCGACATCGAGCACGTCGACCTGCTGACCGTCAAGCGCGGCGAGAAGGTCAACGTCGAGATCGCCGTGCACGTCGAGGGCGAGCTGGCCCCGGGCGGCAACCTCCTCGAGTACGTGCAGAACACCCTGCTCGTCGAGGCCGAGGCCACCCACATCCCCGAGTCCGTCACGGTCTCCGTCGCGGGCCTCGACGCCGGTGACTCCATCCTCGCCAAGGACATCCCGCTGCCCTCCGGTTCCGTGCTGGCCGGCGACGAGGACGCTGTCGTCCTGCAGGTCGTCTCCGCGCAGGCCGAGGAGCCGGCTGCCGAGGGCGCCGAGGCCGAGGGCGCCGAGGCCTGAGCCTCGCCCTCCACGCTTCACCTGCTTCACTGACGGGGCGGCGGTTCCTTCTTCGGGGACCCGCCGCCCCGTCCGCCTGTATCCGGGCCATCCGGAACCATCCGTACGCGAAGGAGACCGAGCGCAGATGTCCGAAGCCACCGACCCCTGGCTCATCGTGGGCCTCGGTAATCCCGGTCCCGAGTACGCGACGAACCGGCACAATGTCGGCTTCATGGTCGCCGACCTTCTCGCGGAGCGGATCGGCGGGAAGTTCAAGCGGGCGCAGAAGGCCCAGGCGCAGGTCGTCGAGGGCCGCATCGGCCCGCCCGGACCGGCGAACCGCCGCGTGATCCTGGCCAAACCGATGTCGTACATGAATCTTTCCGGTGGCCCTGTCACGGCGCTGCGCGACTTCTACAAGGTGCCGACCGACCACATCGTGGCGATCCATGACGAGCTGGACATCGACTACGGGATGCTGCGGCTGAAGCTGGGCGGCGGCGACAACGGGCACAACGGGCTGAAGTCGATGACGAAGTCGATGGGCCCCGACTATCACCGGGTCCGGTTCGGGATCGGCCGGCCGCCGGGCCGGATGCAGGTTGCGGACTTTGTACTGAAGGACTTCTCGTCCACCGAGCGCAAGGAGCTCGGTTATCTGGTGGACCGGGCGGCGGACTCGGTGGAGTGCCTGCTCGCGGAGGGTCTGGAGCGCGCGCAGAGCGCGTACAACTCGTGAGTTAGCCGCGCAATTCGGGGTCTTTTCTGGCCATGGGCTGACTCTGAGTTGACCGAAAGCGTTCGCTTGGCCAAGGATCGCTCCCCATGAAGCGGAGCCCCTCCCACCCCGCCCTCCTGTACGGCCGTGGCGCAGTCATGGGCTGTATCGCGCTGCTGCTGCTCGTCGCGGGCGTCGTGTCGTCATGGGACTCGGCGCAGCACATCGTCCTCGCCAAGGGCCGTGAGCACGGCACGATGACCGTCACCGGCTGCGGTGCCGACGTCTGTACGGGTCCGTTCGCTCCGGCCGACGGCGCCACCGCCCGCCCGCGTGTGACGACGGAGAAGTCCGTCGCGGTGCGGAAGGGCGGCAGGTTCCCTGTCGTCGTGAAGCCCGGCACGGACGTCGTCGTACGCACGGGGCTTCCGGGTTTTCTGCATGCCTGGACGCCACTGGGCGGTGCGCTGCTGCTGGCCGCCCTGGTCATCGGCGGTGGTCTGCGGCTGACCCGGGTCGCCTGGTCCACCGGGATCGCGGGCGCGGCTCTGCTGGTGGCGACGTTCATCGCCCTGTGACAGAACCGCGCCCGCGCACTGCCCGGCGGGTCAGCCGGTGTTGCGCAGGCCTGCGGCGACACCGTTCACGGTGAGCAGCAGGGCCCGGGCGAGCAGCGGGTCGGCTTCCTCGCCGCGCTCCGCGGCCGCGCGCTGGCGGGCCAGGAGTGAGACCTGGAGGTAGGAGATCGGGTCCAGGTAGGCGTCGCGGATGGAGAAGGTCTGCTGGAGCACCGGGCTGGTGCCGAGCAGTTCGGTCCCGCCGGTGACCTTGAGGACTTCCTCGACCGTGAGCGCGTGCTCCGCCTCGATGTCGGCGAAGACGTGCTTCAGCTCGTCGGGGACGAGTGTGTCGACGTAGTGGCGGGCGATCCGCAGGTCGGTCTTGGCGAGTGTCATCTCCACGTTCGAGATGAAGTTACGGAAGAAGTGCCACTGTTCGTGCATCTCTTCCAGAACGGTGTCCAGGCCGGCTTCGCGCAGTGCCCTGAGCCCGGAGCCGACGCCGTACCAGCCGGGCACGATCTGCCGGGACTGGGTCCAGCCGAAGACCCACGGGATGGCCCGCAGGCCGTCGAGTCCGGCGCCGGAGTCCGGGCGGCGCGAGGGGCGCGAGCCGAGGTGGAGTTCGGCGAGCTGGTCGACGGGGGTGGATGCGAAGAAGTACGCGGGCAGGTCGGGGTCCTCGACCAGCTTGCGGTACGCGTCGTGCGCGGCGTCGGAGACGGTGTCCATCGCCGCGTCCCAGCGTGCGAGGGCCTCGTCGGACTGGCGGGGCGCGGTGTGCAGCGCGGACGCCTGGAGGGTGGCCGCGACGGTCAGCTCCAGGTTCTCCCGGGCGAGCGCGGGGATGAGGTACTTGTCCGAGATGACCTCGCCCTGTTCGGTCACCTTGATCTCGCCCTCCAGCGTGCCCCAGGGCTGCGCGAGGATCGCGTCGTGCGAGGGGCCGCCGCCGCGGCCGACGGTGCCGCCGCGGCCGTGGAAGAGCCGCAGCCGTACGCCGTAGCGGTGGGCGACGTCGCGGAGCCGGCGCTGTGCGCGGTGGATCTCCCACTGGGAGGTGGTGATGCCGCCGAACTTGGAGGAGTCGGAGTATCCGAGCATGACCTCCTGGACGTCGCCGCGGAGGGAGACGAGCCGCCGGTAGGACGGGTCGGCGAGCATTTCGTCGAGGATCACGTCGGCGGCGCGCAGCTCGTCGGTGGTCTCCAGGAGCGGCACGATGCCGATCTTGGCCCAGCCGCCGTGCAGGTCGAGCAGTCCGGCCTCGCGGGCGAGTACGGCGGCGGCGAAGACGTCGTCGGCGCCCTGGCACATCGAGATGATGTACGACTCGATGACCTCGGGGCCGAATCGTTCGAAGGCTTCCTTGATGGTGTGGAAGACGCCGAGGGTCTTCTCGCCCGCGGCGTCCAGCGGGGCCGGGGTCGGGGCGAGCGGGCGGCGTGAGCGGAGCTCCTTGGCGAGGAGCTTCTGCCGGTAGTCGCGCGGCATGTCGGCGTAGCGCCAGGATTCCTCGCCGAGCCGGTCGAAGAGCTGGCCGAGGGCGTGGTGGTGGGCGTCGGCGTGTTCGCGTACGTCCATGGTGGCGAGCTGCAGGCCGAATGCGGAGAGGGTGCGGATGGTGCGGTTCATCCGCCCGTCGGCGAAGAGGCCGCAGCGGTGTTCGCGCAGGGAGGTCTGGATGAGTTCCAGGTCGGCGAGGAGTTCGGTGGTGCCGAGGTAGTCGCAGCCGGGGCGGTGCGGGGTGCCGCCGGCGAGGCGCTCGCGGGTGTTGACGAGCTTCTGCCGGATGCAGGTGGCCTTGAGGCGGTACGGCTCCTCGGCGTTCAGCCGCTTGTAGCGCGGGCTGATCTCGGGGAGGCGTTCCAGGTCGGCCTGCAGGGAGGTCAGCAGCTCGTCGGTGGCGCCGGTGTAGCGGATGGAGTTGGAGAGTTGACCGCGCAGGTGGTCGACGAGTTCCAGCGCGTCGGTGATGCCGTGTTCGTGCTGGAGGATCAGCACATCCCAGGTGACGGCGGGTGTCACGTTGGGGTTGCCGTCGCGGTCGCCGCCGATCCAGGTGCCGAAGGTCAGCGGGCGGGTTCCGGCGGGCAGCTCGACGCCGACCCGCTCCAGCTCGGCCGCGAGGTCCTCGAGTACGTCCCCGACGGCGTTGGCGTGCAGTTCGTCGAGGTAGTAGATGGCGTTGCGGGCCTCGTCGGCCGGCTCGGGGCGGACCACGCGCAGTTCGTCGGTCTGCCAGATGAGGTCGATGTTCTCGGCGAGCCGCAGGTCGTGGCGGCGCCGGTCGGCCTCGATGACGGGGTTGTCGAGCAGCTCGGCGATGCGGCGGAGCTTGTTCAGTACGGAGCGCCGCGCTGCCTCGGTGGGGTGTGCGGTGAAGACGGGCCGTACGTTGAGGTTCTTGACGGTCTCGCGCAGGTGCTCGGGGTCCGCGTCCTTCAGCCGGTCGGCGGTACGGGCCAGCAGCCCGCCCTCCGCGGCGCGCCGGTCGCGCATCTCGTGGGCGCGGTGGACCTGCTCGGTCACGTTGGCCAGGTGGAAGTAGGTGGAGAAGGCGCGCACGAGCTGTGCGGCGGTCTCCAGGTCCGTGTCGCCGAGGAGTTCGGCGGCGGCCTCGCCGTCGGTACGGGTCAGGGCGCGGACACGCTCGACGAGGTCGAGGAGTTCCTGGCCCTCCTGGCGTACGAGGGTCTCGCCCAGCAGGTCGCCGAGGCGGCGGATGTCGGCGCGCAGCTCGGCGTTGGCGGCGGGGGTCTGGTCGGCACTGCTCACAGTGTGCGGCTCCTTGCAGTGGTTGAGCACCGGATCCGGGGCCGGTGGCTGGCAGCAGGCCCCGGGAAAGCAGAGTGCGGACCGCGCTGTCCGACGCTTCCAGGATAGGTGTCCGCGCCGTCGGCGCTGCTCTCGGCCCGACCTCCGTTCCCCTTCATGGCCGAGGCCCGCGGCTCTCGTGCTGCGGGCCTCGGCGCTGTCATACTTACGAAGCCGTAGGTTACGGATGCGTAGCCAGAGCTATCCGTCGTACTTCTCACCCTCCAGGGGCTCCCCATGAACAGCACCCCCGACGTGATCGACGACGCCCGGACACCGGCGGCCGACGGTCCGGTTCTCCCCTCCGCCACGCTCGGCGGCGACAACAAGCGTTCGATCGAGCAGATCGCGCTGCTGCTTTTCATCGTGGTGCCGTTCGTGGCGCTGGTCGCGGCGGTGCCGCTGGCCTGGGGCCGCGGTGTGAGCTGGCTCGATCTGGGTCTGCTGGTCGCCATGTACTTCACCGGCGTCCACGGCATCACGATCGGTTTCCACCGCTACTTCACCCACGGTTCCTTCAAGGCGAAACGCCCGCTCCGTATCGCCCTGGCCGTCGCCGGGTCGCTCGCCGTGGAGGGCCCGCTGGTGCGCTGGGTGGCCGACCACCGCAAGCACCACCGCTTCTCCGACGCCGAGGGCGACCCGCATTCGCCGTGGCGGTTCGGCGAGACGCTCCCGGCCCTGATGAAGGGCCTGTGGTGGGCGCACATCGGCTGGATGTTCGACGAGGAGCAGACGCCGCAGCACAAGTACGCCCCGGACCTGGTCAAGGACCCGGCGCTGCGCGGGATCTCCCGCCACTTCCTCACGTTCACGATCGTCTCGCTGGCGATCCCGCCGCTGGTCGGCGGTCTGGTGACGATGTCGTGGTGGGGTGCGGCGACGGCGTTCTTCTGGGGCTCTCTCGTACGGGTGGCTCTCCTGCACCACGTCACGTGGTCGATCAACTCCATCTGCCACGCGGTCGGCAAGCGCCCCTTCAAGTCCCGGGACCGGTCCGGCAATGTGTGGTGGCTGGCGGTCCTGTCCTGCGGCGAGTCCTGGCACAACCTGCACCATGCGGACCCGACGAGCGCCCGGCACGGGGTCATGAAGGGCCAGGTCGACTCCAGCGCCCGGCTGATCCGCTGGTTCGAGAAGCTCGGCTGGGCGTACGACGTGCGCTGGCCGGACGCGTCCCGGATCGACTCCCGGCGTATCGACGCCCGGCGCGAGACCGCGCGCTCCGACGCGGCATGATTGACGACGTGGCGACCGACGGCAGCACGAGCAGCGAGAAGAACCGTCCCTCCTCCACCCGGCGGACCCGCCGCGTGAGGATGACGGGCAAGGAACGCCGCGAACAGCTGCTGGACATCGGCCGCATCCTCTTCGCCGACAAGGGTTTCGAAGGCACCTCGGTCGAGGAGATCGCGGCCCGCGCCGGCGTCTCCAAGCCGGTCGTCTACGAACACTTCGGCGGCAAGGAGGGCCTGTACGCCGTCGTGGTGGACCGCGAGATGCGCCAGCTCCTCGACATGGTGACCAGCGCCCTGACTGCGGGCCACCCGCGCGAGCTCCTGGAACAGGCCGCGTTCGCACTGCTCGACTACATCGAGACGTATACGGACGGCTTCCGCATCCTGGTCCGCGACTCCCCTGTCGCCCAGTCGACGGGCACCTTCGCGTCGCTGATCAGTGACATCGCCACCCAGGTGGAGGACATCCTGGGCCTGGAGTTCAAGGCCCGCGGCTTCGACCCGAAGCTGGCCCCGCTGTACGCGCAGGCGCTGGTCGGCATGGTGGCGCTGACGGGCCAGTGGTGGCTGAACGTACGCAAGCCGAAGAAGGCGGAGGTGGCGGCGCATCTGGTGAACCTGGCCTGGCACGGCCTGGAGAATCTGGAGTCGAAGCCGCGGCTGATCGGCCACCGGAAGAACTGACCGGCCACCGGAAGTACCGGCGCGCCGACGCGGTGCGTGAGCGGGCCCGCCCTGTCGTGAGGGGTGGGCCCGCCGGCCGTTGGCCTGTGTCCCGTCCCGAACCGGCTCCGGCGCTCAGCCGTCCACCGGTTCCAGGAACTCCAGCCGGTTGCCGACCGGGTCGTGGCTGAAGAACCGGCGGTGGCCCGGCAGGTCGCCGTCCCACTGCACCTGTGCGCCGTGCGCCGCCAGGCGCGCCGCGAACGCCTCGATGTCCGTGACCCGCAGCCCCGGGTGGGCCTTCTTCGCCGGGTGGAACTCCGCTTCGACGCCCAGGTGCAGCTGGACGGGGCCCGTCCGGAACCAGCAGCCGCCGCGGGTTGCGAGGACCGGGGGCTTCGGGATCTCCGTCATGCCGAGGGCGTCCACGTAGAAGGCGCGAAGCGCGTCCTCCGAGCCTGCCGGGGCGGCCAGTTGGACGTGGTCCATTGCAGCGATCATCACTTCTCCTTGTGGGCCACGGCGAAGATGCGGCGGAACGGGAAGACCGTGCCGTGCGGGCCCTTCGGGTAGGCGGTGCGCAGCGCGTCGCGGTATTCGGTGAGGAAGGCGTCCTGGGCCTGCGGGTCGTCCGCGAGCGCCGTCAGGATCGGGCGCAGGCCGGTGCCCTTGACCCAGTCGAGGGCGGCGTCCTCGCCCTGGAGGAGGTGGAGGTAGGTGGTCTCCCAGACGTCCGCCGTGATGCCGGGGGCTGTGAGCGCGTCCAGGTAGGCGGTGGGTGTCAGGACGGCGTCGGCGTGGCGCAGGATGCCGGTCAGGCGGGAGCGCCAGCGGGGGGACTCGGCCAGTTCGCGCATCAGGACGTGCGTGGGCTGGTCGAAGTTGCCGGGTACCTGGAAGGCGAACGTACCGCCGGGGGTGATGGCGTCCAGCCAGGCCGGGAAGCGGTCGGCGTGGCCGGGGACCCACTGGAGCAGGGCGTTGGAGACGATCAGGTCGTACGGTTCGGCCGGCGTCCAGGTCGTGGCGTCCGCCTCGGCGAAGTCCAGGAAGGGGGTGGCGTGGGCGCGGGCCTGTTCCAGCATCTGGGGGGAATTGTCGTAGCCGGTGATGCGGGCCTCGGGCCAGCGGTCGGCGAGGAGGGCCGTCACGTTGCCCGCTCCGCAGCCGAGGTCCGCGATGCGGGGTGCGGGTGCGGCCGGGAGCTGGGGGATGCGGGCCAGGAGGTCGTGGAACGGGCGGGTGCGGTGGTCGGCGTGGCGCAGGTACTGCTGAGGGTCCCAGGTGGGTGTCGTCATGCAGTCAGGATCACCATCCAGGTATCTTGATGTCAAGACACTTGAATTCAAGAGACTTCATGTCGACAGACCCTTTACACTGATCCACATGGAGGACGAGGTCGACCGTCTGGTCGCTGCATGGCGCCGCGAGCGCCCCGACCTCGACGTGGAACCGCTCGAGGTGCTCAGCCGCGTCTCGCGCCTCGCCCGTCACCTCGACCGGGCCCGCCGGATCGCGTTCTCCGAACACAATCTTGAGCCGTGGGAGTTCGACGTACTGACGTCGCTGCGCCGCGCCGGTGCCCCGTATCAGCTCTCCCCCGGCCAGCTGCTGACCCAGACGCTGGTCACTTCGGGCACGATGACCAACCGCATCGACCGGCTGACCAAGAAGAACCTGGTCGAGCGGCTCCCCGACCCCAGCGACCGGCGGGGCGTGCTGGTCCGGCTCACCCCCGAGGGGCGCGACAAGGCCGACCAGTCGCTGGCCGGCCTGCTCGCCCAGGAGCGTGCCATCCTGGGCGAACTCTCCCGTCACCAGCGTGGTGAGCTGGCCTCGTTGCTACGCCAGTTGACCGCCCCGTTCGACAACATCCCCGGCTAGCTCGGCCGGTCCGACGCCCGCCCGTCGGGCCAGCGCGACGGCGGCCAGCGTCGAGTGCACGCCCAGCTTCCCCAGCACGTTCTGCATATGCGTACGCACCGTGTGCGGGGAGAGGAAGAGGCGCTCCGCCACCGCCTTGCGGCCCAGCCCCGCCACCATGCAGCGGAGCACCTCGCGCTCGCGCGGGGTCAGCGACTCGACCAGCCGCTCGCTCTCGGTGCGGTGCTTGCGGGCCGCCGTCAGCTCCCGCAGCACACCGGTGAGCAGCGCAGGAGGAAGATGCGTCTCGTCGCGGAGCACGCCCCGGATGACCGTGAGCAGCCGTTGCAGCGAGCAGTCCTTGGCGACCCAGCCCGATGCCCCGGCCTGCAGCGCGAGCGCAGCCCGGCGTGGGTCGTCCTTCTCGGCGAGCACCACCGTACGGGCGGACGGCTGGCCCGAACGGACGCCGGCGACCAGCGAGAGCCCGTCGACCGGCGGGCTCTCGCCGCTGTTCGGCGCGGGTACCGGGACCGGGCCCGAGGCCATGCGTCCACCGCCCGACGACAGGGTGCCGAGTTCGGCGTCGACGAGTATCACGTCGTACCTACGGCCTTCGGCGGCCGCCCGCTCCAGACATCGGAGCGCGGCGGGGCCACTGCCCGCCGCCGCCACGTCGACGTCCGGCTCGGCCGCGAGGGCCGCCGCGAGCGACTCGGCGAAAATGCGGTGGTCGTCCACCACGAGAACCCGGATACGAACCACAGGCACCCCCATGCTGCGTCTGGTGCGGGGCCACCCCCTGGCCCCCCGACGGGGACGGACCGGTGCGGGCACGACGCCCGGAGCGATGGGTGAACCTCAGCCCTACGGCCGCCGCCGTGTGCAGATTGCCACCCCGCCCCGGGCGCCGTACCCGACTGTCTCGTACCCCTGAATCAGCACCGGCCCCCACCGGTGCTGTGCATCAGCGTACGACTGAGGGCCCGGAGCGGAAGGAAATTCACAGAACTGATGGACCTCGGTGTTTAGGGTGTGGTTCATGTTTCGTCTTGAGACAGAAGTAGACAAAGATCGTCGTCTTCTGCTGGGTGAACGGCTGCACCACAGCAACAGGGAACGCTCCCCGGAGCTCCGCGCCCTGCTCGCCACGCCCGCCGAGCACGAACTCCCGCTGGAGGTTTGGGCGATGGACGGCCGAGGCGGGCTGGCCGGCGGGCTGACCGGACGCACCTGGGCGTACTGGCTCCATGTGGATCTGCTCTGGGTCGATGACCGGCATCGCGGCTCCGGCATCGGTTCGCAACTGCTCGCCGAGGCCGAACGGGTGGCCGAGACGGACCGCGCCTGCACCCGCTCCCGGCTGGAGACCTGGGGGTTCCAGGCCCCCGACTTCTACCGCAAGCGGGGGTACGAGGTGATCGGGCGGGTCGACAACTACCCGCCCGGTGTCACCGAGTTCATCCTGACGAAGACCTTCGGCTGACCGACGGGTTCAGCCGGTGCGGCGGGCGCCTGCCGACGGGACCGCCGGAAAGACCCCGGGCGTCGCGTATCCCGCCGAAGTGAACGCCTCCAGCACCGACTTGGTGACCGCGTCCGCGTCCGCCTCCTCCACCAGCACGATCGCCGACCCGCCGAAGCCGCCGCCGGTCATCCGGGCGCCCAGCGCCCCGGCCGCGTTCGCCGCGGAGACCACCAGATCCAGTTCGGGGCAGGAGACCCGCAGGTCGTCACGGAGCGAGACATGGCCCGCCGTGAGGACAGGGCCGGCGGCGCGCACCTCGCCCGCGTCGAGCAGCGCGATGACCTGCTCCACCCGCGCGTTGTCGCTGACCACATGGCGTACGTACCGCACGACCGACTCGTCGGCACCGGACTCGGCGAGGGTGTCGAGCGCGGCGCCGAGACCGTCGTACGGAAGATCGCGCAGCGTCCCGATGCCGAGCGCCCGCGCGCCCGCCTCGCAGCCGGCCCGCCGCTCCGCGTACGCACCGTCGCCCAGCGCGTGCTTGACCCGGGTGTCGACGACCAGCAGCCGCAGACCGTGCGCGGACAGGTCGAACGGGACCTGGCGCTGGGTGAGGTCGCGGGTGTCGAGGTGCAGGGCGTGGCCGTCGGTGCAGCAGGCCGACGCCATCTGGTCCATGACGCCGCACGGCACGCCGACGAACGCGTTCTCGGCGCGCTGCGCAAGCACCGCCAGCTCGGACGCGGACAGGCCGAGCTCGAAGAGGTCGTTCAGCGCGAGCGCGGTGACCACTTCGAGGGCGGCGGACGAGGAGAGCCCGGCGCCGGTGGGGACGGTCGAGGTCAGCTGGATGTCCGCGCCGGTGACCTGGTGGCCCGCCTCGCGCAGCGCCCAGACGACGCCGGCCGGGTAGGCCGCCCAGCCGTGCCCGGAGTGCGGGGCCAGCTCGTCGACGCGGAGCTGGACGACACCGCCCGGCACGTCGGTCGAGTGCAGCCGCAGCTCGCCGTCGGTGCGGCGGGCGACGGCCGCGCGCGCGGTGTGCGGCAGCGCGAGCGGCATCACGAAGCCGTCGTTGAAGTCGGTGTACTCGCCGATCAGGTTGACCCGGCCGGGCGCCGCCCAGACTCCTTCGGGGGCGGTGCCGTACAGCTCGGTGAAAGCGGTGACCAGCTCAGCGTTGTCGGTCATGGCGCGGTGGGTTCCTCTCGGCGGGCGAACGTCCAGGCGTCGGAGACGATTCCGGCCAGGTCGGCACGGCTCGGCTGCCAGCCGAGCCGCTCCCTGGCAGTGGTGGCGGAGGCGACCAGCACGGCCGGGTCACCGGCGCGGCGGGGGGCCGCGATCTCGGGGACCGGGTGGCCGGTGACCTTGCGGACGGTCTCGATGACCTCGCGCACCGAGAAGCCGTTGCCGTTGCCGAGGTTGCAGATCAGGTGTTCGCCCGCGGTGGCCGCGTCCAGGGCCAGCAGGTGGGCCTCGGCCAGGTCCGCGACGTGGATGTAGTCGCGTACGCAGCTGCCGTCGGGGGTCGGGTAGTCGTCGCCGTAGACGGAGATCGACTCGCGGCGGCCGAGCGCGACCTGGAGGACCAGCGGAATCAGATGCGACTCGGGGCTGTGCCGCTCCCCGTGGCTGCCGTACGCCCCGGCCACGTTGAAGTAGCGCAGCGAGACCGCGGCCAGTCCGTGCGCGGCCGCCTCGCCGGTGATCATGTGGTCGACGGCCAGCTTCGTCGCGCCGTACGGGTTGGTGGGGGCGGTCGGGTCGGACTCCGTGATCGGGCTGGAGACCGGTTCGCCGTAGGTCGCGGCCGTGGAGGAGAAGACCAGGGTGCGGACACCCGCGTCACGCATCGCGGCGAGCAGGGCGGTGGATCCGCCGACGTTGTTGACCCAGTACTTCTCCGGGTCGGTGACGGACTCGCCGACCTGGGAGTACGCGGCGAAGTGCAGCACCCCGTCGTAGGAGGAGTCCAGCCAGCGCGCGGCGTCCTGGATGCGGCCCTCGATGAACTCGGCCCCGGCGGGGACGCCCTCGCGGAACCCGGTCGACAGGTCGTCGAGGACGGTCACCTCATGACCGGCTTCGAGAAGATGCGCGGCGACCACACTGCCGACATATCCGGCGCCGCCTGTGACCAGGTACTTCTTCCGGGGGCTGAGCCGGGGATCGCTCTGGGGCTTGCTCACTCGCTCGCTACCTCTCGCAGTCGCTGGGCCGCGGCCTCCGGCGGCACGTCGTTGATGAACACACTCATGCCGGACTCGGAACCCGCGAGGAACTTCAGCTTGCCGGAGGTACGTCGGATGGTGAAAAGCTCGAGGTGAAGCCCGAACTCCTCCCGCCCGGGGACTCCGAACGGCGCCTGGTGCCAGGCCGCGATGTACGGGGTCGGCGGCTCACCGGGGCCGAAGATCCGGTCGAATCGCCTCAAGAGTTCCAGATAGATCTGTGCGAACTCTGTGCGCGCCCCTTCGTCGAGTTCCCGCAGGTCGGGGACGCGCCGGCGCGGGTGCAGATGCACCTCGTACGGCCAGTGCGCGGCGTACGGGACGAAGGCCACCCAGTGCTCGCCGGTCAGCACCACGCGATCGCCGTCGGTCAGCTCGCGGGCCACGATGTCGTCGAAGAGGTTGCCACCGGTCCGCTCGCGGTGCGCCTGCATCGAGCGGAGCATCAGCTCGGTGCGCGGGGTGACGAAGGGGTACGCGTAGATCTGCCCGTGCGGATGGCCGAGCGTCACGCCTATCTCGGCGCCCCGGTTCTCGAAGCAGAACACCTGCTTGACCTGCTCGAACTCGGCGAGTTCGGCGGTGCGGTCGGTCCAGGCGTCGAGGACCAGGGTCGCCTGCTCCTCGGTGAGGTCGGCGAACGACGAGTCGTGGTCGGAGGTGAAGCAGACGACCTCGCAGCGGCCGGAGTCACCGGCGAGCGAGGGGAAGCGGTTCTCGAAGACGACCACGTCGTACCGGTCGTCGGGGATCTCGCTGAGCCGCCCGCCCCGGGACGGGCAGAGCGGGCACTCGTCGGCCGGCGGGTGGTACGTGCGGCCCTGGCGGTGCGAGGCGATGGCGACGCTGTCCCCGAGGAGAGGGTCGCGGCGGATTTCGGAGGAGGTCGATACGGCGTCGAGCGGCCGCCGGTCGACGGCGTCCCGGACCACGTCGTCGCGGCTGTCGTAGTAGAGCAGCTCCCGGCCGTCGGCGAGCGTCGTAACCGTCTTCTTCACCAGGTTCCTCCAAACATAACCGCACACAACAAACCACAAGCCAACACGCACGTCAATGAGTGGCCGCACGGCCGCGCTCGTCGACGCACACGTTTTCCAGACCCGAACATTTAGGGGTGAACTGGATCCGATCCACTGGTAATCGCCGAGCAGCCGGCCTTACGTTCCCTGGCGTGAAGGCAGGCGTGGGGCGCCGATAACGGCTGTATCCCAACCGCGCGCAGGAACAGGTTCCGACCCGGTGGGGGCATGCGGCACGCACCCTGTGGAACATTGCGCTCGAGCAGCGCACATACGTGTTTGAGCAGCGCGGCAGCAGCCTGCGCTCACAGGAGCGTCAATTCTGGGTCCACCAGCAGGGTGTCATCGACATCCCGACCGACCAGGGCGCCAACTTCGTCTCCGCGATCGTCGGCTTCGTCGCCGGTGCGGAGGTCATGGCCGTCGTCACCCTCCCCACAGCTCCGAAGCCCCGGGATCAACCCGTCCGACGCGGACCTGAAGAAGGCCGAGGGCGTCCACATCAACCTCTGGACCGGGCCGGCCATGCTGACCCCGGGGCTGTTCCTCCTGCTGTGGCTGAAGCTGCGTCCGGCACCGGCGCCGGACGGCTCCGCCGACGTCGGCCCGGACACCTGAGCAGTCTCCGCACCGCCCCGAAGGGGCCGGACGTCACCCGGCGTCCGGCCCCTTCGTCATTCCGCCCACTACCGCGCGGTCCAGCAGCCCGGTGCGGGCCGCCAGTGCCGCGGCCTCCAGCCGTGAGCCGACCCCCAGCTTCATCAGCACCCGCTGCACATGCGTACGCGCGGTGCTCGACGCGATCCGCATCCCGGCCGCGATCAGCCGGGTGTCCTCGCCCTCCGCGACCCGCACCAGGACCTCGATCTCACGCGGGGTGAGCATGCGCAGCAGCCGCTGCCCCTCGTCGTCCGGCTGGACGGCCGGGTTGAGCAGCTCGGCGAAGGCACCCTGGAGCAGTTGCGGCGCGACCGCCGCCTCTCCGGCCCGCGCCTTGACCATCGCCCGCTCGACACCCTCTATCCGCTCGTCGTGCCTGACATATCCGGCGGCGCCGGCCGCGAAGGCCGCCGCGATCCCGCGCGGACTGGGCACCGGCCCGAGCACCACCACCGCCACCTGCGGGCGCTCCCTCTTGATCCGGGTGATCGGGTCGAACGCCCCGGGTTCGGCGGGTGTCGCCGTGCCGAACAGACAGACCTCCGGGGCTCTGCTCACCACGAGTTCCGCCGCACCGGCGGTCGGCGCGGCCGCCGCGAGCACCCGGTGACCCCGCAATTTCAGCGCCGAGGCCAACGCCTCGGCGAGCAGTCTGTGGTCATCGACCACCATGAGCCGCACGCCCATCGAGTTACCCCCCACAGCAATGGAGCCACACCCAGGCGTCGCGCGGCAGGCGCCGGTTCGACGACAGGCCCCGGCCCCCGGCCCCTTTGACCCGGCAAGCTACACGCTTGTTCGACGTGGCGCGCCCCTTACCAGGCAGAAGAACCCCGGAATGCCGAATTATGTGCTGTTCGGGTCCGGTTGACCGACAGTAAGCCGGCGGAAGTGGATCGATGGGCGGGCAGAAAACGACCGGCCCTGCCGGTCGAGTGATCGACCGGCAGGGCCGTGGTGCGTGCGCGTACCCGCGCCGGGGTCAGCCGGTGCCGAACGAGACCGCGAGGTACTGCTTGTCTTCGAGGGAGCTCTCGCGCGGCTTGCTCACCATCACCTCGGAGATGTACATCCGGCCGCCCGAGTAGAGGATCTCCGCGTAGTCCATGGAGAAGCTGGTCTCCGCGTCCCGGACGGACTCGTCCCCCGGGTTCTCCATCAGCACCGTCTGCTTGAAGGTGGAACCGTCGATGGAGACGATCTGGCCGCCCTTGTCGTACGGGGGGACCTTGTACGCGATGATGTTGGAACCGTCCATGCGGATCGGGAACATCGTGTACCGGTCGCCGGCGTCGGCCTTGTCGCTGGTCGGCTTGCCGGTGGTGAGGTCGAACGAGACGATCTCGTTGGTGTCGCCGTACTCGCCGGTGCCCTCGTGCTCCTCGGTCGGCAGATAGAGCCGGTTGTTCCCGACGGCCAGCTGCTGGCAGGTCTCGACCTCGGTGGAGCCGCAGCGGGCGGCGTACTTCTCGCCGTCCGCGGCGATCTTGGTGAGGAGCTTGCCGGTCGACGCGTCGATCGAGAAGAAGTCCGAGATCCCACTGCCGTCACCGGCGGTGTCGCCGACATCGGCCGCGACGACCAGCGGCTTGGTGGAGACGATGCTCGCGTAATCGACGCCGGGCGGCATCTTGAACGACGAGAGCGGGGCGCCGGTCGTCGGGTTCAGCGCCTGGATGACGAGCTGCGGGCTGTCGTACGTACCGCACTTGCGGACCACCGCGAGCGCGTCGCCGCCGCCGTACCCCTTGTCGTAGCAGCCATCGGTGCCGACCTTCGGCTTCCAGCGCTCGGCGCCGGTGTTCAGGTCGAAGGCGGCGCCGCCCTCGGTGCCGCCCGCGGCGACCGTGGTGCCGCTGAGCGTGACCTCGTCGAACCTGACCGGCTCGTCACCGCTGGTAGCGGCGGTCACCGGCTTGCTCCACATCAGCTTTCCGGTGTTCAGGTCGATCCCACCGACCTGGTTGCACGGCTGGTACTTCTTCGCCTTGGTCGGCTTTCCCTCCTCGAAGAGGATGGCCGTCTTGTAGTCCTTCGACATGTGCCGGGAGGCGGCGCAGAGCTGGCCCTCCAGCGGGATGGACCAGAGCTTGGTGCCCTTGACCTTGTCGTAGCCGACGATCTCGTCGACGCCGGTCTTCACATACGCCTTGTCGGTCAGCCAGGAGCCGTCGACCGTCGTGACGTCGCCGACCTTCGGCTCCGGCAGCTGGAAGGCGACGGTGGACTTGGTGTTCGCCGGCACCTTCTCCTTGCCGCCACCACCGACGCCGCTGTCCTCGCCGCCCTTGCCCTCACCGGTGGGACCGGCGGAGGACACCTCGTTCTTCTTGTCGTCGCCACCGGAGGCGAGGAAGATGCCCCCACCGATGATCACTGCCACGGCGACCACCGCGGCAACGATGATCTGCATCTGCGTGGTGAACTTCTTGCCGCCGTTCCCGCCCTTCTGCGGCGGCGCGTACTGCGGCTGCATCGGGGCCGTCGGGTAGCCGTATCCGTAGCCCTGCTGCGGCGGCTGACCGGGCGGCAGGCCCTGTCCGGCCGGAGGGCCCGGCGGGTAGCCGTAACCGGGCTGCTGCGGATAGCCGTAACCCGGCTGCTGCGGCGGACCGGCGGGCGGGGTCTGCGGAGCGCCGAAACCACCGGCGGGGGGTTGCGCCTGCGGGGCGCCGAATCCCCCCGCGGGCGGGGTGGGCGGCTGCTTGCCGAACGGGTCGGCGGGTGGCGGGACCGGTGCCCCGAACCCACCGGGCGGCGGGTCCTGCGGGGCGCCGAACCCGCCCTGGGGCGGTTCGTTGGGCGGCTGGGGCGGCTGAGTCATGACGTACGTACCTCGAGGGAAGGGGAGTCGGTCGGTCGGGACCTGTCGCGGTCGGTCGGAGTCCGTCGGGTGCCTGCGTGAGCCGTCACTTGCCGAAGGCCATCATGGTCTTCGTCTCCAGCTCTTCCTTGTCGTTGCTCGCACTGACCCGCCCGCTCGCGATGAAGGAACGCCCGTCCGCGTAGACGATCTTCGCGTTGTAGAACGAACTCTCGATCTGGGACGTCGACTCCGGGTGCCGGAGCAGCATCTGCGGCGCGCCACCGGTCGGGGCGAGGGTGGCGATCCCGCCGCCCTTGTTGTATCCGGCCTCCACGTAGAGCAGCACATTGCCGCCCTCCATCCGCAGCGGCTTCACGATCTGCTCGGCCGGGGCCGCGGCCTTCCACTTCGGCTTGCCGGTGTTCAGGTTGAACGCGACGACCTTGTTCGTACGGGCGGTGCCGCTGGAGTCGGCTTCGGTCGACATGTAGAAGGTGTTGGCGTCGGCGGCGACACCGACACAGCCGTCCAGTGACTTGCCGAAGATGGCGAACGCACTGCCGCAGTCCGGTGCGAACTTGTCGCCCTTGTCACCGACCAGCTGGGAACGGAGCGTGCCGTTCTCCTTGATCGCGAGGATGCTCCACTTCTTCTTCTCGCTCTGGGTCAGCGAGACGACGAGCGGGCTCACCGAGTAGACCCGGTCGATCTCCCACCCACGGGCCGGCCGGTACGTCCACTTGGCCTTGCCGGTGGCCGGGTCGATCTCCTGGATCTGGTGCTGGGGGTTGTCGATGTCATCGGTGCGGCAGCTGGCGGCTGCGATCAGTTTGGGGCCGCCGGCGAAGGCGAACGGCTGGCAGTTGCCCGCCGGCTTGCCGAACAGCTCCTTGCCGTCGCTGACCCGGTAGGCGTTGGAGTTGCTGGTCCGGCCGACCGTGACGGTGTCTCCGCTGATGGCGAGGGAGATGTCCGACATCATGTCCCAGATGCCGTTCTTCTTGATCGACTTCTTCCAGCCGGCCTTGCCGGTGTTGAGGTCGATCATCTGGAGGTCCGAGCAGTCGGCCTTGTCGGTGGTGCCGTTCTTGACCCCGATGACGATCTTGCCGTCGGTGGTGGTCTGCGAAGGCGCGGCGCACATGTCGGCGGGCAGCTTCAGCGTCCACTTCTGCTTGCCGTCGGCGGCCGAGTAGCCGGAGACCGCGCGGTACATGCCCTTGACGACGGTGTCGCCGACGACCCAGGGGCCGTACACGTCCGCGCCGTTGCGCGGCAGGTCGACGTCGTTCTTCTGCAGCCAGAGGACCTTGGCCTCGCCCGGCTTGCGCCCGGCGTTGAGGTCGTCGTCCGCCTGCCGTCCGTCGCCGTTGCCGTCGCCCTCGTCGACGGAGGGCGAACCGCTCGGCGCCTTGCCGTCCGTGCTCGCTTGCGCGACGGGCTTCTTGTCGTCGTCACCACCGCTGGTCGCGAGGAACACGCCACCGGCGATGACGATCGCGGCGGCGACCGCGGCACCGATGATCACTGCGGGCTTCCCCTTGAAGGGGCTGCCACCGCCCGTGCCGCCGGGGCCGCCGGGTATCGGGGCGCCGGGGTACTGCTGCTGCGGGTAGCCGTAACCGGGCTGCGGCTGCTGGCCGTAGGGGCCGGGCTGTTGGGCGTACGGGCCCGGCTGCTGACCGTAGGGACCCGGCTGTTGGGCGTACGGGCCCGGCTGCTGCGGGTAGCCGTAACCGGGGGCCTGACCCGGCTGCTGCGGATAGCCGTAACCCGGCTGAGCGGGCGGCGGCGTCGGCAGCGCGGCCGGCATCTGCGGTGGCTGGGCAGGCGGTTGACCCTGCGGCGGCTGACTCTGCGGCGGCTGCCCGGGCGCCGCCGGCTGAGGACTCCCCTGCGGCGGCTCCTGCGGAGCGCCGAAGCCTCCCTGCGGCGGTTGCTGGCTGGGCGGCTGGGTCATCAGCACGTCCCCCTTCGTGCGGTCCGGTGCCCGTTCCGGTCTCCCCCGCGATTCCGCTGGGCTGAATTCCCCTCGGAAAGGAGCGAATCGGGCATGGATTCCGCGGCGTCACGACAGTCGAGCGGGGCTTCTTTGTACCACCCGCAACGCATCGGACACCGAGTCGGTCCGCCCCCTGTTCCCAAGGGAGAACCGCGCCGTGATGCCCTCGTTACGCCTCGGTCCGTCAGTTGCCGAAGCCCGCCATCGACTTCATCGACTTCTCGTCCTCGTCGTCGATCCCGCTGATCCTCGCGTGCATGAGGAAGCAACGCCCGTCCTGATAGACGACCCTGGAATCGAAGAAGCCGCGCTCGACCGTGGCGGCCGCTGCCGGGTGCCGCAGCACCATCTGCGGCGTGCCGCCGGCCGGCGGGAGGGACGCGATGCCGCCACCCTTGTTCTTCCCGGCGGCGAGATACATCAGCAGTCTGCCGCCCTCCACCCGCATCGGCATGAGGGTCTGTCCGGCCGGGGCCACGGCCTTCCACTTCGCCTGACCGGTGTTCAGATCGAAGGCGACGACCTTGTTGGTGGGGGTGAGGTCGGACTCGGAGGGCTCGGTCGCCAGATAGACCGTCCGGTCGTCGGCCGCCACCCCGAGGCAGTTGTCGAGGTTCTTACCCTCGGTGAGGAGGTCACCGCCGCACTTCGTCGCGTAGTCGTCGGTGCCGCCGACCAGTTGGGACCGGTAGGTGCCGTTCTCGTTGAGCACGATGATCGCCCACTTGTCCTCCTGCTTCAGCGAGACGACCAGCGGGCTGACCGAGTAGAACTGTGCAACCTCCCAGCCCTTCTTGACCTTGTACGTCCACTGGACCTTTCCGGTGACCGGATCGATCCGCTGCACCTGCTGCTCCTTGTGGTCGTCGGCCGCGGTCTGGCAACTGGTCGCGGCGATCGCCACGGGGCCGCCGGCGAAGCCGAACGGCTGGCAGTTGCCCGGCAGTTCCCCGAAGAGCACCGTGCCGTCGCTGACCCGGAAGGCGTCCGTCCTGCTGGTGCGCCCCACGGTCACGGTGTCACCGTTGATCGCCATCGAGACGTCGGACAGCAGATCCCAGGCGCCCTGGCGCCGGTATGTCTTGCGCCAGCCGGCCCTGCCGGTCGTGAGGTCGACCATCTGGAGGGAGTTGCAGAGCGCGTCGTCCGCGGTGCCGGTCTTGATCCCGAAGACGATCTTGCCGTCGGCGGTGGGCTGCGAAGGCGCCGCGCACAGATTCGACGGCATACGAAGACTCCACTTCCGGCTGCCGTCGGTCACGGAGTAGCCGGAGACCGTGTGGAACATGGCCTTGACGACGGTGTCGCCGACGATCCAGGGGCCGTACACGTCCGAGCCGTTGCGGGGCAGGTCGACGCCGCCCTCCTGGAGCCAGAGGACCTTCGCCTCGCCCGGCTTGCGCTGGGCATTGAGTGCGTCGGCCTCGGCACGGAGGTCGTGCGTGCCCGGGTCCTCGGCCTTGCCGTCGCCGGTGGCGCCCGGCCCGGGGCCGGTGCTCGCCTTCGCCGTGGGCTTCGACTCGTCGTCGCCCCCGCTCGTGGCGAACCAGATGCCCCCGCCGGCCAGCAGCACCACCGCGAGCACGGCAACGATGACCGCACCGCGGCTGCCCCTGAAGAACCCTCCGCCACCGGACCGCGGGGGCTGCTGCGGCTGCTGGTGCTGCTGCTGCTGCTGGTAGCCGTATCCCGGCTGCGCCGGCGACGGATAGCCGTACGGCCCGGGCTGCGTGGGCGCGTTGTACGGCCCTGGCTGCGTGGGCGCGTTGTACGGCCCTGGCTGCGTGGGCGCGTTGTACGGACCCGGCTGCGCGGGTGTGCCGTACGGGCCCGGCTGTACCGGCGCACCGTACGGTCCCGCGGCCTGACCGGGCGGCGGCGCGGAGCCGTATCCGGGCGGCTGCGACGGCTGGACCGGCTCCGGCGGCGGATCGTACGGAGCCCCGAAGCTTCCCTGCAGCGGTTGCCCGCCGGGCGGCTGGGCCATCAGCACGTCCCCCTTCGTGCGGATCGGTCCGGCGTCTGCACCTGCGCCGGGCGAGCCTTCTTTCTACCACCCGCCCCACAGGCCCCACCGGTCACGCCGACGGTCCGTCAGCGATCAGGCGTCCTCGGCCAGCTCCAGCCAGCGCATCTCCAACTCGTCGCGCTCCGCCACCAGTTCCCGCAGTTCCGTGTCGAGCTTCGCCACCTTCTCGAAGTCCGTCGCGTTGTCGGCGATCTGCGCGTGCAGGGTCGTCTCCCTGCTCGACATCTTGTCGAGCTGCCGCTCGATCTTCTGCAGTTCCTTCTTGGCGGCGCGGGCGGCCTGCGGCGAGACCGCGGCGGCGGCCGGGGTCTCCTTCGCCGCGGTGGGCGCCGAGGGGGGCACGACCGCGTCCTCCATCCGTCGCCTGCGCTCGATGTACTCGTCGATACCGCGCGGCAGCATCCGCAGCGAGGCATCACCGAGCAGCGCCATCACCCGGTCCGTGGTCCGCTCGATGAAGAACCGGTCGTGGGAGATCACGATCATCGACCCCGGCCAGCCGTCGAGGAGGTCCTCCAGCTGGGTCAGGGTCTCGATGTCGAGGTCGTTGGTGGGCTCGTCGAGGAAGAGGACGTTCGGCTCGTCCATCAGCAGCCGCAGGATCTGCAGCCGGCGCCGCTCGCCGCCCGACAGGTCGCCGACCGGGGTCCACTGCTTCTCCTTCGAGAAGCCGAACTGCTCGCAGAGCTGGCCCGCGGTCATCTCCCGGCCCTTGCCGAGGTCGACCCGGTCCCGTACCTGCTGCACGGCCTCCAGCACCCGCAGGTTCGGGTTGAGCTCGCTGACCTCCTGGGAGAGGTAGGCGAGCTTGACGGTCTTACCGACGACGATCTTCCCGGCCGCGGGCTGCGCCTCGCCCTGGGTGCGGGCCGCCTCGGCGAGCGCCCGCAGCAGCGAGGTCTTGCCCGCGCCGTTGATCCCGACCAGACCGATCCGGTCGCCGGGGCCGAGGTGCCAGGTGAGGTGGGTGAGCAGCGTCTTGGGTCCGGCCTGGACGGTCACGTTCTCCAGGTCGAAGACGGTCTTGCCCAGCCGGGCGTTGGCGAACTTCATCAGCTCGCTGGTGTCGCGCGGCGGCGGCACATCGGCGATCAGCTCGTTGGCCGCCTCGATGCGGTAGCGCGGCTTCGACGTACGGGCGGGGGCGCCGCGCCGCAGCCAGGCCAGCTCCTTGCGCATCAGGTTCTGCCGCTTGGATTCCTCGGTCGCGGCGATCCGCTCCCGCTCGGCCCGGGCGAACACGTAGTCGCTGTAGCCGCCCTCGTACTCGTGCACCGTGCCGCGCTGGACATCCCACATGCGCGTACAGACCTGGTCGAGGAACCACCGGTCGTGGGTGACGCAGACCAGCGCCGAACGCCGGTTCTGCAGGTGCCGGGCCAGCCAGGAGATGCCCTCGACATCGAGGTGGTTGGTCGGCTCGTCGAGGACGATCAGGTCCTGTTCGGCGATGAGGAGTTTGGCGAGCGCGATCCGGCGCCGCTCGCCGCCGGAGAGCGGGGCGATGACGGTGTCCAGGCCGTGCTCGAAGCCGGGCAGGTCGAGCCCGCCGAAGAGCCCGGTCAGCACGTCACGGATCTTGGCGTTGCCCGCCCACTCGTGGTCGGCGAGATCGCCGATGACCTCGTGGCGGACCGTCGCCTTCGGGTCGAGCGAATCGTGCTGCGTGAGGACACCGAGACGCAGGCCACCGTTGTGGGTGACGCGGCCGGTGTCCGCCTCCTCCAGCTTGGCGAGCATCCGGATGAGGGTCGTCTTGCCGTCGCCGTTACGGCCGACGACACCGATCCGGTCCCCCTCGGACACACCGAGGGACACACCGTCGAGCAGGGCACGGGTGCCGTACACCTTGCTGACCTGCTCGACATTGACCAGATTGACGGCCATTTCACTCCTGACTGGGGGATCGATCGACATCCCAGGGTAGTCGCCACGCGGGTGGGTTAGCGTGCGGCGATTGATCAAGGGCGGGGACAGGGGACTTCGGTGGTGCGCAATTCGGTACGGGGCACGGTCACGGCGGTGCTGGCGGCGGTGTCGGTGGCGGTGACCGGCTGCACGTCGTCCGCCCAGGACGACGGCGGGAAGGCGGCGCCGAAGCCGCGGGCCGCGGCAGAGAGCGCGATGAAGGGCGGCAGCGTCGGAGGCTCCGGCTCTGCCTGCGCCCTGCCCGTCACCTTCGACCTCGCGGCCTCCTGGAAGCCGGAGGCCGTGCAGCTCGGCGAGGACGAGGCTCTCAAGGAGCTGGCCCGACAGGGCCCGGTCACGCTCGTCTGCGAGATCGACGCGAAACCCGCCGGGAGCATCGGGTTCCTGCGTGTGTGGACCGGCGACCGTTCCGACCGCACCCCGCGCCAGGTCCTGGAGGCGTTCCTGGCCGACGAACCGAACGTCGGAAAGATCACGTACACCGACACCGAGGCCGGCACCCTTCCCGCGACCGAGGTCGGGTACACCGTCAGCAGCGAGCTGCTCGACGGGCCCCGGAAGAAGCGGGCGTTCGCCGTCTCCACCCCACGCGGGCCGGTCGTGGTGCACCTGGGCGGGCTGGACTCGGAGGAGTACGAGGAGATGCTCCCGGCGTACGAGCTGGCGAAGCGGACCGTACGGCTCGGCTGAGCCGTACGTACGCCCCGTCCGGCGCCCGTGGTCAGCCCGACCGGCGGCGCCCCGCCCGTTCCACCAGCAGCCAGCCGCCCAGCGCCGTCGCGACGGCCGCCGGGGCGCTGACCCGTACGGCGATCAGCACCGCCGTATGCCCTTCCAGCAGCCCGCCGAACCCGACCGTCGACACCCCGAGCACCCCGAACAGGCAGAGCGTCACACCGAGCGCGGACACCGGCCCGGAGCCCTTCCCCGGCACCGCGGAGACCGGCCGCTCGAACGTGCGGAAGACGGCGACCAGCCCCGCCGTGACGGCTGCCGCCACCGCGATCCGCACCGGCACCTGCGCCCACCAGGCACCGGTCGCCGGCTCGGGCAGCGGGACGTCCAGGGCGATCATCGCCCCGTACACCCCGAGCATCGCGGTGAGGTGCCAGAGGAACGCTGTCATCGCCACCCCGTTGGCCGCGACGACCCCGCGCCACACCCGCGGGCGGGCGACCAGCCGGGCGCCGGGGCCACGCAGCAGCTCGACCGCGCCGACCAGCCACAGGCCGTGGCAGAGCAGGGCGAGCGTCGGCGGTGCCATGTTGCTGATCTTCTCGCCGGGCATCCCGACCATGGAGAGCGGATACGGGCCGAACGCGACCAGTGCGGCCGCGGCGGCCAGGCCCGGGCCGGCCAGCAGCGCGGGGCGGCGGATGCGGTCGTCGGCGCGCAGGAAGCCCAGCTGGTGCACGGCGAGCCAGACGAACGCGAAGTTGAGGAACGCGATGTACGGGACACCGGCGGCGAACCGCAGCACGTCGACCGCTACCGCCGCCGCGGCAAGCCCGGCGAAGGCGCCCCAGCCGTACCGGTCGTGCAGCTTCAGCAGCGGCGGCGTGAACGCCACCATCGCGAGATAGATCCCGATGAACCAGAGCGGCTGGGCCACCAGCCGCAGCGTGACCCCGGTCAGCCCGCCGCCCCCGCCGAGCAGCTGGACGATCAGCGCGGCCGTCCCCCAGACCAGGATGAAGACCATGGTGGGGCGCAGCAGCCGCTGCAGTCTGGCCCGGAGAAAGGCCGAGTACACGGAGTCCGTCGAGCCGGCGGGCTGCTTGCGGCAGAGGGAGCGGTACGACAGGGCGTGCGAGAAGCCGCCGACGAAGAAGAACACCGGCATGATCTGGAGCACCCAGGTCAGCAGCTGGAGGCCGGGGACGACGGCGAGCAGGTTGCCGACGCCGTCGGCGGTGACGGCGGCCATCAGCCAGTGCCCGAGGACGACCGTCCCGAGCGAGGCGACGCGCAGCAGGTCGATGTACCGGTCCCGGGTGGCGGGCGTGGCCCCGGCCAGTTCACGAACACTTGATCCCATACGGGTACGGTCGCGCCCGACGCCCCGGGGGCGGCAGCGCGACCGTACTCAATTCCCGTCTGAGTACCCGCGGTCAGACGATCGTGGCACCCGGCGCCGGGGACACCGCGACCCGCGCGGTCCGGCAGGTCCCCGACGTCCGCAGCGTGTCCGCGATCCTGCGCGCCGCCTCCGCGTCCGCCGCCAGGAACGCGGTGGTCGGCCCGGAGCCCGAGACCAGTGCGGCCAGCGCACCCGCCCCGGTGCCTGCGGCGAGGGTGTCGGCGAGCGAGGGCCGCAGGGAGAGCGCGGCGGGCTGCAGGTCGTTGGAGAGAGCCTTCGCGAGCACATCGGTGCTGCCGGTGCGCAGGGCGTCGAGGAGTGCCGGCGAGGCTTCCGGTGCGGGGACGTCGGTGCACGCGGTGAGCCGGTCGAACTCCCCGTAGACGGCCGGGGTGGAGAGCCCGCCGTCGGCGACCGCGAACACCCAGTGGAATGTGCCGCCGACGTCGATCGGGGTCAGCTGCTCGCCCCGGCCGATTCCGAGGGCGGCGCCGCCGACCAGGGAGAACGGCACGTCGCTGCCGAGCTCCGCACAGATGGCGAGCAGCTCGTCCCGGGTGGCGCCGGTGGCCCAGAGGGCGTCGCAGGCCACCAGGGCGGCCGCGGCGTCGGCGCTGCCGCCCGCCATGCCGCCCGCGACGGGGATGTCCTTGGAGATGTGAATGTGCACGTCGGGGGAGATGCCGTGGCGGCCGGCGAGCGCGATCGCGGCGCGGGCGGCGAGATTGCCGGCGTCCAGCGGGACCTGCGCGGCGTCCGGGCCCGAGCAGGTGACGCTCAGCTCGTCGGCGGGTGTCACGGTGACCTCGTCGTAGAGGCCGACGGCGAGGAAGACGTTCGCCAGGTCGTGGAAGCCGTCGGGGCGCGGGGCGCCGACCGCGAGCTGCACATTGACCTTGGCGGGGACGCGAACGGTGACGCTCACTCGCCACTCCCGGTGGACTCGTTCCCGCTGGACTTCTTCCCGGCGGGCTCGTCCGCGCCGGGCTTGCTCCCGCTCGACGAGTCCGCCGCCGGCTTGTTCTCGGCGATGGCCGCGAACTCCTCGACGGTCAGTGCTTCACCCCGCGTCTTCGGCGGGATCCCGGCCGCGACCAGGGCCGCCTCGGCGGCCGGCGCGGAGCCGGCCCAGCCGGCCAGGGCGGCCCGCAGCGTCTTGCGGCGCTGAGCGAACGCCGCGTCGACGACCGCGAAGACCTCGGCCCGGCTCGCGGTCGTCGTGATCGGCTCGGCGCGCCGGACCAGCGACACCAGACCGGAGTCGACGTTCGGGGCCGGCCAGAACACCGTGCGGCCGATGGACCCGGCCCGCTTGACGTCCGCGTACCAGTTGGCCTTCACCGACGGCACGCCGTAGACCTTGTTGCCCGGCCGGGCGGCCAGCCGGTCGGCGACCTCGGCCTGCACCATGACCAGGGTCCGCTCGATGGTCGGGAACCGCTCCAGCATCGTCAGCAGGACCGGCACGGCCACGTTGTACGGCAGGTTGGCGACCAGGGCGGTGGGCGGCGGGCCCGGCAGCTCCGTGACCAGCATCGCGTCGGAGTGGACCAGCGAGAACCGGTCCGCGCGGCCCGGCATCCGGGCCTGGACCGTGGCCGGCAGCGCCGCCGCCAGCACATCGTCGATCTCGACGGCGACGACCCGGTCCGCCGCCTCCAGCAGCGCCAGGGTCAACGAGCCCAGACCGGGTCCGACCTCGACCACCACGTCGTCCGGACGGACCTCCGCGGTCCGTACGATCCTGCGGACCGTATTGGCGTCGATGACGAAGTTCTGACCGCGCTGCTTCGTGGGGCGTACCCCCAGCTTCGCGGCCAGCTCGCGGATGTCTGCGGGGCCCAGGAGGGCGTCGGGCTCTGTGGTGCTCACCCGGTAAGCCTACGGCCGCAATGCGGCCACGGGCTCGCCCCCCGTTGCAGGTACAGCTTCTTCGCCCGGAACGTCTGCTCGGACGCCGGGGCGTCCTGCGGGCGGCCGCTGCCGCCGAGGGAGTGCCAGGTCTGTGTGTCGAACTGGTACAGCCCGCCGTACGTGCCACTGGCGTCGACCGCGCGGGGCCGGCTGCCGGACTCGCAGGACGCGAGCCCGGACCAGTTCAGCCCGTCCGCGCCCACCACGGACCGGGGGCGGGCTCCGGTACCGACCCTCACGATCCGGTCGACCGGTGTGCGGACGACTTCGGCGTCCAGCACCCGCGGCCGCTGCCGGACGCCGTTGACGGTCCGCACCCCGTACGTGATCCGGCGGACGCCAGGCCTGCCCTCGCGCTCGACGACCTCCGTACCCGCGAGGAGCGAATCGTCCGCGGACCGTTGTTCGGCGTACGGGATGGGCTCCTCGCGCACCTCGCGGGAGTCGGTGATCCGCATCACGGAGACCGTCTGGCCGTCGCGCGGGAAGCTGTGCGGGTCCACGGAGGTGGTGTCCTCGCCGTGCAGGGTGATGCCCGCCTCGGCGACGGCCTCGCGGACGGTCGCGGCGTTGGTGCGGACGGTGCGCTCCCGGCCGTCGGCCATGAAGGTCACGGTGCGTTCGGTGCGGACGTCCAGGGCGAGCCCGGTGCGGCCGATCGAGGAGGAGCGGGCGGCGGAGAGGTACGCCCCGTCGGCGCGCACCCCGAGCTGGCGCAGGGCGCCGTCGACGGAGCCTGCGGTGGTCCACACCCGGTGCTGCACTCCGTCGAGGGTGAGGGTCACCGGGCGCCCGTGGCGGACGGTGATCTCGTCGCCGTTGTCGAGGTCGCCGTCGGGGGCCGGGGTGACGACGTCGTGCGCGCCGACGGCGATGCCCTCGTCGTCGAGGAGTTCGCCGATGTCGTCCGCGAAGGTGTGCAGGGTGCGCGGCTCCCCGTCGACGGTGAGCTTCACCGCCTTGTCGTGGGCGACGAACGCGGTGGTGCCGCCGGCCAGGAAGGCGACGACCAGAGCCTGCGGGACGAGGCGGCGCAGGTTCTCCGGACGGGCGGGGGCCTTGCGGCGGTGCGCGGCCCGCCGGGCACCGGCCCGGCCGCCGGTGCGGGGGCCGCCGTCCTTCGGGGCGGCGGCCGGGCCGGGCGGCGCCGCAGGCGTGTCGACGACGGTCGGATCGTGGACCGGCCGGGGGGCGACGAGCGTCTGCTCCTCGTGGAACGACAGGGGCGCGGGGACGGTCGGCGGTGTCGCCACCGCCGCATCTCCCGCGTGTCCCCTGCCCGGTGCCGCACGGTGCCTGCCCTGCGCATTGATCACGACGCTCCAGAAGGTCCGTTCGTCCCGGTCGCCCGATGGGCGTCCGGGACGATAGTGGAGCTTCGGTCACTCTCCAAAACGGCGCGACCGCGCACCGTCACGGCGTGATCTGTCAGTAATCGAACGCGCGAGCCGTGTTGTCGTTGATCGCCGACGCCAGGGTGTCCTCGTCGACCCCCTTCACCTCCGCCATGGCACGGAGCGTGACGGGAATGAGATACGGCGCGTTGGGCCGGCCGCGATACGGGGCGGGGGTGAGGAACGGCGCGTCCGTCTCGACCAGGACCAGTTCGATCGGCGCGACGGCCAGCGCGTCCCGCAGCGGCTGGGCGTTCTTGAACGTCACGTTGCCCGCGAAGGACATGAAGTACCCGGCGTCCGCGCAGATCCGGGCCATCTCGGCGTCCCCGGAGTAGCAGTGGAACACGGTCCGTTCGGGGGCGCCCGCGTCGGCGAGCACGCGCAGCACATCGGCGTGCGCCTCGCGGTCGTGGATGACGAGCGCCTTGCCGTGCCGTTTGGCGATCTCGATATGGGCCCGGAAGGACTCCTCCTGGGCGGCCATGCCCTCGGGGCCGGTACGGAAATGGTCGAGGCCGGTCTCGCCGACGCCGCGCACCCGGTCCAGGGCGGCCAGCTTGTCGATCTCGGCAAGGGCTTCGTCGAGGGCCGCCTTACCGCCCGGCTCCCGCGCCTCCTGGCGGGACCAGCCCTCCGGGTCGCCGTGGACGATGCGCGGCGCCTCGTTGGGGTGCAGGGCCACGGCCGCGTACACACCTGCGTGCGCGGCCGCGGTCTCGGCGGCCCAGCGCGAGCCCCGCACGTCACAGCCCACCTGGATCACGGTGGTGACGTTGACCGCCGCGGCCCTGGCCAGGCCCTCCTCGACGGTGGCGTCCTGCATGTCCAGATGGGTGTGCGAATCGGCGACCGGTACCCGCAGGGGTTCGGGCAGTGGCGGGGCTTCCGTACGGCTCATGCCACGATCGTACGAGGACCGTGGCACCACTCTCACTTGCGGTGGAAGGGGTGCAGCAGGTCGGAGAGGTGCCAGTGGTGCCCCGCGGCCGTCGGAGCGGCCGCGGATGCGGTGACCGCCTCGCGTGCGCGGGCGTCGCTGTCCTCGGTGTGCCCCGCGGTCTCGTACTGCGACTCGAGCAGCTGCTGGACGGTCGAGACCCTGCCGGACCGCATGATCCGGACCACATGGCCTTCGCAGTTCGTGCAGGTGGGCCTGGACAGGGGGGACGGGACCCGTTCCCCGTTCGCCTTGTAGATGACGAAGTCGTTATTGGAACCGTCGACGTGGTGCTCTATCTCGTAGGCCTGTTCCCAGCCGTATCCGCACCTCATGCAGGCGAAGGAATACGCCTCATGCACGGTGGTTGCTGCGGTCTCGCTCATGCCTGCTCCTCTTGTCCGCCGGACAAGCACTCCGGAGAATGCGTCCCTGATTCAGTGGACGCCTTTACCGGCGGGAGCGCACCATGCCCTGTCGAGTATTGGAGCGGTCTTGGCCTTCTCGTGGCAAAAGGGGCCAGATGCGCGGCTCGCGCTTTGCTTTTTACGATAGTCCTTTGCCGTCAGCAGAGCCGGTCCGCGATGCGTTCTTTGCTGCGACGACCGCATCGAAGACCTCGCGTTTGGGCAGCCCCGCGGCCGCGGCGACAGCGGCGATCGCCTCCTTGCGCCGCTCCCCCGCCTCCTCGCGCACCTGCACCCTGCGTACCAGCTCGGCGGCGTCCAGCTCCTCGGCCACGTCCGCCGCGCCCTCGACGACGACGGTGATCTCGCCGCGTACTCCTTCGGCCGCCCAGACCGCCAGTTCGGCCAGCGGGCCGCGCTTCACTTCCTCGTACGTCTTGGTCAGCTCCCGGCACACGGCGGCCCTGCGATCGCCGCCGAACACCTCGGCCATCGCGGCGAGGGTGTCGTCGAGCCGGTGCGGGGCCTCGAAGAAGACCATGGTGCGGCGCTCGTCGGCGACGTCGCGGAGCCGGCCGAGCCGTTCGCCCGCCTTGCGCGGCAGGAAGCCCTCGAAGCAGAACCGGTCGACGGGCAGCCCGGACAGGGCGAGCGCGGTGAGCACGGCGGACGGGCCGGGGACCGCGGTGACCTTGATGCCCTTCTCCACGGCTGCGGCGACGAGCCGGTAGCCGGGGTCGGAGACGGACGGCATCCCGGCGTCCGTGACGAGCAGGACCCGGGCGCCACCGGTCAGCGCCTCGACGAGTTCGGGCGTACGCGCCGACTCGTTGCCCTCGAAGTAGGAGACGACACGCCCCGTGGTGTGGATGCCGAGTGCCTGCGTCAGCCGGCGCAGCCGGCGGGTGTCCTCGGCGGCGACGACGTCCGCCGTCTCCAGTTCTGCGGCGAGGCGTGGCGGGGCGTCCGCCACGTCGCCGATGGGGGTCCCTGCGAGTACCAGCGTTCCAGTCGTTCCAGTCACATCAGCCATCCTCCCAGCACGGGCGACAGCAGTCGCACAGATGCGTTCCCTACGATGGCGCGGTGACGAGTACTGCGCCCGAAGCCCAGCAGGGTCAAGACGCCGGGGAACGGCACGGCGAAGAGCCGCCTTCCTGGCAGCAGCGGCTGCGCCGCTTCGGCCATTCGCCGCGGCCCGGTATCGGGCTGCGGGAACGGCTGATCCCGCCGTACAACCGGCCGGGACCGCAGCTGTGGGCGGTGCTGGGGGTGTCGCCGCCGACCGCCGAGCGGCTGGTGCGGTGGTCGGCCTGGGGCGGGCCGCTGCTGGTGACGCTGGTCGCGGGGGTGCTGCGGTTCTGGCATCTGGGCAGCCCGAAGGCGGTGATATTCGACGAGACGTATTACGCCAAGGACTCCTGGGCGCTGATCAAGCAGGGGTACGAGGGGTCCTGGCCGAAGGACGTCGACAAGTCGATCCTGGCCGATCCTTCGCTGGTGACGGTGCCGACGGCGCCCGGCTATGTGGTGCATCCGCCGGTCGGCAAGTGGATCATCGGGTTCGGTGAGCAGCTCTTCGGGTTCACGCCGTTCGGCTGGCGCTTCATGGTGGCGGTGCTCGGCACGCTGTCGGTGCTGATGCTGTGCCGGATCGGGCGGCGGCTGTTCCGCTCGACGTTCCTGGGGTGTCTGGCGGGCGCGCTGCTCGCCGTCGACGGGCTGCATTTCGTGATGAGCCGCACCGCGCTGCTCGACCTGGTGCTGATGTTCTTCGTGGTGGCGGCGTTCGGCTGTCTGCTGATCGACCGGGACTGGGCGCGGCGCAGGCTCGCCGCGGCGCTGCCGGTCGACGCGGAAGGGGTGCTGCGCCCGGACGCGCGGATCGCCGAGACGCTGCGGCTGGGGTGGCGGCCCTGGCGGATCGCGGCGGGGCTCTCGCTGGGGCTGGCGTTCGGCACGAAGTGGAACGGCCTGTACATCCTGGTCGCGTTCGGTCTGATGACGGTGCTGTGGGACGTCGGTGCGCGCCGGACGGCGGGTGCGGTGCAGCCGTACCGGGCGGTGATCCGGCGGGATCTGGTGCCCGCGTTCGTCTCGACCGTGCCGGTCGCGATCCTGACGTACATCGCTTCGTGGACCGGCTGGATCATCAGGAACGATCCCGACCACCACGGCTACTACCGGGACTGGGCCACCACCGACGGCAGGGGCGGCAGCTGGACCTGGCTGCCGGACTGGCTGCGCAGCCTGTGGCACTACGAGTACCAGGTCTACGAGTTCCATGTGAACCTGACGTCCGGCCACACGTACCAGTCGAACCCCTGGAGCTGGATCGTCCTGGGCCGCCCCGTCTCGTACTTCTACGAGGAGCAGAACGGCTGCACGGCCTCGGAGACCGGCAAGTGCGCCCGTGAGGTGCTGGCCATCGGCACACCGCTGCTGTGGTGGGCCGGGTGCTTCGCCCTGGTGTACGTCCTGTGGCGGTGGCTCTTCCGGCGCGACTGGCGGGCGGGCGCGATCGCCTGCGGTGTGGCGGCGGGCTGGCTGCCGTGGTTCCTCTACCAGGAACGGACGATCTTCCTCTTCTACGCGGTCGTGTTCGTGCCGTTCCTCTGTCTCGCGGTGGCGATGATGATCGGCGCGATGATCGGGCCCGCGGCGGGCACCGGGGCCAGGCGGGAACTGGGCCTGGCGAAGGCCGATCCGTCCGGTGAACGGCGACGGACATTGGGGGCGGTCGCGGTCGGCGTACTCGTCCTGCTGATCATCTGGAATTTCATCTATTTCTGGCCGCTGTATACGGGCATGTCCATTCCGGAGAATTCCTGGCGCAACCGCATGTGGCTGGATACCTGGATTTGACCGGCCTCTTCCTGCTGCTTCCGGTCGCGGTCCGATAACAACTGCCCCTGGAGTCACTACCGTCCCGTAAAGTGCCCACAAGCGCTCTCTTGAACATGTTCAAGAGAGCCTCCTGGGGAGGGGGACTGCACAGATGCGCAGCGGAGCGAAGGTCGCCGTGATCGGCGGAGTGTTCGTGCTGGTGGTCGGCGGCGTGGGGTACGGGGCGTACAACGTGCTCGACGGGCTCGGGGGCGGCGGGGGCGACGGAGCGGACGGCCGCCCCGCCTCCGCCGCGGTGAAGACGGGGCCGCCGAGCAAGGCGGAGATCAGCGAGACGTCGAAGAAGTTCCTCGAGGCCTGGGCGGCCGGCGAGGCGGTGGACGCGTCCCAGCTCACCAACAACGCGACCGAGGCCGAACCGGCTCTGCGCGGATACGGCGCCGACGCCCACGTCACCAAGGCGGTGATCACTCCGGGCCCGGCGACCGGCACGACGGTGCCGTTCACGGTGAAGGCGACCGTGAGCTACGAGGGGAAGTCCAAGCCCTGGTCGTACTCCTCCGAACTGACCGTCGTGCGCGGCCTGACCACCGGCCGGGCGCTGGTCGACTGGAAGCCCTCGGTGATCCACCCTGATCTGGCGGACGGCGAGTCGCTGAAGACCGGCGAGGCCTCCGCCCCGTCGATCCAGGCGCTCGACCACAACGGCAGGGTGCTGACGAAGGAGAAGTACCCGTCGCTGGGGCCGATCCTGGACGCGCTGCGCGAGAAGTACGGCGAGAAGGTCGGCGGGAAGGCAGGCATAGAGACCTGGATCGAGTCCACGGGCGAGGACACCCCGGACCAGACGCTGCTGACGCTGTCCAAGGGGAAGCCCGGCAAGCTGCAGACCACGCTGGACGCGAACATCCAGGCGGCGGCCGAGAAGGCGGTCAAGCAGTACAGCCAGGCCTCGGTGGTCGCGGTCCGGCCGTCCACCGGCTCGATCCGCGCGGTCGCCAACAACCCTGCGACCGGCTTCAACGCGGCCATGCTCGGCAAGCAGGCACCCGGATCCACGATGAAGATCGTGACCGCGTCGATGCTGATCGAGAAGGGCTTCGCCTCGGCGAACCGCCCCGTCGAATGCCCGAAGGACGTGATGTACCAGGGTCGTACCTTCCACAACCTGGAGAACTTCTCGCTCCCGGACACCGACACGCTCACCACCAGCTTCGCCCGCTCCTGCAACACGGCCTTCATCAAGCTGATCGACGACGTGGACGACGACTCCGCGCTCGCCAAGGAGGCCCGGGACGTCTTCGGGATCGGCCTCGACTGGAAGACCGGCTCCGCGTCCTTCGACGGCAGCGTGCCCGAGGCCAACGGCGGTGAGGCCGCCGCGCAGTACATCGGCCAGGGCACCATCCAGATGAACGCACTCAACATGGCGTCCATCACCGCCACCGCACGCAACGGCACCTTCCGGCAGCCGGTCCTCGTGCCGCAGGAGCTGGACGGCCGTCAGCTGGCCACCGCATCCCGTTCGCTGCCCGCGTCCGTCTCCCAGCAGGTGACGAACATGATGCGGCAGACCGCGAGCTGGGGCACCGGCAAGGCGGCGATGGCCTCGGTCGGCGGCGACAAGGGCGCCAAGACCGGTTCGGCGGAGGTCGACGGACAGGCCACGTCCAACAGCTGGTTCACCGGCTTCAGCAACGACCTCGCGGCCGCGGCTGTCGTCCAGTCCGGTGGCCACGGTGGCGACGCGGCGGGCCCGGTGGTGGCCCAGGTGCTGCGCGCGGGGCCGTGATGTGCTCCACCCGGGGTCCGGTGGCCGAAACAGAATCGCGTGCCCCGCTGGGCGGCCGCTAGCGTGCGGGGCATGAGTACTCCCGACGCGACGGCTCCCGTCACCGCAGCTCCTGAGGCCGCAGCTGCCGAAGCCCACCCCCGATTCGCCGAGGCCCTGCGCGAGCTGGGCCTCGATGTCGAGGTCCGCCGTTTCCCGGAGGCGACCCGTACGGCCGCCGAGGCCGCCGCCGCGATCGGCTGCGACCTCAGCGCCATCGTCAAGTCGCTGATCTTCGAGGCCGACGGGGCGCCCGTGCTGGTCCTGATGGACGGCTCCTCGCGGGTCGACGTGGAGCTCGTGCGACGGGAACTGGGCGCCGGGAAGGTCAAGCGCGCCGGGGCCGACCTGGTCCGGGAGACCACGGGGTACGCGATCGGCGGGGTGCCGCCCTTCGGCCACCGTACGAAGACACGGGTGCTGGCCGACCGCGGGCTGCTCGACCACGACGTGGTGTGGGCCGCGGCGGGCACCCCGCACACCGTCTTCCCGCTCGACCCCAAGACGGTCATCGGGCATGCCGGCGGCACCGTGGTGGACGTGCGCGAGCAGACGAAGTGACGCCGCTGGTCGTGGTCGCGGTCCTGGCCGCGGCGATCACGCACGCCAGCTGGAATGCGATCGCACACGCCATCAAGGACCAGCTGCTCTCCTTCACCCTGATCTCCGGGGGCGGGGCGCTGCTCGGCGCGGTCATCGCCTGCTTCGCACCGCTGCCGGCCGCGGAGGCGTGGCCGTATCTGATCGCCTCGGCGATCCTGCACGTCGCCTACATGGCGCTGCTGATGCGGTCGTTCACGCTCGGAGACTTCGGCCAGATGTACCCGATCGCACGTGGCACCGCGCCCCTGGTGGTGACGGTGCTCGCGGCGGTCTTCGTCGGCGAGCGGCCGGACGGCTGGGCGACGGCGGGGGTGGCGGTCGCCTGCGCCGGGCTCGTCGGCGTCGCGCTCTGGGGCATCCGGGGCTCGCAGACCCGTCCGCACTGGCCGGCGATCACAGCGGCGCTGGCGACGGGGCTGGCGATCGCCGGTTACACGACCGTCGACGGGGTGGGGGTCCGGGCCTCCGGCACCCCGCTCGGCTACATCGCCTGGCTGATGATCCTGGAGGGGCTCGCCGTCCCGGCGTACACGCTCTGCCGCCGCCGCGGGCAACTGGCCGCCCAGCTGAGGCCGTTCGCGGCACGGGGGCTGCTGGGCGCGGCCCTGTCGGTGGCCGCGTACGGGCTGGTCCTGTGGGCGCAGACGAAGGCCCCGCTGGCCCCGATCGCCGCCCTGCGCGAGTCGTCGATCATCGTGGGCGCGGCGATAGGGACGGTGTTCTTCAAGGAGCGGTTCGGCGCACCGCGCATCGCGGCGGCCGGGCTGATGGTCATCGGGATCGGGCTGATGCTGCACACGAGTTGAGCGCGCCGGCGCCGGTCCCGGGCGGCAGCACACGTGCCCTGAACGGACGTGACACCCGAGGATCACCTGTCACGTCCGTACGCGAGAGGCATGCCGCCCGGCGGCGGCCACCCGGCTTATTCCTCCGCGATCGCCCTGCGGAAGCCTGTGTTCACAGCGAGCAGGCCGCCGTCCACCCGCAGCGTGGTCCCCGTGATCCAGGACGCGTCGCGGGAGGCGAGGAAGGCGACCGCGGCCGCGATGTCGTCCGGTTCGCCGACCCGGCCCAGCGGGTAGACCGCGCTCACCCGGTCCAGCTCGAGGTCGCGTCCCGCCCAGGCGTCCGTCCGGATCGTGCCGGGCGCCACCAGGTTGACCCGGACCCCGCGCGGACCGGCGTGACCGGCGAGCGTACGGGTCAGACTGCCCAGTCCGGCCTTGGCGGCGCTGTAGGCGTGGTTGCCGAAGTCCTGCTCGCCGTTGACCGAGCCGATGTTGACGATCGCGCCCCTCCCCGACGCCACCAGATGCGGCAGAGCGGCGCGCGAGCAGCGGTACGGGCCGGTGAGCGTGGCATCCAGGTCGGCCTGCCAGACGTCGTCGGGCTCGTCCTCGAAGAGCGGGGTGTCGGGGGTGCAGCGGTACGCGTTGTTGACCAGCACGTCGAGCGTGCCGAACGCCTCGACCGCACGGGCCACCGCGGCCTCGACCGCCGCCCGGTCGCCCACGTCGCAGGGCAGCGCCTCGGCGGTGGCGCCCGTCTTCCGTATCGCCGCCGCCGTGTGCTCGGCGCGGTCACCGTCCAGATCGGTCACCAGGACGCGCGCGCCCTCGCCGGCCAGCCGGCGGGCCGTGGCCGCGCCGATGCCCTGTCCCGCGCCCGTGATGAGTACGCCGTATCCGTCGAACCTGGAATCACCGGTAGGAGTCATAGCGCCGACCGTACTGCTCTGACCAGGGCCTGGGCACGGGGATCGGCGGTGACTCCCTTCTGCAGACCGTTCGTCACATAGCCGAGCGCGATGCCTGATTCGGGGTCGGCGAAGCCGAGCGAGCCGCCGCGGCCCGGGTGGCCGAAGGAGCCGGGGGCGAGGAGCGGGGCGGCCGGGCCGTGCAGCATGTAGCCGAGGCCGAAGCGGGTGTTCACGACGAGCACCCGGTCCGGGCCAGCGGACTCCTCGGTGCGGGCCAGGGTGAGTGTGGCCGGGGCGAACAGCCGGTGGCCGTCGACCGCGCCGATCATCGCGGCGTAGCAGCGGGCCAGGGCGCGGGCGGTCGCGATGCCGTTGGAGGCGGGGAGTTCGGCCGCCCGGTAGGCGGGGTCGTTCTCGTCGGGCAGCGGGTCGATCGCGCCGAACGCGCGACGGGTCAGCGACTCCGGGTCGCGGTAGGCCTCCGTGACCGACCGCTTGGGGCGCAGCCGCAGGGCGCCGCCGTTGCCCTGGAGGGCGGGTGCCTCGACCGGTCCGATCCGGCCCACCCGGTGCGCCTCTTCCGCCGGCAGCCCGAACCAGAAGTCCAGGCCGAGCGGGCGGGCGATCTCCTCGGCGACCCAGCGGCCCACGGTGCGCCCGGTGACCCTGCGCACCAGCTCGCCGACGAGCCAGCTGTACGTCTGCGCGTGGTAGCCGTGCGCGGTGCCCGGTTCCCACTGCGGGCACTGCGCGGCGACGGCCCGCGGCCCGGAGATCCCGTCGGCGGCCTCCTGCGGCGTCAACGGCCGGTCGAGGGCGGGGACCCCGGCCCGGTGGGCGAGGAGATGGCGTACGAGGACGCGTTCCTTGCCGGCCGTCTTGAACTCGGGCCAGTACGTGCCGACCGGCGCGTCCAGGTCCACCTGGCCGCGCTGGTGCAGCAGCAGCGGTACGGCGGCGGCTATGCCCTTGCCCGCCGAGCGGACGATCTGCACGGTGTCGACGGCCCATGGCTCCGCGCCGTCGACGTCCCTCGTTCCGGCCCAGAGATCGACGACCTTGCGCCCGTCCCGGTAGACGGCGACCGCGGCCCCCCGCTCGCCACGGTGCTCGAAGTTACGGATGAAGGCGTCCCTGACCGGTTCGAATCCGGCCGCCACCGTGCCCCGTACGTCCACGCCTGCTCCTGCACTCCCGCTCATCCCCCCATGGTGCATGGCGCCGCAGGTGAGCTGTACCGCGGGTGACGTTCAGCTCAGCACGATCGAGACGTCGATGTTTCCCCGGGTGGCGTTGGAGTAAGGGCAGACCTGGTGCGCGCTGTCCACCAGCCGGGCGGCCAGCTCCTGGTCGACGAGGGGCAGCGACACATTGAGCGCGACCGCGAGTCCGTACCCGTGCGCCCGGTTGGGGCCGATACCGACCTTGGCGGCGACCGTCGAACCGCTGAGGTCGTATCCGGCCCGTCGGCCCACCAGCACCAGCGCGTTGTGGAAGCAGGCGCTGTAACCGGCGGCGAACAGCTGCTCGGGGTTGGTCCCGTTGCCGTCGCCACCGAGCGCGGGCGGCATCGCCAGCCGCACATCGACCTGGCCGTCCTGGCTGGTGACATAGCCGTCACGACCACCGTGGGCGGTTGCCTCCGCCACGTACATGATCTTCGTCGGCCTGGCGTCCTCGGTCATGCAGCACCCCCGCGATAAAGACGTGTGCGCAAGAACGTTGCCCACAACACATCCGAGCGGACCGCACGCTACCAGCGGGTAGCAAGGTCGGCCGGGGTGGGGTCGGCGGGTGCGGTCCGCCGGTGTGCCGACGCGCGCGGCGAGGGCGTGCAGCTCCGCCCGCAGCCGCGCCATCCCGCCCTCCCCGAGCCCCGCCCCCCGTCGGCAGCGGAGGTCGCGGCCCGCTGCGCCGTGTACACCGCGAAGCAGAGCTGTTCGTCGAGCGGCAGCGAGGCTGCGGGAAGGCCGGTGTCGCCGTCGGTCACGCCCCCATTGCCACGGAGCGCGGGTCGAACCCGAAGGGCAGCTCCAGACGGTGGGCGCGCATCAACTCCTCGTCGCAGAGCAGGTCATGCGTACGGTCGTCGGCGGCGATGACACCGTCGCTGAGGATGACGGCGCGCGGGCAGAGCTCCAGGGCGTACGGCAGGTCATGCGTGACCATCAGCACGGTGACGTCCAACGACCGCAGAATGTCGGCGAGCTCACGCCTCGAAGCGGGGTCCAGGTTGGACGACGGCTCGTCCAGGACGAGGATCTCCGGCCGCATCGCGAGCACGGTGGCCACGGCGACGCGCCGGCGCTGACCGAAGGAGAGGTGATGCGGGGGCCGGTCCGCGTACCCCTCCATGCCGACCTGCTTCAGAGCCTCGACGACCCGCTCCTCCAGCTCGGCGCCGCGCAGCCCGGAGGCGGCGGGTCCGAAGGCGACGTCCTCCCGGACGGTCGGCATGAAGAGCTGGTCGTCGGGATCCTGGAAGACGATGCCGACACGGCGGCGGATCTCGGCGAGGTTGCGCTTCTCCACCGGGAGACCGGCGACCCGGACGGTGCCGGCGCCCGCGTCGAGGATGCCGTTGAGGTGGAGGACGAGGGTGGTCTTGCCGGCGCCGTTCGGGCCGAGCAGGGCGACGCGCTCGCCGCGGGCGACGGTCAGGTCGACACCGAAGAGCGCCTGGTGACCGTCGGGGTAGGCGTAGGCGAGGCCGCTGACCTCGAGGGAGGCGGGGGGCGTCGGTGACATGCTCATAGGGTCCATCCCAGCAGACAGACGACAAGGGCGAGGACGGGGAGTGCCGAGGCGTACGCCCACTGGGCACGGGACGCCGTCACTTCGTCGATGACCGGCATCGAGCCGGTGTAGCCGCGACTGACCATGGCGAGATGGACCCGTTCGCCGCGTTCGTAAGAGCGGATGAAGAGGGCGCCCGCCGATGCGGCGAGAACCCCCCACTGCCGCATACCGCGCGCCTCGAAGCCCCGGGAGCGGCGGGCGATCGACATCCGCCGCATCTCGTCGGTGACCACATCCCCGTACCGGATCATGAACGAGGCGATCTGCACGAGGAGCGGCGGCAGCTTGAGCCGCTGGAGGCCGAGCAGCAGGGAGCGCAGCTCGGTGGTGGAGGCCAGCAGCACCGAGGCGGCGACGCCCAGGGTGCCCTTGGCCAGCACGTTCCAGGCGCCCCAGAGACCGGGGACGCTGACCGGGACACCGAGGAGTTCGGTCTGCTCGCCCGGCACCACGAACGGCATCAGCAGCGCGAACGCGACGAACGGCACCTCGATGAGCAGCCGCTTGAGGAGGAACCCGGCCGGGATCCGGGCGAGCACGGCGACCGCGGCGATCAGCGCCGCGTACAGCGCGAACGCCCAGACCGCCTCGCGCGGCGTCGAGACGACGACCACCACGAAGCAGAAGACGGCGGCCAGCTTGCAGTGCGGTGGCAGATCATGGACCGGCGAGTGCCCGTGCCGGTAGAGCTTGTGGGCGTGCCCGGCGCCCATCAGACGGTTTCCTCGGTGCGCGCGCCGAGTGCGTCCGGCGTACGGCGGCGACGCACGGCCCAGAAGACCCCGCTGCCGGCCACGACCGTGGCGCCGACCCCGATCACTCCGGCGAGGCCGCCGGAGATACGGGCGTCGGAGATGTCCCGGACGCCGTAGTCGGCGAGCGGGGAGTCCTTGGACGCATGCGGCTCGGCCTTCTCGTCGATGCCCTGGTCGGCGGCTACCTTCTCCAGGCCGTCCGGGCTGGCGGAGGCGTAGAACGAGACGAAGCCGGCGAGGACGAGGGCGGCGACCAGGCCGGTGGCCCAGACCTTGCGCGTCGACCGGACGGCGACGGGGGCGGTCTCGCGCGCCGGCGCGTCGACGAGTTCGCCGCCGACCCGGAGCTTGAGCGGTGCGGTCAGTCCGCGGGCGCCGTGCACCAGGTCGGGTCGGACGGCGATGACGGCGCCGACGGTCAGCGCGGTGATCAGGGCCTCACCGATCCCGATCAGGACGTGTACGCCGACCATGGCGGTGAAGACCTTGCCGATCGCGATGTCGGTGGTGCCGCCGATCCAGTAGATCAGCGTGAAGACGACCGCCGCGGCCGGTACGGACACCAGCGCGGCGACGAACGACGCGGCCGTCATGGAGCGGCGGGTCCGCGGCAGCACGCCGACCAGGCCGCGGAAGAGGGCGTACGCGACGACGGTGGTCGTGATGCCCATGTCGAGGACGTTGACGCCCAGCGCGGTGAGCCCGCCGTCCGCGAAGAGAATGCCCTGCATGAGCAGAACGACGGATATGCAGAGCACCCCGGTATAGGGACCGACCAGGATCGCGGCCAGCGCTCCGCCGAGGAGATGGCCGCTGGTACCTGCGGCGACCGGGAAGTTCAGCATCTGCACGGCAAAGATGAAGGCGGCGACAAGACCCGCGAGCGGCGCGGTGCGCTCATCGAGCTCGCGGCGGGCACCCCGCAGACTGACCGCAACGGCACCCGCGGCGACGACACCGGCGGCGGCGGAGACGGGTGCGTTGATGAATCCGTCGGGTACATGCATGAAGGAGGCTCCGCTTCCTGCGTTGCTGCGCGGGGTCATGAACCTCTCGATGATAGAGCCTTGTTGCGAACCATTCGCAAGAGCGCATACCTCACAGCTGTGCGCCCCGGCCGCCCCCTCGCCGCGCCAACCGGTCAAAATATGGGACATTGGATGGCAGGAATGAACAAATAGGAGGAGCCGGCCATGTCCCCCGTGATCGAAGAGCACACCGAGGCCCGGCTCATCACCGAGGCCACCGACACCTTCACAGTCCCCGTCGACCTGCGGTACGACGCCGGCTCCGACCCGCGAACCGTCCATGTCGCCTTCCCCGGCGGCACCGACTGGGCCTTCGGCCGCGATCTGCTGGAGGGCGGGATGCGCTCCCCGGCCAGGAGCGGCGCCATCCGGATCTGGCCGTTGGGCCGGGCGCAGCTGGTCGTGGAGAAGCACTCGGCGGACGGCGTCGAGGTGGTCCAGTTCGACAACGCGTCGATGATCCGCTTCCTGCACCGCATCAGCGAGGAGACCAGCCCCGAGGCCGCGCAGGCGGTGACGTCCCGGGCGTGACGGCATGGATGAGCCCCCGTGCCGCTCGCACGGGGGCTCATCGTCGCCCCGGTCCCCCGTCCCCACAGGTAACCGGCGCAGTCCGGGGCCGCGCTCCGCTCAGACGCGGGCCCCGGGGCTCTCAGGGGGGGTTGCCCCCGGCAATCAGACCCGGGTCAGCTCGCGCTCGCCCTGGGCGTCACCGTGGCCCGCGCCGTCGGACGGCGTCTCGCCGAGCTGCTTGCGCAGCCCCTCACCCTCCACGTCGACGTTGGGCAGCAGCCGGTCCAGCCAGCGCGGCAGCCACCAGGCGCGCTTGCCGAGCAGGGCGAGGACCGCGGGCACGATCGCCATCCGGACCACGAACGCGTCGAAGAAGACCGCGATGGCGAGCGAGAAGCCGATCATCTTGATCATCGACTCGCTGGAGCCGATGAACCCGGCGAAGACCGCCATCATGATCACGGCTGCGGCGGTGACCACGCGGGCGCCGTGCCGGAAACCGGTGACGATCGCCTGCGGGGGCTTCTCCCCGTGGACGTACGCCTCCCGCATCCGGGTGACGAGGAAGACCTCGTAGTCCATGGCGAGGCCGAAGACCACACCCACCATGAAGATCGGCATCATGGACATGATCGGGCCGGTCTGTTCGACACCGAAGAGCGAGCCGAGCCAGCCCCACTGGAAGACCGCGACGACCGCGCCCAGGGCCGCGACGACCGAGAGCAGGAAGCCGAGCGCCGCCTTCAGCGGCACCAGCACCGACCGGAAGACCACCATCAGCAGCAGGAACGCCAGGCCGACGACGAGCGCCAGATACGGCAGCAGCGCATCGTTCATCTTCTGCGAGAAGTCGATGTTCATCGCCGTGGAGCCGGTGACCAGGACCTCGGCGCCGGTGTCGGACTTGATGTCCGTGCCTGCGTCACGGATCGCGTGGACCACGTTCTCCGTTTCGGCCGAGCTCGGCCGGTCCTGGGGGACGACGGTGATCATCGCGGTGTCGCCGGCCTTGTTGAAGGTGGCCGGGGAGACGGCGACGACGTGCGGGATACCGGAGATGTCGTCGGTGACCCGGTTGACCGCGGTCTTGCCGTCCGAGCTGTTCGCCGTGTCCACGACGACCATCAGCGGACCGTTGAAGCCGGGGCCGAAGCCGTCGGAGAGCAGGTCGTAGGCGCGGCGCTGGGTGGTGCTGGTGGGCTGGGAGCCGTCGTCGGGCAGGCCCATCTCCAGCGAGGCGGCCGGCACGGCGATGGTCCCGAGGCCGATGACTCCGACCAGCAGCACCCACACCGGCTTGCGCAGCACGAACCGCGCCCACCGGGTGCCCATGTTCGGCTTCGGCTCCGTCTTGATCTCCGCCTCGGCGGCCTTGCGTGCCTTGCGTCCCATCACCCGCTTGCCCGCGAAGCCCATCATCGCCGGGACGAGGGTCAGCGCGATCAGGACGGCGATGGCGACCGTGCCGGCCGCGGCGAAGCCCATCTTCGACAGCATCGGGATGTTGACGACAGCCAGGCCGACCAGGGCGATGACAACGGTGAGACCGGCGAAGACGACCGCGGAACCGGCCGTGCCGACCGCCCGCCCCGCAGCTTCCTCGCGCTCGCGGCCCTCGGCCAGCTCGGCACGGTAGCGGGAGACGATGAAGAGCGCGTAGTCGATGCCGACCGCGAGGCCGATCATCATCGCGAGGGTGGAGGTGGTGGAGCCCAGGTCGAGCACGTTCGCCAGCGCCGTGATCGTCGAGACGCCGATGCCGACGCCGATGAGCGCGGTCAGCAGCGGCAGCCCGGCCGCGATCAGCGACCCGAAGGTGATGACCAGCACGACCGCCGCGATCGCCACACCGATGATCTCGGTGGCGCCGGTCTCCGGCATCACCTGGAGCGCGTCACCGCCGATCTCCACGGTGAGCCCGCTCTGCTGCGCCGCCTTGCCCACGTCCTGGAGGTCGTCCCGTGTCGCGTCGGTCAGCTCCATCGAGCTGACCTTGTAGGAGACGGAGACGTACGCGGTGGAACCGTCCTTGCTGACGGCCTTGCCCGTGTACGGGTCGGTCACCGAGGCGATCTGGTCCGAGCCGGACTTCAGCTCGTCCGCGACCTTGTGCACCTCGGCCTTGTTGGCCGGGTCCGTCATCTTCTCGCCGTCGGGCGCCTTGAAGACGACCCGTGCGGTCGCACCGTCGGCGCTGGTGGCGGGGAAGCGCTGTTCCAGCAGGTCGAAGGCCTTCTGTGCCTCCGTACCCGGAATGGAGAAGGAGCTGGAGGTGGCGGTGGACGCGGAGGCCGCGCCGAATCCGGCGAGCGCCAGCAACGCCACCCAGACGAGGGCGACATAGCGGCGGCGCCGGAAGGCGAACCGTCCGAGTTTGTAGAGGAATGTGGCCACGGGGGCGTACTCCCGGTCAGGTCGTGTGAGTGGAAAAGGGCGTGAGGAACCAGCCCGACGACGAGAGCGGCGTGTCAGGTGGGGCTTGGGGAGAGGGCCGTACGGAGGGGACGGGGTCAGACGCCGAGAGCGGGGAGGATCACGGAGTCGACATAGTCGATGAGAAACGCCCGGTCGACGGCGCGGTCCTCGACCAGCTGCCGAGCGGCGAAAGCGCCGATCAGCATGTGCGGTACATATTTCAGCGCCGGGTTGTCCGGACGCAGCTCACCCCGGTCCACCGCTCGGCGGAGCAGCGTGTCGAGGCCGGTCATCTCCGGCTCGATGAGCAGCTCGCGCAGGGCTTGGTGGAGATCGGGATTCTCGTGGACGGCATGCATCAGGCCCCGCATCAGCGCGGAGTCCTTCTCCATCTGACAGTCGTCGGCACGGCCGAGCGCGGCGTGGAAGTCGCCCCGGAGCGAGCCGGTGTCGATCTCGGCAAGGCCGCCCGGCTTGTTGTGCCGCAGCGCCTTGACGGCCAGCTCCGCCTTGCTCCCCCACTGGCGGTAGAGGGTGGCCTTGCTGGAACGGGTGCGGGCGGCGACGGCATCCATGGTCAGGGCGTCGTAGCCGACCTCGCCCAACAGGTCGAGCACCGCGGCGTACATCTCGTTCTCGCGCTCGGGCGTGAGCCTGGTGCGTGCCATGGTGCGACCTCCTGTTCTCCCGGTCGTACGTCAGTCGCTCGCGCATCAGTCAACCGAACGAAACTGTTTCGTACACATCGACGGTACCTCGTCGACTCAGCGAAACTAAATCGTTTCGCTTGTGTGCTGCACCACAACTTGCCGCGCCACGAGTTGCCGGGGCCCTCTCGCGCGGAAAGCATTGGGGGGTGAGTGACGACGTCGCGTATCTCCGTTTCCCGCACCTCCACGAGGACCTGCTCTGCTTCGCGGCCGAGGACGACCTCTGGGTCGCTCCCCTCGTCCCGGAGGGCAACCGGCCCGGACGGGCGTGGCGGGTGACCGTCGACCGGACCCGGGTCAGCCACCCGCGCTTCTCCCCCGACGGGACCCGTATCGCCTACACGACCTGGCGCAGCCTCGACCCCGAGATCCATCTCGCCCCGGTCGAGGGCGGGCCGGCCCGCCGGCTCACCTACTGGGGGGCCACCGACGCCCGGGTCCGCGGCTGGACGCCCGAGCCGGGCGAGCAGTCCCACATCCTCGCCGTGTCCTCGCACGCCCAGCCGTTCTCGTACTTCTCCTGGGCCTACAGCGTCCCCACGGACGGCTCCCCCGGCGGGAAGCTCCCCTGGGGCCCGGTCGCCGACATCGCGGTCGCGGACATCGACGGCGAGCGGCGCACGCTGCTGCTCACCGGCACGCCGCCGCACGAACCGGCCGCCTGGAAGCGGTACCGGGGCGGGGCGATGGGGCGGCTGTGGCTGCACGGCGTGCGACTGCTGCCCGATCTCGGCGGCCATCTGGACGCACCGATGTTCGTCGGCGGGCGAATCGCGTTCCTCTCCGACCACGAGGGCGTCGGCAACCTCTACTCCTGTCTGCACGACGGCAGCGATCTCCGCCGCCACACCGACCACGACGCGTTCTACGCCCGGCACGCGTCCAGCGACGGGCGCCGGGTCGTCTACCAGTGCGCGGGCGAAGTGTGGCTGGTCGACGACCTGTCGCCGGACGCGGTGCCGCGGAAGCTGGAGGTCCGGCTCGGCGGGCCGCGGGCCGGACGGCGTACGTACCAGGTGCCGGCCGCCAGCCATGTCGACTCGCTGTCCGTGGACGAGACGGGCCGGGCGAGCGCCGTCGCGGTACGCGGCAGTCTGTACTGGCTCACCCACCGCGACGGGCCGGCCCGCACGATCACCGACACACCGGGGGTCCGGGTCCGGCTGCCCGAGATGCTCGGCAGCATGGGCCAGGTCGCGTACGTCACGGACGCGGACGGTGTGGACGCGATCGAGATCGCCTACCTGCCGCGCGCCACTGGTCCCCGGGAGCCGCGCCGGCTGGCCTCCGGGCAGATCGGCCGGGTCCAGGAGTTGACCTCCGACCCGGACGGGGAACGGCTCGCGATCGCGACGAACGACGGCCGCCTGCTGCTCCTGGAGACCGTCGAGGAGTCCACCGGCGAACCGACCGAACTGATCCGCTCCATCAACGGCCCCGTCCGTGATCTGGCGTTCTCGCCGGACGGCGCCTGGCTGACCTGGTCCCACCCCGGGATCGGCCGCTCGCTGCGGCAGATCAAACTGGCCCGGATCATGGGGCCCGGTGCGCCGGTGATCGTCGATGTCACCAACGGCCGCTTCGAGGACGAGAACCCGGTGTTCACGGAAGACGGCCGGTACCTCGCGTTCCTCTCCTGGCGCGGCTTCGACCCGGTGTACGACGTCCACACCGGCGACCTCTCCTTCCCGCTCGGCTGCCGCCCGTACCTGGTGCCGCTCTCCTCGGCCACCCCGTCCCCGTTCGCTCTCTCACCGGAAGGGCGCCCGGCGGCGGGCGGCCTCGACCCGGTCGACGCTCCGGAAGCGACTCCGGTCGAAGGGGCCACGGTCACGGTCGAGTTCGAGGGGCTGGAGAACCGGGTGACACCGTTCCCGGTCACCGCGTCGAAGTACTCGGCGCTCCATCCGGTCAGCGGCGGCGGGCTCGTCTGGCTGCGCTGGCCGATCTCCGGCGCGCTCGGCGAGACGTTCGTCAACCCGGCCGACACCTCGGGTCGTCCCACCCTCGAACACTTCAACATCACCAAGGCCAGGAAGACCGAACTCGTCGGCCATCTCGACTGGTTCGCCGTCAGCGGCGACGCGACACGGCTCGTCGTCATGGACGACGGCGAACTGCGGGCCGTACCGGCCACCGAGGCCGGCGACAGCGACTCGACGGTCTACCTCGACCTGCGACGGATCCTGCACGACGTCGACCCGCCGGCGGAATGGCGGCAGGCGTACGGGGAGGCGGGCCGCATCATCCGCGCCTACTTCTGGGAGCCGGACATGTGCGGCATCGACTGGGAGGGCGTGCTCGACCAGTACCGGCCGCTGGTCGAACGGGTGGCGACGCCCGACGAGTTCGCCGACCTGCTGCGCGAGGTGCTCGGCGAACTGGGCACCTCGCACGCGTACGTGGCACCCGCCCGCCGCAACGAGGGCCCGCCGCACTACCAGCGGCCGATCGGACTGCTCGGCGCGAACCTGGTGTGCCGGGACGGAGCCTGGGTGGTCCGGCGGATCCTGCCCGGCGACTCCTCGGACTCCAAGGCCCGTTCACCGCTCGCCGGCACCGGCATCCGCGAGGGCGCGATCCTCACCCATGTCGACGGCCGCCCGGTGGACCCCGTCGCAGGCCCCTACCCCCTCCTCTCCGCGGCGGGCGGCACCACGGTCGAACTCACCTTCCAGCCCGGCGAGGGCGAGGGCCCGGCGCGACGCGTCGCGATCGTTCCCCTGATCGACGAGCGGCCGCTGCGCTACCAGGACTGGGTGGCCAAACGCCGCGAAGTCGTACGCGAACTGAGCGGCGGCAAGTGCGGCTACCTGCACATCCCCGACATGGGCGGCTCGGGCTGGGCCCAGTTCAACCGGGACCTGCGTCTGGAGGTCTCCCGCCCCGCCCTGATCGTCGACGTACGCGGCAACGCGGGCGGTCACATCAGCGAGCTGGTGGTCGAGAAACTGACCCGCACGATCCTCGGCTGGGACCTGACCCGCAACGCCCAGCCGGTCTCGTACGCCTCCAACGCCCCCCGGGGCCCGGTGGTGGCCCTCGCCGACGAGGCGACATCCTCCGACGGCGACATGATCACCGCCGCGTTCCGGCTGCTGGAGCTGGGCCCGGTCGTGGGTCAGCGGACGTGGGGCGGCGTGGTCGGCATGACCGGCCGGCACCGGCTGATCGACGGCACGGTGATCACGGTGCCGATGAATGCGGCCTGGTTCGACGAGTACGGCTGGTCGGTGGAGAACCGGGGCGTGGAACCGGACCTGGAGGCCCTGCGCACCCCGCTGGACTGGGCGGAGGGCCGCCACGCGGTGCTGGACGACGCGGTGCACGTGGCGCTGGACCTCCTGAAGACCCAGCCGGCCGCCACCCCGCCCACGTACGAAACCGTGCCGGACCGGGTACGCCCGCCCCTGCCACCGAGGTGACGCGGCGCGGGAACCCGACTCCACGATTTGCCCTCAACCGCCGGACGGGCTGATTGCCCGCGCCGGCTTCGAGGGCGGTCGGCGGGCGATGTGAGCCCACGACGACGGCAGTTCGCAAACTCCGTCCGATGACGGCAAGCTCGTGACCGTCGTCCAGCGACGGCAATGCAATGTGTGAACCCACCTGGCGACCGCAGTTTGCGAGACCGCCCGCCGACGACAGCTCGTGACCCCCGTCCCCCGACGGCGATTTGTGAGCCCACCCGGCGACCGCAGCTTGCGAAACCACCCGCCGACGAAGGCTCGTGACCCCCGTCCCTCGACGGCAATGTGTGAACCCACCGACGACCGCAGCTTGCGAAACCGCCCGTCGACGACAGCTCGTGACGCCTGTCCGCCGATGGCGATTTGTGAACCCACCGACGACCGCAGCTTGCGAAACCGCCCGCCGACGAAGGCTCGTGACCCCCGTCCCTCGACGGCAATGTGTGATCCCGCCCGCCGACGCCGGCTTGTGAAACCGTCCGGCGTCGGCAATGTGAGCCCGTCCGGCGATTGAGGACGAGGGGGGCCAGGGGCTCGCCCCCGGATTCGGGAAGGGGCGGGGTGGGGAAGGAAACCCCGCACACGCGAAAGGCGCGCCCGGTCTCCCGGGCGCGCCCCTCATCCGCGCGAAGCCTCAAACCACGCCTCCGCGCAGGTCACCAACGATCAAGTCAAGACTCGTCGTCGACCCGGTCGTGCGTGCCCCGCGCCGCGTTCCGCGACGTGTTCTGGGCCCTGTCACGCCCGCGCTCCGACGCCTCGGACGACGACCGCTGCCGCGCGTCGCCCTTCTTGTCGCCGACATTCTTCTTCGCCTGGTCGGCGAGCTCCTGCGCCTTGTCCTTGAACTGGTCTGCGATACCCATGCTGTTCACTCCTAGTGGGGTGCTTGGGGGTGGCCCCGTAGGGGCCTCGACCAGACTTACACGGCAGGACATCCCACGCATTTCGATCAGTCACGCTGAGTGCCCGCATCCCGCGCACCCCCCGCTCCTCCCACGCCCCGCGCACTCTCGTCCGCCGCACCCCCGGCCCCCACGAGCCCCTTGCTCACGCCCTCCAGCCGCGGTCCGAACCGCTTCATCTCCCGCTGCCCGACCACCCCGATGACCGCCGGCAGGTAGCCCCGTACCGACTGCATGCCCCGCAGCCACCACTGCGCGTACACATGCGCGGAACGCCGTTCGATGCCGGCCACGATCCGGTCGATCGCCGGGCCCAGCGGATACGTACGGTTCGCCGGCCACGGCAGCCGCTGCCGCAACTCCCGCATGACGTCGTCCTCGTCGGCGCCCCGCACCATGTCGGTGTCCGTCCAGGACAGATAGCCGACGCCGACCTTCACTCCCCGGTGGCCGACCTCCGCCCGCAGGCTGTGGGCGAACGCCTCCACGCCCGACTTCGACGCGCAGTACGCGGTCATCATCGGCGCCGGAGTGATCGCGGCGAGCGACGCTATCTGCAGGAAGTACCCGCGGCTCTCCATCAGTACGGGCAGGAACGCCCGCCCCGTCACCGCGCCACCGATCAGATTGACCTCGATGACCCGCCGCCACGAATCCGGGTCGGAGTCGACGAACGGCCCGCCCGAGGCGACCCCCGCATTGGCGACGACGACATCGACCTTGCCGAACCGCTCCTTCACCTCCTGCGCGACCTGCGCCATCGCCACATGGTCGGTGACGTCCGCGTACCAGTGGTCGCTCTCCGAGTGCAGCCGCTCGGAGACCTTCTTCAGCTCGTCCGGCTCCAGGCCGACCAGCGCCAGCTTCGCACCGCGCGCCGAGAGCTTGCGGGCCAGCAGTTCGCCCACGCCGCGCGCCGCGCCGGTGACGACCACGACCTGCCCTTCGAGACTGCGCCTGCCGCTCATACGACCTCCTCCTCAACACTGCCACCGACCGTGCCGGTGACAGGGGTGACATACCCGGCGACCAGTTCCCGGATTTTCGCGGTGACCACCTCCGGCGCCTCCACCGGTGTCATGTGGCCCATGCCCGCCAGCTCGGTCAGCCCCAGACAGTCGGGCAGCGCGGCCACGAGGGCACGGGCGTGGACGGGCGGTGTCAGCCGGTCCTCCGTGCCGGCGATCACCGCCGTGGGCACCCGCAACTCCCGTACCCCCGCGTCGAGATCGAGTTCCGCGAGCACATGCCCCCAGGCGACCCGCGACGCCCGCGGACAGGCGTGCACGATCCTGGCACAGGACTCGACCCGCTCCGGCGCCGAACCGGCGCCCATCGTCGCGTACTTGAGAATCCGCTTCGAGACGGGTGTGACCGGCCCGAGCGGGGCCCGCGCCCCGAGGATCGCGCGGGTCATCCGGGTCCGGACGGCGCCGGCCCGCATCGGCACGACGAGCGACTCGGCGATCAGCCGCGAACTGCCGGTGCTGCACAGCAGTACGGCTGCCGCGTGCTCACGCAGCCCGGCCCGCCGCGAGGCGGCCATCAGCGTCATGCCGCCCATGGAGTGCCCGGCGAGCACCGCCTGCTCGCCGGGGGCGAGAGCGGCGGCCAGCACCGCTTCGAGGTCGTCGGCGAGCGCGTCGGTGCTGTATCCCTCGGGACCGACCGCGGGCGTACGTCCGTGTCCGCGCTGGTCGTAGGCGACGACCCGGTGGTCCACCGCCAGGTCCCGGATCTGCGCGGCCCAGAAGTGGGTGTTGCAGGTCCAGCCGTGCGCCAGCACCACCGCGGGGGCGCCGTCCGGCCCGTACACCTCGACGTGGATGCGGGAGCCGTCGGCGGAGACGGCGGTCAGTTCGCGCGCGGGCACCGGCGGGACGTCCTCGCGTCGCAGCAGCCGGCTCATCGCGCGACCTCCTCGGCAACGGCCTTCCCGGCGGCGGACTTCCGGGCGACGACGGCCTCGGCGGCATCAGCCTTCCGGGGCCGGATGACCTCGTACTCCCCGAGGTCCACCGTCCGTGTCGCCCGGCGGAACTCACCTGTCGTCCCCGGCCAGACCGTGGTGTTGCGCCCGTTGGCGTCCAGGTACCAGCTGGTGCAGCCGCCGGTGTTCCAGACGGTCCGCTTCATCCGCTCCTGGACCCGCCGGTTCCATGCCCCGACCGCCGACCTCCGCGCACCGAGCGCGGCCCGTCCGCCGAGGATGTCCAGCTGGCGCAGATAGTCCGCCATGTAGTTCAGCTGGGACTCGATCATCAGGATCATGGAGGAGTTCCCCAGCCCGGTGTTGGGGCCGATGATCGTCATCCAGTTGGGGAAGCCCGCAGCGGTGGCGCCCCGCAGCGACTGCATGCCGTCCTTCCAGGACTCGGCGAGCGTGATGCCCTCCGCGCCGACGACCCGGTCGGCGATCGGCATGTCCGTCACATGGAAGCCGGTGCCGAAGATGATCACGTCGACCTCGGTCTCCGTACCGTCGGCGGCGACGACGGTGGAGCCGCGCACCTCCGTCAGCCCGGAGGCGACCACATCCACATTGGGCTGGGCGAGAGCCGGGTAGTAGGCGCTGGAGAGCAGGATCCGCTTGCAGCCGATGCGGTACGAGGGGGTCAGCTTGGCCCGCAGCGCCGGATCCTTGATGGCCCGGGCGATGTTGGACCTGGCTATCCTCTCGACGAGACCGAGCTCGTTCGGGTGCTTGGTGAAGGCGCTGACCTGCAACTCCCTTATGCCCCACAGCAGTCCGCGGCGCGCGGCGCCGGTGAACGGCAGCGTGCGGTGCAGCCACCGCTCGGCACCGCTGATGCTGCGGTCCATGCGTGGCATGACCCACGGCGGGGTGCGCTGGAACAGGGTCAGTTTCCCGGCCTTCGGCTGGATCGACGGCACGATCTGGATGGCGGAGGCGCCGGTGCCGATCATGGCGACGCGCTTGCCGGTCAGGTCGTAGTCGTGGTCCCAGCGGGCCGAGTGGAAGACCTTGCCGGGGAAGTCGGCGAGACCGGGGATGTCCGGCATCTTCGGGTCGGAGAGCGGGCCGGTCGCGGAGACGACGACATCGGCGACGATCGTGGTCCCGTTCGCGGACTCGATCGTCCAGTTCAGCTCGTCGTCGTCCCACCGCATCATCGTCACTTCGTGACCCAGCCTGATGTGCGGACGCAGCCCGAAGGTGTCGGCGACGCGCTCCAGGTAGGCGCGGATGTGCTCCTGCCCGGAAAAGGTGCGCGGCCACTCCGGGTTGGGGGCGAACGAGAACGAGTAGAGGTGGGACGGTACGTCGCAGGCACAGCCCGGATAGCTGTTGTCGCGCCAGGTGCCGCCGACGGAGTCGGCGCGTTCCAGGACGACGAAGTCGGTGATGCCTTCGCGGCGCAGCCGGACCGCGGCCCCCAGGCCCCCGAATCCGGATCCGATCACCGCCACTCGTACATGCTCGTGCTGGGCCATGCTGCCGCCTCCCGCGGTACGTCACACGACTCTGCCAGCAATCACTGGCATTGTGGGGAGAGTAGAGCAGCTCCGTACCGATGGGTAGGGGTCGGGCAAGGGAAAGTTACCGACGGTACAACATAGGGTGCCGTTGTGGCTGAAGGACGCGAGCACCGCGAATACCGCATGGAGGAGCTGGCCAGGGAGGCCGGCATCCCCGTACGGACCGTGCGCTTCTACCGGGAGCGCGGACTGATCGCGCCACCGCGCCGGGAGGGACGCATCGCCTGGTACGACGACCATCACCTTGCGCGACTGCGGACGATCGCCGGCCTGCTGGAGCGCGGCCACACCCTCACCGGAATCGCCGATCTGGCCCGGACGTTCGAGAGCGGCCGCGATGTCGCCGAGGTGCTGGGGCTGGGCGAACCGACCGAGGAGACCCCGGTCCGCCTCACGCCCGAACAGCTCGCGGACTACTTCGAGGGCGAGGTCACCCCGGAGAACCTCGCCGCCGCCCTGGACCTCGGATATCTCGCCACCGACGGCGACGAGATCGTGCACATCAGCCGCCGCCTCCTGGAGGTGTCGGCGGAGTTGGTACGGGAAGGGGTGCCGCTCTCCACGGTGCTCTCGGCGGGCCGCCGGGTCCGCGAACACGCGGACGCGCTCGCCGAACTCTTCGTCGGGGTGATGCGGGCCCACTCCACCGAGGCCGAACCGGCCCAACTCCGCCCGCTCGCCCGCGCGGTGGTGGACGCGGAACTCTCGATGGCCTTCGACCGCAGGCTGCGCCGCGACGACGGCACCCGGCCGAAGCCCTCGGAGCCGAAGATGCCGGAGACGTAGCCCTCGCAGCCGTCACCCTCGGAGCCGTCACCCGAAATTGCATTGCCCGCACCCGCCCCGTGCGTCAGGCTTCCGCCCATGCCTGACAACGATCCGAGCAGTTCACACGGGGTCGCCGCCCTGTTCTCCCGCGGTCGGCTGACCGCGATCCCCCGCAAGCCGGCCCGCCGCGAACAGCTGCTCGTGCACCTCACCCGGACGCTGTTCGAGCCGGACCGCACGTACAGCGAGCGCGAGGTCAACGAGGCACTGCTGACGGTGCACGACGACTACTCGGCGCTGCGCCGCTATCTGGTGGTGGCGGGCCTGCTGACCCGCCCCAAGGACGGCAGCAGCTACCGCCGCACCCTCACAGGTTGAAGACGGCCGTCACCGGCGCGTGGTCGCTCCACCGCTCGCCATGCGTGGCGGCCCGCTCGACCCACGCCTTCACCGCACGCCCGGCGAGACCGGGCGTGGCCACCTGGTAGTCGATGCGCCAGCCCGTGTCGTTGTCGAAGGCCCGCCCCCGGTAGGACCACCAGGAGTACGGCCCTTCCTCGTCCGGGTGGAGCGCCCGCACCACATCGACGTATGCGGCCTCGTCGAAGACCCGGGTCAGCCACTCCCGCTCCTCCGGCAGGAAGCCGGAGTTCTTCTTGTTGCCCTTCCAGTTCTTCAGGTCGACCTCCTGGTGGGCGATGTTCCAGTCACCGCACACCAGCACCTCGCGGCCGTCGGCCGCGGCCCGCACCCTGAGCCCCTTGAGGTACGACAGGAACGCGCCCATGAAGCGCTCCTTCTCGTCCTGCCGCTCCGTGCCGACCTCACCGGAGGGCAGATACAGGCTCGCCACCGTCACACCGGGCAGGTCGACCTCGACGTACCGGCCGCTGTCGTCGAACTCCTCGCTCCCGGCGTCCCCGAACCCGCCGAACCCGATCTGCACCCGCTCCGGCGCCCGGCGTGTGTAGAGCGAGACCCCGGCCCGCCCCTTGGCGGCGGCGGGTGCGTGCACGGTGTGCCAGCCGTCGGGCTCACGCACCTCCGCGGCAAGCTGCTGCGGCTCGGCCCGCACCTCCTGCAGGCAGATCACATCGGCGTCGGTCTGCGCCAGCCACTCGATGAAGCCCTTCTTCGCGGCGGCGCGGAGTCCGTTCACATTTACGCTGGTCACGGTGAGCATCCCGGCACAATACCGATTACCAGGTGCCGCATACATGTACCATGTTCCGCATGTATATCCAGTCCCGGTCCTTCGACCACCCCGACGCCGTCAAACTCAACGACGAGGTGCAGCTCGAGTACGCCGAGCGCTACGGGGACGAGGGCGATGTCACACCGCTCGACCCGTCGATGTTCCGGCCGCCGAACGGTCTGTATCTGCTCGCCTACGACGAGTCGGGCACACCGGTCGCCACCGGCGGCTGGCGCACGCAGGACCGGAACGACGAGGGCTACTCCGACGGCGACGCCGAGCTCAAGCGGATGTTCGTGACCCGGGATGGCCGCGGACAGGGTCTGGCCCGCCGTATCCTCGCCGCCCTCGAAGCGGACGCACGGGCGGCGGGCCGCACCCGGATGGTGCTGGAGACCGGCAACCAGCAACCGGAGGCCATCGCGCTGTACACCTCCAGCGGTTACACCCCCTGCGAGAAGTTCGGCTACTACCGCACCTACGAGAGCAGCCTCTGCTTCGCCAAACCGCTCCAGGAGTCGTGATCCAGGCTTCTGCCCTGGTCTAGAGCCTTCCGAGGAACCCGAGCAGCGCGGCGTTGAACCGCTCCGGCCGCTCCAGGTTCGGCAGGTGCCCGGCGCGGTCGACGACGACGAGCGCGGATTGCGGAATCAGCCGGTGCATGGCCTCGGCGTCCGCGACCGGCGTGTACGTGTCGTCCGCACCCACCACGATCAGCACCGGCACCTCGGCCCCGGCGAGCGACTCCCGGTAGTCGGGCCGCTCGGCCCGGCCCCGCAGAGCCGCCGCAGCCCCTTCGGGAGCGGTCGTGCGCATCATGGCGAGGACGTGCGCGGCGACGTCCGGCAGCCCGGTGACGTTGTACGGGGCGATCATCTTGTCGATCACCTCGTCCGCGTACCCGTCCAGACCCTCGGCGAGCAGCCGGTCGGCCATCCGGTTGCGGAAGGCCTTGCCGTCCTCGGTCTCGGCGACCGGGGAGGTGTCGGCGAGGACCAGCGCGGAGACCCGGGCGCGGTGCAGGCGATGGAACTCCATGGCGATCTGTCCGCCCATGGACAGGCCGGCGACCGCGGCCCGTTCGACACCGAGATGGTCGAGGAGCGCGGCGATGTCGTCGGCGAAGTCCGCGAGCAGGGCCCGGCCCGGCACCACGGTGCTCTCCCCGTATCCGCGCAGATCCGGCACGATCACCCGGTGACCGGCCCGCTCCACCGCTTCGGCCTGCGGGTTCCACATCGTCCGGTTGAACGGATGACCGTGGACGAGAACGACGGCCGGACCGTCGGAGGGTCCCCGGTCGTCGTACGCGATGGTGGTGCCGCTCTTCGTGCTGAACTCCATGCCGATCCCCCTGGGTTCGCCGTTCCTTACGCCCCTGCGATCATCCCGGACGGTACCCGGCTCCGGCCATCGCGTGGCCGGCGTCCGCCTCAACGGCATCCGGGCGGCCACCCCGTTCGACCACCATGGCGAACTGCTGTGCAGCCACGCGGAGAAAGAGGTCCGGGCGCGTCCGCCGAAGGGCATCGACACCACCTGCTCCGCTCACTTCACGCGCGCAACACCCACGTAGAATCCGCTCCGTTCGTTCTCCGGAGCCGGCTCCTCCTGGTACCACTCCGCAGCCGGCACCAGCCCCGGCGCGATGAGGTCCAGACCGTCGAAGAACGGCTCGACCTCACTGCGCGTGCGCATCCGCAGCGCGATGGCGCCCTTCTTGTACGCGGCCTCGGTCTCGGCGCGTAGCTCCGGATGCTGGTCGGCCGTACCGTGCGACAGGACCAGATAGCTGCCCGACGGCAGGGCGTCCACCAGGGTGCGGGTGATGCCGTACGGGTCCTGGTCGTCGGGCAGGAAATGCATGAGCGCGATCAGGGACAGGGCGATGGGCCTGTCGAAGTCCAGCAGTTCACGGGCTCGTTCGAGGATCAGCTCCGGCTTCCGCACATCCGCGTGGATGTAGTCGGTGGCCCCTTCGGGGCTGCTGACGAGCAGCGCCTCCGCATGACGCAGAACGATGGGGTCGTTGTCCGCGTAGACGATCCGGGCCGTGGGCATGATCGCCTGGACGATCTGGTGCAGGTTCGGCGAGGTGGGAATACCGGTCCCGACGTCGAGGAACTGATCGACGCCCCGGTGCGCCAGCCAGGCGGAGGCCCGGTGCATGAATGCCCGGTTCCGCGCCGCATTGGCCCGCGCCTCCGGGGGCAGTTTCTCCCCCACCGTCTGATCGACCGGGTAATTGTCCTTGCCGCCGAGCAACCAGTCGTAGACGCGCGCCGGGTGGGGTTTGCTGGTGTCGATCTGGGGGTTGAGCGGGCCGGCCGTCACAGGACGCTCCTCCGTACGGGAATCGCGGGCGGGAAACTGCGGCTCGTCCTGCCGCGAGGTCACCACGAGGGGAGCACCTGGTGGGCGGGGCGATCGAAAACAGCCTAGGCGAAGCGGAGTTCGACCGTTGTACGGACCACTGTTCTCCGCGCGATCAGCCGGGGCCGGAGGCCTGGACGGCGGTGGCTGTGACGAGCCGTGAGTTACGGACCACCGGCAATCGGCGCCGCGGACCCCGACCACCTCCCGTTCCGTCAACGTTCAACCAGCTGTCCCTGCCTGCGTTGTGTGCCGCCCCTAAGTTTCTTGAGGCTTTCGAAAGAAGGAACTCATGGACACACTCCTCGCGGCCCGGGCTCGTGGGATCACCAAGTGTTTCGGCGACGTCGTCGCACTCGACGGCATCGATCTGGATGTGGCGCAGGGGCAGATCCACGGCCTGGTCGGACCGAACGGCGCCGGCAAGACGACATTGCTCGGCCTTCTGCTGGGCCTGGCCGTCGCCGACAGCGGCCGCCTCGAGATCCTGGGTACGCCGGTCGGGCGGGCGCTCGCCGCTCCCGACGGTGTCGCCGGCTTCGTGGACGGGCCCGGTCTCTATCCCTCACTCACCGCTCGGCAGAACCTTGCCGCGCTGGCCGCTCTGCGCGGCCACGACGCGCGGACAACGGGGATCGACGACGTGCTCGACCAGGTCGGGCTCACCGATGTCGCCGACGACCGTACCCGCGGCTTCTCCCTCGGCATGCGTCAGCGACTCGGCCTCGCCGCCGCCCTGCTCACCAAGCCCCGGCTGCTCGTGCTCGACGAACCTTCCAACGGCCTCGACCCGGCAGGAAAGAAACAGGTCCACGGGGTCCTCAGCCGGCTCGCGACGGACGGGACCGGCGTCGTGCTCTCGAGCCACCGCATGGACGACCTCGAGGCGCTCTGCTCCGAGGTCACCATCCTCGCCACCGGACGGGTCGTCTTCTCCGGCCCGTTGAGCAAGCTGGCCGCGGAGAACCGTGAACTCGACTACCGGCTGCTGACCTCCGATCCGCAGGCCGCCCGACGGCTGGCTGCCGACACGGCCGGGATCCGGGTCGTCGACGACACCGGGGCACGGAACGACGCCGAGGTACTCGTCGTGCGCGCCCTGATGCCGGCCCTCGACGAACTCGTGGTGCAGCTCGTCCGCGCGGGCCTCGCGTTGCGCGAGCTCGCACCCGTGGTGTCGCCGCTCGAAGCAGCGTTCCTCGCCCTCACCGAGCAGCAGGAGGCCGGCCGATGACCGCGACCCTCGCCCACGACAACGTTGCCAGTGCCCGCCGCGTCTCGATTCCGCGCGGCTACCGCTTCGAGCTGGTCAAGCTGGTCTCGCAATGGCGGATCCGCTTGCTGGTCCTCGCCTGCTGGATCGTGCCGGCGCTCTTCGTCGCCGCCGTCAGCCAGCAGGGCACGCTCCCCGTCGACACCCTCTTCGGTCGCTGGATGCACGCCACGGGGTGGGCCGGACCGCTGGTGATACTCGGTTTCGCGGGCACCTGGGCGCTCCCGCTGCTGACCTCGGTGGTCGCCGGCGACGTGTTCGCCTCCGAGGACCGGCTCGGCACCTGGCGCCACCTGCTCGTGGCGGTCCGGTCGCCTCGACGGATCTTCGCAGCGAAGGCACTGGCCAGCCTCACCGTCATCCTGCTGCTCGTGGCCGGGCTGGCCTGTTCCAGCGCGGCCGGCGGGGTCGTGGCGGTCGGCAACCAGCCGCTGGTCGGCCTCGACGGCCACCTGCTGACCCCGGCGGACGCCGCCGGCAATGTCCTGCTCGCCTGGGTCTGCGTACTCGCCCCGACCCTTGCCCTCGCCGCGATCGGACTACTCGGGTCCGTCACGCTGGGGCGGTCACCGATGGGACTGCTGCTGCCCGCGCTCGTCGCGCTCGCGATGCAGCTCGCCCAGATGCTGCCGCTGCCCGTTGCCGTACGCCTCGCCCTGCCCAGCTACGCCTTCATCGCCTGGAACGGTCTGTTCACCGGCCCGGCACAGCTCGGCCCGCTCCTGACCGGCATCGTGGTCAGCCTGGTGTGGGCCGTGACCGCGACCGCGCTGGCCTACCGGCTCTTCCTGCGGCGCGATTTCACCAACCCGAGCTACGACGGCTCCGGGCGCCGCGCGATCACCACCGGACTCCTGCCGCTGGTCGGACTGGTCGCCGCCACGGTCGCGGTCGTCGCCGGGGCGACCCCGTCCCTGGGTTCCGGAATCGAGCAGGACAAGGTGCAGCGGTCGGTCGCCACGGCATTCGCCCACCTCTACCGCATGCAGACCGAGCAGCTCAACCGCCCCGACGTCACCGAAGCCCAGCTGAGGACCACGGCGGCGTGCACCAAGGGCGGCGGCCAGGTCGCCGGCCAGGGGCCGGGCAACGACTGGCGCTGCGTCGTCTCCTGGCATCTCCCCGGCGTCGAGGCCGCGGGGACAGCCATCTACCAGCTCGACGTCACCGCAGACGGGCGGTTCATGGCCGATGGCGACGGACCGAAGGAAGTGAACGGCTACTTCCTGGTCCGGACCCCGATCGGAGACGCACCGAACCCGCTCTGGCAGTTCGACGGCAACGTCGAGCTGCTCTCCACCACCCCGAAGGGATAACTCCATGCAGGTAACACGCCGCAGGCGTGTCGAGAAGGAGCATTCCGGCTTTCTCGCTGGACGCATCGGCCGCCGGATACCTCTGACAACGGCAGGCATCACCGCTCTCGCCGTCGTCGCCGCCGGCACCGCTTTTGCCCAGACGCACCAGTTCGGCACCGACCAGGTCGGCCAGATCACCGATCAGGGCCAGGTCATCTCCAGCGACCAGTACATCGCCCCGTTCGGCGACCGTCTCGTCGTGAACAACGGCAAGATCATGTCGTCCTCGGTCAGCCCGGACGGCACCCACCTCGCGGCCTCGGTCACCGACGGTGGGATGGCACTGTCCATCGTGGACCTGAAGAGCTGGAAGGTGCAGCAACTCGTCGGCAACTCCGCGTCGGCGAACCCACGCATCAGCGGCAACGACGTGGGCCAGGAAGGCCCCACGTACTCGCCCGACGGTTCGCAGCTGTGGCTGGGCCAGACCGACGGCTACACCAAGTTCACCGTGAACCCGGACGGCAGTGTCGCCAACCCGACGTCCGTCAAGATCCCGGTGGACGGGCCCAGGCACGCGCTGGTGGGTGAGGCGGTGTTCTCGCCCGACGGCTCCACCGTGTACTCCGCCGTCAACGGCCAGAACCGGGTGGTCGCCATCGACGCGGCGACCGGGGCCGTCCAGCAGAGCTGGGCGGTGGGCAACGCCCCGCGTGACATGGTGAAGGTCGGCACCAAGCTCTACGTCAGCAACGAGGGCGGGCGTCCGGCGAAGCCCGGCGACACCACGATCAACTCCTACAACACCCAGGTGCCGGCCAGCCCGGTGACCGCTGCCACCACCACCGGCACGGTCAGCGTCATCGACCTGGCGAACCCGGCCGCTGCCGTCGCGAGCATCGACGTCGGTCTGCACCCGACCGCCCTGTACGCCAGGCACGGGGCGCTCTTCGTCACCAACACCGCCACCAACGACGTGTCGGTCATCGACACCGCCAGAAACAAGGTCGTGCAGACCGTCGCCACCCAGCCGTGGCCCGAGGCGTCGGTGGGCTACGAGCCCGACGCGGTGACGCTCACCGACGACGGTCACCTGCTGGTGACGCTCGGCCGCGCCAACGCGGTCGCCGTCTACCGGTACACGACCCCGCAGGAGCCGGTCAGCTACGTCGGTCTGCTCCCGACGGACTACTTCCCCGCAGAGATCGCCACTGTCGGCAACGAGGTGCTGGTCTCCAACACCCGTGGTATCGACGCCCGTCGCCCCACCAACAGCGCCGGGCACGGCACCCACGACACGACGTCGAGCGTGCAGCGGTTCACGCTGCCGAACGACCGCGTCATCAAGTCCGAGACGGCCAAGGTCTTCAAGCAGAACGGCTGGAACGGCGGCGCGGTCACGCTGACCAAGGGCAAGGGCAAGGGCAAGGGCCACCCGAAGCCGGTGCCGGTCCCGCAGCGGCTCGGCGACCCCTCGACGATCAAGCACGTCTTCCTGATCGTCAAGGAGAACCGGACCTACGACCAGGTCTTCGGTGACATCCCGCAGGGCAACGGTGACCCGTCGCTGGCGCAGTTCGGCGAGAACGTGACGCCGAACCAGCACGCGCTGACCAAGCAGTTCGGGCTGTACGACAACACGTACGACATCGGCACGAACTCCGCCGAGGGGCACAACTGGCTGATGCAGGCCGACAACCCGGAGTACACCGAGTCCTCGGCCGGTGAGTACGCGCGCAGCTACGACACCGAGGACGACGCTCTCGGCCACCAGCGGACCGGTTTCATCTGGACCGGTGCGCAGGCGGCCGGCAAGTCCGTGCGGGACTTCGGTGAGTTCCAGCAGTTCCTGACCAAGCCGTCGGGCGCGAGCTGGCAGAACCTGTACTGCGACTCCAAGAACATGGCCGCGACCGGTCAGGACACCGCCTACAAGCTGAACTCGTCCTCGCCGATCCCGTCGCTCAACGACGTGTCGGTGTCCGGCTTCCCGAAGTTCGACACCAGCGTCCCGGACGTCTACCGGTCCGAGATCTGGAAGCGTGACTTCGAGAAGAACGGGCCGGCGAACCTGAACATGTTCTGGCTCTCCAGCGACCACACCGGTGGTCCGGCGAACGCGGCCGCTCAGGTCGCGGACAACGACCTCGCGGTGGGCAAGATGGTCGACACGATCTCGCACAGCCCGTACTGGAAGGACTCCGCGATCTTCGTGGTCGAGGACGACTCCCAGGCCGGCCTCGACCACGTCGACGGCCACCGAGCCCCGATCCAGATCATCAGCCCCTGGGCCCAGCACGACACCGTCGACAGCCACTACTACTCGCAGATCACGATGATCCGGACCATCGAGCAGATCCTCGGGATCCACCCGATGAACCAGAAGGACAGCGCGGCCAGCCCGATGCGTGGGGCGTTCACCAAGAAGGCGGACTTCACGCCGTTCACGGCGCTGCCCAACCGGACCTCGCTGACCGCGGGTCTGGCGACCCCGCCTGCCTGCGGCCTGGACACCCCGGCGCCGCAGAACCCCGGTGCAGCGCCTGCGCCGTCGGCGAAGGTGCCGGCGGACAAGCAGGCTCTCGCGGCGAAGTGGGCGGACTGGAAGTCGAAGCAGCGGCTGACCGGACCCGACGCCAAGCCCGACTTCGCGAATCCCGCGCAGATGAACCACTTCACGTGGTACGAGACGCACGAGTGGAAGAAGCCGTACCCCGGCGAGAACAAGATCTTCGCGCCGAAGGACGTGCCGGGCGCCTACATCCCGTCGTCGGAGTCCGACGGCTGACGTAGCCGGATCGCCTCAAGGAGCCCCTGGCCGGTGTCACCGCCGGCCAGGGGCTCCTTCTGTCCCCGAGCCTTCGCCGCGCGGTCGGCTGCTGCGACGGTCCGCCTGGGTGCACAAGATCAGACACAGTCGCTGCACCTCGCTGCCGCACGACGCCAAAGAGCCCCTACCGGGTTTCCCCGGTAGGGGCTCTGAGCTGCGGTGGACCTGTGGGGATTTGAACCCCAGACCCCCTCGATGCGAACGAGGTGCGCTACCAGACTGCGCCACAGGCCCTTGCAACGAGTGAAACTCTAGCATCCTCGGAGCGGTGCTCGGAAATCCGCTCCCCCGCTGGTCAGCCGGGGCGGCGTCGCAGCGGGTCTCACTCGTTGGCGGCGCGGGGCCGGTCGCCGTCCTCGTACTGGTCGAAGAGCGGGGTCCGGCCGCGGTCGCGGGTGCGACGGGACTGGTTGGTGCGCTGGCGCGGGGCCGGGTCCACGGGGGGTGCGGCGGGAGCCGTGGTGCCCGGCTGTGCCGGTTCGGCGGTGCTGGAGCGGGCCGCGCTCCAGGTCTCCGGGTTGCCGACCTCGACGCCGCCCGTGGCGCGCGGGGCCACGGGCGCGGTGACGTAGGTCGGCAGCGGGACCGGGACCGGCTCCCAGCTGTCGCCCTGGGCCCGGCCGCGTTCGCGCTGCTGGTCGACCCATTCCGCGTGGTCCGTCTGCTCGACCAGCGCGCGGCGGCCCGCTTCCTGCGGGGAGACCGTGGGGGCGGGCTCGGGCTCGGGGTGGCGCGCTTCGGGCTCCTCGTCGGGCTCGGCGGGGGCCGTGGCCGCGGGCTGGTGCCTGCGGTGGCGGTTCTCGCGCAGGTGCTGCGCCGCCACCTCCGCCCTGCGCCGGTCCATGGTGAAGGCGAACCTGCGCCGTTCCTGGGCGCGCAGATGCACGATGTACGTGCTCAGCAGCACGGCAGGCACCGCGGGCGCCCACAGGAAGTGGAGGCCGCCGACCGCCGCGACGACCGCGCCGAGGGTGAAGGCGAGGAAAAGGACCGAGGTGGTGCGCCGACGGCGCGCCAGCACCTGCGAGCGCTGGGCACGCCGGGCGCGCTCCGCATCGATCCCACCGGGACGGGCGCGCCGCGCGGGTACGGGCACAGACGCGTGCGCCGGTCCCTCCTGGGCCTGCCGCTCCTGGGAACCCTGGGACGCCTGCGCCGTGGAAGCCGCACGCTCCGGTGCGCGTACCGGGTCGTGCACACGGGCTTCGGTATGCGCCGGAGGCGCGGCGAAGGCCCGGACGTCCACGGAATCCACTCGCTCCGTGCCCACGTCCGGGTCGACGTCGGGCCCCGCCTCCTCGGTGGTGCGCTCCCGCAGTTCCTTGGCGTACCGGCGCTCCATCGCCGCCCGTCCGGACAGCAGCCGGATGGCGGTGCTGAAGCGTTCGGTCGGGCGGGCTTCATTGAGCTCGTCCTGCCTGCGGAGCCACATCGGCACCAAGTAGGCGGCCCAGGCCCCGACGATGACTGCATAGATGAGGCCGCTGCTGCTCACGTCTCACACCGTAGAGGGGTTTGCACGGAGGCATCCGCCAATTGGCCCGGTGTGTCGCACGATCTGGCTGATATCAAGGACTTTTTTTGTGATTGTTCGGATCAACAGTCGGCGTTTGCGCGTTGGTTAGCGGTCACGCGGCGATCAATTTCGAACATTCATTTTATTTAACGCGGCGTTCCGGGTCGTCGTGCCTGGTGCCAGCGCCGGAGCAGCCCGTCGGGCACCTCCTCCGCGGTGAGCGCGAAGATCAGATGGTCCCGCCAGGCACCGTCGATGTGGAGATAACGTGGACGCAGCCCTTCCTCGCGGAATCCGAGTTTCTCCACGACTCTTCGGCTGGGCCCGTTCTCGGGCCGAATGCACACCTCGATGCGGTGCAGTCCGACGGACCGGAAGCAGTGATCGACGGCGAGAGCGACCGCGGTCGGCATGACACCGCGACCTGCCACGTCCTGGTCCACCCAGTAGCCGACATGCCCCGAGCACATCGATCCCCAGGTGATCCCGGCGACCGTCAACTGCCCGACCAGGCGCCCCTCGTACTCGATGGCGAAGGGCAGCATCCGGCCGGCGTTCGCCTCGGAGCGCAGATGGCGGACCATCTGACGGTAAGTGGGGCGCCGGGCCACCGGACCGCCCGGGCCGGGCGGGGGGACGGTCGCCTCCCAGGGGCGCAGCCAGTCGCGGTTGCGCCGGTTGACCTCCCGCCACTCGCGCTGGTCGCGCAGCTTTATCGGCCGGAGGGCGATCGCGCCGTCCGTCAGGATCACCGGCCAGGTCGGGACGTTCAGCTCGGGCTCCCGGGTCGGGGGTGGTCGCCGCCGCGGAGCTGATCGACGGCGTGCACCAGAAGGCGTTCGAGGACGGCGAGGCCGTCGCGCACCCCGCCGGTGGAGCCCGGCAGGTTCACGATGAGGGTGCGGACGGCGACTCCGGCGAGGCCGCGGGAGAGCGCGGCCGTGGGGACCTTGTCGCGGCCCTCGGCACGGATCGCCTCGGGGATGCCGGGGATCTCGTGGTCGAGGACGCGGCGGGTGGCCTCGGGGGTGCGGTCGGTCGGTGAGATGCCCGTACCGCCGGTGGTGACGATGACGTCGTACGCGGCGGCCACCCCGGCCCGCAGGGCCCGCTCGACGGGGTCACCGTCGGGGACGACCTGCGGCCCGTCGACGGCGAAGCCGAGCGCGGCGAGCGCCTCGACGATCAGGGGGCCGCCCCGGTCGGCGTAGACACCGGCCGAGGCGCGGTTCGACGCGGTCACGACGAGCGCGGTACGGGGGGCGGGCGGCGCACCGTCGAGGGGCGCGCCCTGTACGCGCGGCTCCGGCGGCGACGCCGCACGCTCGCCGCCGGACGCCGCCGTCCCGTCCGGCCCGCCGGACGGGTCGGCCTCGGGCGCCGTCATGCGTTCTCGCCCTTCGGCACGGAGCGCCGGTAGTCGCCCGACTTGCCACCGGACTTCGACTCGACCCGGACATCCGTGATGACCGCGCTCTTGTCGACCGCCTTGATCATGTCGATCACAGTGAGCGCGGCGACCGAGACGGCCGTCAGGGCCTCCATCTCGACGCCGGTGCGGTCCGTCGTCTTCACCGTGGCGAGGATCTCCACCGCGTCGTCGGCGACGCTCAGGTCGACCTTCACGCCGGAGACGGCGAGCGGGTGACAGAGCGGGATCAGCTCGGGAGTGCGCTTGGCGCCCATGATCCCGGCGATACGGGCGGTGGCGAGGGCGTCGCCCTTGGGAACTCCCTCGCCACGGAGCAGTTCGACGACGCGCGGCGAGACGAGGACCCGGCCGCTGGCGCGGGCGACGCGCGCGGTGACGTCCTTCTCGGACACGTCGACCATCCGGGCCGCACCCGCCTCGTCGAGATGCGTCAGCCTGTTCTGCGTACTCACTGAACTCCGCCTAGCGGTAGGGCGCCGGTTGCCCGCTCGGCCTGCACCGGAGTGCGGCCGGGGGTCCGGGGGGTGTCCCCCGGTAAGGCACAGCGGCAGACACCGTACCGCCACCGGGTCGCGTTCAGCGGAGCAGGATCACCTCGGTGACCGTGCCGGACTCCGCGGAGGTGACGTCCTCGGGCAGCACGATCAGCGCGTCCGCCTGGGCGAGGGCGGCGATCAGATGCGATCCGGAGCCGCCGACGGGGGTGACGGTGCCCTTCTCGGCGTCGTACGTGCCGCGCAGGAACTGACGCTTGCCGGACGGCGAGCTGAGTGTCCGGTCGGTCTTCAGCGTGGCGCGGACCGTCGGGCGGGTCACGTCTTTCAGGCCCATCAGCGTGCGGATCGCGGGCCGCACGAACAGCTCGAACGAGACGTACGACGAGACGGGGTTGCCCGGCAGTGCCAGCAGCGGTGTGTGCTCCGGGCCGATCGAGCCGAAGCCCTGCGGTTTGCCCGGCTGCATGGCGAGCTTGCGGAACTCGATGCCGCTGCCCGGCTCGTCCGCGTCGCCGACGGAGGACAGGGCCTCCTTGACCACGTCGTACGCGCCGACGCTGACGCCGCCCGTGGTGACGACGATGTCGGCGCGGATCAGCTGGTCCTCGATCGTGGCGCGGAGCATGTCGGCGTCGTCGGTGACGGCGCCGACCCGGTAGGAGATGGCTCCCGCGTCGCGCGCGGCAGCCGTCAGCGCGAAGCTGTTCGAGTCGTAGATCTGACCACCCGTCAGTTTCTCACCCGGTTGCACCAGTTCACTGCCGGTGGAGATGACGACGACACGCGGCCGGGGCCGCACCTTCACGGTGGAGCGGCCGATCGCGGCGAGCAGCCCGATCTGCGGCGGCCCGATGACCGAACCGGCCCGCAGGGCCAGATCGCCGGGCTGCACATCGCTGCCGCGGGCCCGGACATGGGCGCGGGCCGCGACGGGGCGATGGACGCGGACCTCGCCGCCCGAGTCCTGCGGGGCGTGGCTGTGGGCGCGCATGGTGTCCGCCGGGCCGCCGCCCGTACCGCCGTCGGTCCACTCGACCGGCACGACGGCTTCCGCACCGGCCGGCAGCGGGGCGCCGGTCATGATGCGGGCGGCCTCGCCGGGGCCGACGGTCTGGTCACCGGAGAGTCCGTCGCTGCCCGCCGCGACGTCACCGATGACCGTGAGCACCGCGGGGAACTCCTCGCTGGCGCCCTCGAGATCGGCGACGCGGACCGCGTAACCGTCCATCGAGCTGTTGTCGAAGGGCGGCAGGGCGATCTCCACCACGACGTCCTCGACGAGGACGCAGCCCTGGGCCTCGGGCAGTTGGAGCTCGATGGGTTCGAGCGGCCGTACCGCGGCGAGGATGTCCTCCAGGTGCTCGTCCACCGACCAGATCGGGCTGCTCAACGTGTTACATCTCCTCGGTGACGAAACTGCGGAGCCAGGTCCGGAAGTCCGGGCCCAGGTCCTCACGTTCGCACGCGAGTCTGACAATGGCGCGGAGGTAGTCGCCCCGGTCACCGGTGTCATAGCGGCGGCCCTTGAAGACAACGCCGTGCACGGGGCCGCCGATCTTCTCGTCCTCGGCGAGCAGTTGCAGGGCGTCGGTGAGCTGGATCTCGCCGCCGCGGCCCGGCTCGGTCCTGCGCAGTATGTCGAAGACGGCGGGGTCGAGGACGTAGCGGCCGATGATGGCGAGGTTGCTGGGCGCGTCCGCCGGATCGGGCTTCTCGACCAGCCCGGTGACCCTGACGACATCGCCGTCCGTGGTGGCGTCGACGGCCGCGCAGCCGTACAGATGGATCTGCTCCGGCTCGACCTCCATCAGCGCGACGACGCTGCCGCCCTCGCGCTCCTGGACCTCGACCATGCGGGCGAGCAGCGGGTCGCGCGGGTCGATCAGGTCGTCACCGAGGAGGACCGCGAACGGCTGGTCGCCGACGTGCGGTGCGGCGCACAGCACGGCGTGGCCGAGGCCGCGCGGGTCGCCCTGGCGGACGTAGTGCATGGTGGCGAGGTCACTCGACTCCTGGACCTTCTGGAGCCGGTCGGCGTCTCCCTTGCGGGTGAGCGCGGACTCCAGTTCGTAATTGCGGTCGAAGTGGTCCTCGAGGGGCCGCTTGTTGCGGCCTGTGATCATGAGTACGTCGGAGAGGCCGGCCGCGACCGCTTCTTCGACGACGTACTGGATCGCGGGCTTGTCGACGACAGGCAGCATCTCTTTGGGAGTGGCTTTGGTGGCCGGCAGAAAGCGGGTGCCTAGCCCTGCGGCCGGAATGACAGCCTTGCTGATCCTGGGGTGCGACTGAGTCATGCGCGCAACCATAACCGGTACCCATGGGCGGAAGATGAGCGTCCGGTTAACTTTGTACTCATATATGAACATACGAGAGATTCACAGGTGCCCGTTGAACACCGACATGCCCGAAAAGGCCTCTCTGCGGCGTGACCTGCTCGCCGCGCGTTCCCTCCTGAGCAGGGAAGACGTCGACGACGCCGCGACGGTTCTGTCCCGCGGTGCGGTAGACCTTCCGGAGTTGGCCGAGGCCCGCGCCGTCGCCGCCTACGTCTCGGTGGGGCGCGAGCCGGGCACCCGTGCACTGCTGGATGCGCTGCGCGCGCGGGGGGTACGGGTGCTGCTGCCGGTGCTCCTCCCGGACAACGATCTGGACTGGGCCGCGTACGAGGGGGGCGACAGCCTCGTCCCGGCGGCCCGCGGGCTGCTGGAGCCGGACGGTCCGAGGCTCGGGCCGGACGCCGTTCTGGACGCGGACGTGGTCCTGCTGCCGGGCCTCGCGGTGGACGGCCGCGGGATGCGGCTCGGCCGCGGCGGAGGTTCGTACGACCGGGTGCTGGCCCGGCTCGCGGCGGCCGGGGCGCACCCGGCGCTGGTCGTCCTGCTCTACGACAACGAGGTGGTCGCGCAGGTTCCTGCGGAACCGCACGACCACCCCGTGGACGCCGTGGTGACACCGGCCGGAGCGCGGCGCTTCACCGTCTGACCCGGGCCGGAACCGCCCCCGGGCCCGCCGTCCTCCCAGGACGGCTTGAACGTCAGGACGGCTTGAGCGTCAACGTGTCCTTCGTCGCCTTCGCCACCGCATTCGTCCCGAAGGACCAGTCGAGCAGGTCGCCGTTGACCCACTTGTCGGTCTGATCGGTGTAGTGCGCGCTGAACGCGTGCCCGGAGGCGCCGGTGAGGTTGATCCAGCGGGACTTGTCCCAGTCCCCCACGTTGACGATCATCCGCATGGACGGGACCCAGATGACCTCGTAGCCGCCCGCCGCGTTCCAGCCGGAGGCGTTGACCGCGGCCTCGCCGCCGCCGAGGTTCCACGGGCCGCGGTTGAGGGCCCGCTGGAGCACATCGGGGCCTTCGGTACCGAGGGTCTGGTTCTTCAGGGTCAGCTGGTGCAGCCGGCCCCAGCTCCAGGTGGAGATGTCCTTGCCGAGCTTGGCGGTCAGCTCCCAGCGGGCGTCCTTCATGGCGCGGCCGAAGAGCTCGTCACGGGTCTCGGTCGCCTTGTCCTTGCGGTTCTTCGGCGACTGCCACCAGTCGTTGTTCTCGTCGTCCATGAGGTTGGCGACCACCTGGTACCAGCGGTCGCCGCCGTCCGGCTGCGCCGTGTCCGTGTCGCGCTGGCCGCATTCGCGTACCGGCTTGTCCTGCTCGTCGACCGGACCCGTGCTGTCGGCCGGGAGGACGGTGAGGCACTCGCCCTTGACGCGCAGCTCCTTGGGCAGCTTGTCGCCGAAGGTCAGCCTGAGGATGTTGCGCCAGACCGCGTTGAAGTAGGCGGCGGCCGCCGAGTCGGGCTCCTGGGTGTAGTCCCAGCCCTCCAGGAGCTTCTGTGCCTCACGGACGCTCTTGTCGGAGACGTTGATCTTCATCAGCTCGGGCACCAGCAGCGCGGCGATCTCGCTGGTGTTGTCCATCTGCATCTTCTGCATGTCGTCGGTCGAGATCTTCCCGCCGCCCTTGATCTTCGACTCGATGAGGTCGTTGATCCGCTGGCTGCGGGTGCCGTAGCCCCAGTCCTTGGTGAGCAGGTGGGGGTACTTCTTCTCGTCGATGACCGCCTGGTTGGCGGTGACGATGTAGCCGCGCTTCGGGTTGTACTCGTACGGCAGCTCATCGAACGGGATCGGGTCCTTCTTCCAGCCGTACGACGACGCCCAGCCGGGGCTCGGCATCGTGCCGTTGCCCGCCTTGCGGACCGGGATCTTCCCCGGGGCCTGGTAGCCGATGTTGCCCTTGGTGTCGGCGTAGATGAGGTTCTGCGAGGGGACCTCGAAGTGCTCGGCGGCGGCCCGGAAGGTCTTGAAGTCCTTGGCGCGGTTGAGCTCGAAGACGGCGTCCATGGAGTGACCCGGTTCCAGCGCGGTCCACTTCAGGGCGACGGCGTAACCGTCGCCGCGGTCCGGCGCGGCGTTGGTGACGGGGGCCTTCTCGCCGACCTTCTCCAGCTCGCCACTGCGGTCGGAGACCAGCGGACCGTTGTTCGTCTCGCGCACGGTGATGTGCCGGCTCTCGCCGCCCGCGACCTTGATGGTCTCCTTGCGGGTGACGAAGGGCTTCACCTTGCCGTCGTACTGGTAGCCCTCGCCGGAGACCTTCTCCAGGAAGAGGTCGGTGACGTCCGCGCCGAGGTTGGTGAAGCCCCAGGCGATGTCCTGGTTGTGACCGATTATCACGCCAGGCATGCCGGAGAAGGTGTACCCGGCGGTGTCGTACCGGCAGGTCGCCGAGAGCTGCCGGCAGTGCAGCCCCATCTGGTACCAGAGCGACGGCAGCTGCGGCGCGAGGTGCGGGTCGTTGGCGAGCAGCGGCTTGCCGGTGGTCGTGTACTTGCCGGAGACGACCCAGGAGTTGGATCCGATGCCGTTGCCGTTCGGGCCGAGCAGCGCGGGGATCTCGTCGAGGGTGTCGGAGAGCGAGGAGAGCTGCGTGTTCAGGCCTTCGGTGGCGCCCTGCACGGTGTTCGCGCCGACGCCGGTGGACGACGTCGCGGCCGGGTCGAACGCGCCGGTGACCGATGAGATCGCACCCTGGTCGACAATCGGCCGGTGCTTGTCGTACGGGTACGCGGGGTACAGGTCCTCGATCTGTTCCTTGCTGAGCCTGCTGGTCATCAGCGAGCGGTCGATCTCGTCCTGCATGTTGCCGCGCAGGTCCCAGGCCATCGCCTTCAGCCAGGCGACCGAGTCGACCGGGGTCCACTTGGTCGGCCGGTAGTCGTTGGTGAGGCCGAGCGCGGCGTACTCGACGGAGATGTCCTTGCCGTCGCGCCCCTTGAGGTAGGCGTTCACCCCGTCCGCGTACGCCTGGAGGTTCTTCTTGGTGTCCGCGGACAGGACGGTGTCGTACTCCTCCTGCGCGATCTTGCGCCAGCCCAGCGTCCGCAGGAAGGCGTCCGTGTCGACCTGCCCCGAGCCGAACATCTCGGAGAGCCGGCCGGCCGTCATATGACGGCGGACGTCCATCTCCCAGAAGCGGTCCTGAGCCTGTACGAAGCCCTGGGCGCGGAACAGGTCGGTGTCGGAGTCCGCGTAGACCTGCGGGATTCCATAGCTGTCGCGCTTGACGTCGACGTTGGCGGAGAGACCGTCGATCTTGACCGACCCGTTCGTCTGCGGGTACGAGGCACGCACGGTCGCTACGGACCAGTACGCGCCGTAACCGATACCCGCGACAAGCGCCAGCACCAGGACGATCACGATCAGGCGGGCGCGTCGCCCCTTCTTCTTGCCGGTCTTCGCACCGGCAGAACCGGAAGAGCCGGAAGAGGCGGTTGTGTTGGCGGGCATCGCTGTCCTTCGAGGGGCAGGGTGGTCCTGGGAGTGCAGGAGCAACCATAGGCGCAGCACCGAGGCGGCTCCGACGCGGTATCGGGATCCATCGAATCGAGAGTCGATCGCACGAGCACTCGAACGCGTCAAGAAAGCGTTAAAGATTAGGTAAGGTAATGAAGTACCGGCCGCCGGAGAGTCACTCGGCAGGCGTACGCAGGGAAGGAACGGCCACTGACTGTCCACGCGCTCAACGAACTCCTGCTCGTCTGCTCGCTCGTCCTGCTCGTCGCCGTCGCGGCGGTGCGCATCTCGTCCCGCAGCGGGCTCCCCAGCCTGCTCCTGTATCTCGGCATCGGGATCGCCATCGGGCAGGACGGGATCCTCCACATCAAGTTCGACAACGCCGAACTGACCCAGGTGTTCGGCTACGCCGCCCTTGTCGTGATCCTGGCCGAGGGCGGCCTCGGCACGAAGTGGAAAGAGATCAAACCGGCACTGCCCGCCGCCGCGACGCTGTCGGTCGTCGGCGTCGCGGTGAGCGTGAGCGTCACCGCGGCCGGAGCGCACTATCTGGTCGGCCTGGACTGGCGGCAGTCGCTGATCATCGGCGCGGTCGTCTCGTCGACGGACGCCGCCGCGGTCTTCTCCGTGCTGCGCAAGGTGCCGCTGCCGGCCCGGATCACCGGGGTGCTGGAGGCCGAGTCCGGATTCAACGACGCCCCCGTGGTGATCCTCGTGGTGGCCTTCTCGACCAAGGGGCCGGTGGACAGCTGGTACCTGCTGGTCGGCGAGATCGCCCTGGAACTGGTGATCGGCGCGGCCGTCGGCATCGCCGTCGGCTGGCTCGGCTCGTTCGGACTGCGTCATGTGGCACTGCCCGCGTCCGGTCTCTACCCGATCGCGGTGATGGCGATCGCCGTGTCCGCGTACGCGGCCGGCGCCCTGGTCCACGGCAGTGGCTTCCTCGCCGTCTATCTGGCCGCGATGCTCCTCGGCAACGCCAAGCTGCCGCACTGGCCCGCCACCCGCGGCTTCGCCGACGGGCTCGGCTGGCTGGCCCAGATCGGCATGTTCGTCCTGCTCGGGCTACTGGTCACCCCGCACGACCTGCTCGACGACTTCTGGCCCGCGATCATCGTGGGTCTGGTACTGACCGTGGTGGCGCGCCCCATGGAGGTCTTCATCTCCCTGATCCCGTTCCGGATGCCGTGGCGCGAGAAGGCCTTCATGTCATGGGCGGGGCTGCGTGGCGCCGTCCCCATCATCCTGGCGACCATTCCCATGGTGCACGGGATCGAGGGCTCCACCCATGTCTTCAACATCGTCTTCGTACTCGTTGTCGTCTACACGCTGATTCAGGGGCCGACCCTGCCCTGGCTGGCCAAGGCCCTGAAGATCGCCGAGGACCCCTCCGAGGCCACCGACCTGGGCATCGAGTCGGCGCCGCTGGAGCGGCTGCGCGGGCATCTGCTGTCGGTGGCGATCCCCGGGAAGTCGAAGATGCACGGCGTGGAGATCGCCGAACTGCGGCTGCCCGCCGGAGCAGCCGTCACCCTCGTCGTACGGGAGGGGAAGAGCTTCGTGCCCGGACCGTCGACCATGCTGCGGCGGGGCGACGAACTGCTGGTCGTCGCGACCGATCCGGTGCGCGACACGGCCGAGGCCCGACTGCGGGCGGTCGGCGAGGGCGGCAAGCTGGCCGGGTGGCTGGGGACCGACGGCGACACCGGTGGAACCGGCAGGACCAGGACGCACCACTGATCCGAGGCTACAAAGGTGTGATTGCCCGCAATCGCAGGCATGCACCGGATCCTGCCCTGTAGCATGAAGGAAACGTGATCGACAAAGATCGATAGATCCGGTCAACACCGGATCGACCAACTCTGCCTGACGCAGAGCTGGCGCGACCGTATGGCGGTCGTGGCGTCCTCCGCCTCTGCTGCGAGCGCCCGGCATCTACCGCAGTTCCGCGCGAAGAGGACAGCTCTCGGCAGCTTCCGTCCCAGGCCGGCACCCACAGGTGCGGACCGGCGACGGAAGCATGGCTACCAGGCGGCAGAAAGGCATGGACCGTGGCGTCCACGGTCTCCGACCGCCCCGGTTACGGGCAACTTCTGCGCATCCCCGGTGCGTGGACCTTCCTCCTTCCGGGCTTCGCCGCACGGCAGCCCTTCGCGATGCTGACCATCGGCATCGTCCTGCTGGTGCAGCACACCACCGGCTCGTACGGCAGCGCGGGCGCCGTCGCCGCTGTCACCGGTGTCTCCATGGCGCTGTTCGCCCCGCAGAGCGGCAAGCTGGCCGACCGCATCGGCCAGCGCGCCGTACTGCTGCCGGGAGTCCTCGTGCATGCGGCGTCCGTATCGGCGCTGACGGCACTCGCACTGGCGGACGCACCGCTCTGGCTGCTGTTCCTGGCCGCAGTGCCGACGGGTGCCTCCGTCCCGCAGATCGGCCCGATGGTGCGGGCCCGCTGGGCGGCCCTGCTGGGCGCGGCACCCGGCCGGAAGGCCTCGCCCCTGATGGCGACCGCCGCCGCCTTCGAGTCGGTGACCGACGAGTTCACCTTCGTCATCGGACCCGTCCTCGCCACCGCCCTGTGCACCGGGGTGCATCCGGCGGCCGGACTGATCGCGGAGGCCGCACTGACGCTGATGGGCGGCCTGCTCTTCGCGGCGCAGCGCCATACCCAGCCCGCGGTCCGCTCCACCACCTCCGGCGCCTCCGAACGGCACACCTCCGCCCTGTCCGTACCGGGCGTACGCGTGCTCGCGGTGGCGTTCCTCGGGATCGGCGCCGTCTTCGGCGGCATGCAGGTCTCGCTGACCGCGTTCGCCGAGGAGATCGGCCGGCCCGGTGCGAACGGCCTGCTCTACGGGATCTTCGCGGCCGGCAACATGCTGGCCGGGATCGCCTGCGGTGCCGTCGCCTGGAAGAGCGGGCCGCGGCGCAGGCTGATCGCCGGGTACGCGGCGCTGACCCTGACCGCGTCCGGGCTGTGGGCCGTGCACTCCGTGCCGCTGCTGGCCGGGCTCGGGCTGCTCGTCGGACTCTCCATCGCACCCGCGCTGATCAGCGGATACACGCTCGTCGAGGCGCTGGTTCCGGCGTCCGCCAGGACCGAGGCGTTCACCTGGCTGACGGGCGCGGTCGCGCTCGGCCAGGCCGCGGCGGTGACGGTCGCCGGACGGCTGGCGGACGCCCACGGGGCGAGCACCGGCTTCGTGGTGCCGCTGGTGGGGACCGTGCTGGCGCTCGTGACCCTGGTGACGCTGCGTTCGCGGCTGACACCGAGGGCTCCGGGACGGACCGTGGCACGTGGTGTCGGTCACCGAGAGCCGGTCACGGTGGACTGATCCAGCGGAATACGTCAGTATGGAGCGTCGTTAGCACTCACAGAGTCAGAGTGCCAGGAGGAGCAAGTGCCGACCTATCAGTACCAGTGCACCGAATGTGGCGAGGGCCTCGAGGCGGTGCAGAAGTTCACCGATGACGCTCTGACCGTGTGCCCGAACTGCGAGGGACGCCTGAAGAAGGTGTTCTCGGCGGTCGGCATTGTCTTCAAGGGTTCCGGTTTCTACCGGAACGACAGCCGCGGCTCCTCGTCGAGCAGCGCGCCGGCGTCGTCGCCCGCGAAGGCAACCGGTTCCGCTTCGTCGACTTCCTCGACGGGGTCGGACTCGAAGTCGTCCGCGTCCTCGTCCGCCGCTGCTTCCTCTTCCTCGTCGTCGTCCTCCGCGTCGTCGTCGAGCGGTACGTCGGCCGCCTGAGCCGAGGTACGCAGCTTCACACTTCACCCGAGGGCCCCGCCGATCCGATCGGCGGGGCCCTCGGCATTTACAGCCCCGCTAGTGTGATCGCATGGTGAACGCAGAGATCGGTGTCATCGGCGGCTCGGGCTTGTACTCCTTCCTGGAGGACGTCACCGAGGTTCGCGTGGACACCCCGTACGGACAGCCGAGCGATTCCGTCTTCCTCGGTGAGATCGGCGGACGCCGGGTCGCCTTCCTCCCTCGCCACGGACGCGGCCACCATGTGCCGCCGCACCGCATCAACTACCGCGCCAACCTGTGGGCGCTGCGGTCCGTGGGCGTACGTCAGGTGCTCGGCCCGTGTGCGGTCGGCGGGCTGCGTCCGGAGTACGGACCGGGGACGCTGCTCGTACCGGACCAGATGGTGGACCGCACCAAGGCCCGCACGCAGACGTATTACGACGGGGAGACCCGTGCGGACGGCGTGGCGTCGAACGTGGTGCACCTGGGCTTCGCCGACCCGTACTGCCCCGAGGGGCGCAAGGTCGCACTGGCCTCGGCCCGCGCCAAGGGCTGGGAGCCGGTGGACGGCGGGACGCTGGTGGTCGTCGAGGGGCCGCGCTTCTCGACCCGGGCCGAATCGCGCTGGCATGCGGCGATGGGCTGGTCGGTGGTCGGCATGACCGGGCATCCGGAGGCCGTGCTCGCCCGTGAACTGGGGCTCTGCTACACGACGATGACGCTGGTGACGGACCTGGACGCGGGCGCCGAGGCGGGCGAGGGCGTCTCCCACGAGGACGTGCTGAAGGTGTTCGCGGCCAATGTGGACCGGCTGCGGGCGGTGTTGTTCGACGCGGTGACGGCGCTGCCTGCGGAAGGGGAGCGCAGCTGTTCCTGTGCGCGTGCGCTGGACGGGATCGAGACGGGGATCGAGCTGCCGTAGGGGGTGCGGCCGCGGCTCGGTCCTGGCTCCGATCTTGGCTCTGCGAGACGGGTGGGGCGCGGGTGGGTGACCGACTTGTCCACAGTGTGTGCGCTGTCCACAGGGCTCGGCGGGAATCTCGCGGACGGTGGATCGTGAGGGGCGTCGGTGCTCGTCCCGAACGCCGGACTTCGCGCTCCTCACTCCCCACGGCAGGTGGTGTCGGCCATGTTCCCGCCCGTTTCTCCGACCACGTCCTCGTCCGATGTGCGTCCGACGGCCCCCGGTCCGCCGGTGTCGGCGCCGCCGCCCTGCGGGGTGCCCGCGTTCGCGCCGCTGCGGGTGCGCGGGGGTGGTGGGCGTCGGTTACGGCGGGCGGTGTGGCGACAGCGCCGCGCCATGGCGGCCGGACTGGCGCTGACGGCTGCGGCGCTGGCCGCGACAGGACTGACCGGTGGTGACGGTGGCGGCGGGGCGGCGGAGCGCGCGGGAACCTCGGCGCCGGAGGGGGAGCGGCGACCGGTTCAGCTGGTGTCCGCGCCGGTCCGGATTGCGGATGCGGCGACGGTACGGCTGTTACGCCCGGGAGACCGCGTCGATGTGATCGCGGGCGAGGGCTCCGGGGCAGATGCCAGGGTGGTGGCGAAGGGGGCCAGGGTGGCGGCGGTGCCGCGGACGGCGCCCGATGGTGCTGCCGAAGACCCCGCGGAGGGTGGCGCGCTGATCGTGCTGTCCGTGCCCCGGAGCACGGCGACGGCACTGGCCGGCGCAGGGATCTCGGCCCGGCTGGCGGTGACACTGTGCTGAACCGGGCACACCGGCCCATTCGCACTGATGAGCCGTCAAGTCACCGGCCGGAAGGCGTGGATTGGATGGATTTGCCTCGTGCTGCCGTAGGTTGCGGAACAGTTCGTTCCCCCTACGGCGCATGCGGAGAAAGACTCACTCGTGGGCGTGAAGAAGAAGGTCGGTCTGTTGGAAGGCTTCAAGGTCTTCCTGTTGCGCGGCAATGTGATCGACCTGGCGATCGCGGTCGTCATCGGCGCCGCGTTCACCAACATCGTGAACGCGTTCGTCAAGGGCGTCATCAATCCGCTCGTCGGTGCGTTCGGCACCAAGGATCTGGAGAGCTACAGCTCCTGCCTCAAGGGCCCCTGTGTCACGGACCCGAAGACGGGCGAGGCGACCGAGGGCATCCGGATCCTGTGGGGCTCGGTGCTCAGCGCCACGCTCAGCTTCGTGATCACGGCAGCCGTCGTCTACTTCCTGATGGTGCTGCCGATGGCCAAGTACCTGGCCAGGCGAGCGGCGATGCAGGCTGCCAAGGACGGCGTGCAGGAGACGCTGGAGGTGAGCGAGCTGGAGGTGCTGAAGGAGATCCGCGACGTTCTCGTCTCGCAGCGCAGCGGTCCGGCGGGCGAGGGCCGCGGCCAGGAACCGGGCCGCGGCCACGACGAGTAACTCAGACGTGGTGGGGTGGCTTCTCGTCGAGGAAGCGCGCGAGGTCGGCGGCGCTGCCGCCGGCCGGAGCCCGCTCGCCCCACGCTCGGTCCGTATCGTCCGCGGACTGCTGGTCCAGCGGATCGTCGAAGATCAGAGCCGGCTTGGGCTTCCTCTGCTCCGGCTGTGTCGGGGTTGTCGGCTGCGTCGGTTTCGAATCGCGCGGTCCGGGGGTGGGGGCGGTGCTCATACCACCAGGGTACGGCGACGGTCAGCGATCCTTCGGGTCGAGCATCCAGAGCCCCAGGACCACGAGGAACGACAGACAGAGGAAGCCCGCACCCCACCAGGCCGTTCCGGTGTTGCCCTCCATCCATTCGTCGACGACGACGGTCAGTCCCCAGAGCTGGCCGATGACGACGGTCATGGCGAGGGTCAGCCGCGCCGTCAGTTTCGAGGAGCGCTCGGGTTCCTGGTCGGTGCCCGCTCCCGGGCCCGGACCGGTGCGGCGGACCCGGGGGTCGCCGTAGCCACTGGTGGAGCGGATCTGCGGATAGCGCTCGCGGACGGGTCGGTTCAGCTCCGGCCGGGCGCTGCCCGGGTGGTACTCGGGATAGGCCGGGCGCTGCGGGTCGGCGGGCTGCCGGGCGTCGGTCATGTCCGCCTGCCGGGGGTCTCGGTTTCGGTTGCCGCGGTGCGGGGAGCCTTCGCGCCGGGAGCATGCGCCGGAGGTGCCTCCGCACCTCCGTCCCGGACCGAGGGGCAGCCGATCCGCGAGGCGAGGTCCGGCCGTTCCTCGCTGATCTGGCGGCACACACCGTGCTCGATGCTCTCGCCGGAACGGGTGGTGCCGATGGCCCAGACGCTGCCGTCGGCCTGCTCGGTGAGTGCCACCTTGGGCAGGGGGCGGGGCGGCGGTCCGGCGGTGACTTCTCCGGTGCGCACATCGAAGATGCCCTCGTGACAGGGACAGTAGAGCTCCCCTTCCGGACCGCGGTCCTTGCGCCAGAGCACCGCGCAGGCGAGATGGGTGCAGATCGCCGAGTAGCCGACGAGGGTACCGTCGTCCATCCGGACGGCGACCGCCTTGTCATCCTCCTCGGGGTAGCTGAAGGCGATGGACTCGCCGGGCAGGAGCTGAGCGGTGATCTTCCTCGGTTCGGGTGCCTTGGCGTCATCGGTGTCCCCGTGGCGCGGGAGCATGCCGCCGGCCACGCCGAGGCCGCCGACGGCGAGTCCGCCGGAGACGGTGGCGACGATCCGGAGGTAGTCACGCCGGGTGGTGAGGGAGTCGGCGGCGATCCGGTCGTGCAGGGCCTTGCGCGCGTCTCCGCGGGGGCTCCGGTCCCCGGTCGGCGGCTGCTCGGTGACGCTCATCGGCGGACGTCCTTCCCGTTGATCTCGACGACGGGAAGACCGCCGGGCACCGGCCACCGGACCTTGTCGGCGGGGACGACCATGGCCACACCGGTGCGGACCTCGGTCTCGCCGAAGGTGAAGGTGTCGGCGATCTGGACGCCGGGCCGCTCTGCCTGGAGCTCCTCGGCCGTTCCGTAGAACAGCGCCCCGGTCGGGCAGACGGTGGCGCACATGGGGGCGAGGCCGTAGGCGGTGCGGTCGTAGCAGAGGTTGCACTTCATCTGCAGCTTCGCCTGGAGGTCGATCTTCGGGACGCCGAAGGGGCAGGCGTTGACGCAGTTGGCGCAGCCGATGCAGCGGGTGGTGTCGGCCTGCTGCACCACACCGTCGGCGGTGACCAGGATCGCGTCGGCGGGGCAGACCTCGGCGCACGGGGCGACCGGGTCCTCGCAGTGCATACAGACCGTGGGGAGGGAGGCGACGGAGTGACCCTCGTCGGTGTAATCGAGGTGGATCATCGACTTGCCGCGGTGCGAGTCGCATTCCCGGCAGGCGGAGACACAGGCCTGGCAGCCGATGCAGCGCCCCGGGTCGATGAAGATCGTTCTGCCCATCATGCGGGCCTCAGCTCCTCTCCGAGGTACCACGGCCCTGCGGGGCGGTGGGCGGCAACGGGTCGGTACGGGAGACCTGGGCCTCCGGGTAGGCGACCTGGCCGGGTGCGACGGGAGGTGCGGGGACCTCGTCGATCTTTTCGGCGTGCTCGATGCGGCAGGCGCACACCTTGTACTCGGGGATCTTGGAGCGGGGGTCGAGGGCGTCGATGGTGAGGGCGTTGGCGGCGGTGGGGACCGGCCAGTGGTACGGGATGAAGACGGTGTCGGGGCGGATCGCCTCGGTGACGAGGGCGGGAAAGACCTCGCTGCCGCGCCGGGTGATGACGCGGACCGGTTCGCCGTTGCGGAAGCCGTGGGAGGGGTGGACCTCGGCCCAGGGGCGCGGGGTCTGTTCGACGAGGGCGCCCAGCCGACGGGTCTGGTTGCCGGAGAGGAAGTGGGCGACGGTGCGGCCGGTGGTGAGCGACATGGGGTGCTCGTCGTCGTACGGGTCCATCGGCGGGTGCCACTCGACGACCTGCAGATGGATCTTGCCGTCGGGGTGGTAGGTCCTGCCGTCCTCGAAGAGCCGGGGGGTGCCTGGGTGATCGGTGGAGGGGCAGGGCCAGGCGATGCCGCCGGTCTCCTCCAGCCGTTCGTAGGTGATGCCGTAGTAGTCGTTGACGGTTCCGGCGGAGGCGATCCGCAGCTCGTCGAAGACCGCGCGTGAGTCGGCGAACGCGAATTTGTCGCCCGCGCCGAGCCGCCGGGCGAGTTCACACATCACCCAGGTGTCGGTCCGTACCCCGGGGGGTGCGTCCTGGGCCTTGTTGTGCTTGACCACGCGGGCCTCGGCGTTGGCCATCACCCCTTCGTCCTCGGCCCAGGTGGTGACGGGAAGGACGACATGTGCGTTGGCAGCGGTCTCGGAAAGGAAGAAGTCGAATTGGGCATGGAATTCGGTGGCGTCGTACCCCTCCTTGACCACCCGGTAATTGGGCAGGGAGACGAAGGGGTTGTTGCAGATGCCGATCAGGCCGCGGATCTCGCGGCGCTGCATCTGCCAGACCATTTCCATCATCGAGGTACCGGCGGGCGGCAGTTCGGACTCCTCGATGCCCCAGATCTCGCAGATCTGCCGGCGGTGCTCCTCGTTCATGATCGAGCGGCCGCCGGGGAGGAGGTCGGCCTTCTGGCCGTGCTCGCGGCCGCCCTGCCCGTTGCCCTGACCGGTGATGGTGCCGTAGCCGGCACCGGGCTTGCCGATGTGGCCGGTGGCAGCGCAGAGGTTGATCACGGCGAGGCAGTTCTCGACGCCCTGCGAGTGGTGTTCGATACCGCGGGCGTGCCAGGCCATGGCCTTGGGGGCGCGGGCGAAGGTGCGCGCGACCTGGACGATCTGTTCGGCGGGGACGCCGCAGATCTCGGCGGCGCGGGACGGTGGATATTCGGCGGCCTTGGCCCTGACCTCTTCCCAGCCGGTGGCGTGGGCGGCGAGGTACGCCTCGTCGGTGAGGCCCTCCTCGACGACCACGTTCAGGACGGAGGTGAAGAAGGCCGAGTCGGTGCCCGGCTTGAGGGCGACATGGATGTCGGCGGTGCGGGCGATCGCGGTCTCGCGCGGGTCGACGACGATCAGGCTGGCACCTCGGTCCCGCGCTCCCCACACGTACTGGGTCATCACGGGGAAGCATTCGCCGACGTTGGAGCCCGCGATCAGCAGGCAGTCGGTGAGCAGGCAGTCGGAGAAGGGGTTGCCCGCCCGGTCGATGCCGAAGGCGAGCTTGTTGGCACCCGCGGCACTGACCATGCAGAGCCGGCCGTTGTAGTCGACATGCCGGGACTTGAGGGCCACCCGGGCGAATTTGCCGACGAGATACGTCTTCTCGGAGAACAGGCTGGCACCGCCGAGGAGTCCGAAGGCGTCGTTGCCGTGGGCCTGCTGGATGCGTTTGATCTCGGAGACCGTGAAGTCGAGCGCCTCGTCCCAGGAGACCTCGCGGAACACCTCGTCGCGGGAGCGGCGCATCAGCGGGGCGGTGAGCCGGTCGGGGTGGTTGACCTGCTGATACGCATTGATGCCCTTGGGGCAGAGCCGCATCCGGTTGATGTCGTGGTTGCGGGGTTCGACGCCGAAGACCTTGCCGCCGCGGTCGACGCGCAGATACATCCCGCACTGGACGCCGCAGAAGCAGCAGTGGGTGGGGACGAGCGTCTCGCCGTCCTGGTCGGCGCGCCACCGGTCGGCCGGGATGCCGCCGGCGTCCCGGAAGGCCCGGGTGCCCGGCGGTGCGAGAGAGGGGTCGAGCGGGACGACCGGACGGGGGTCGGCGGTCACTTGAAGCCCTTCTTCACATGGGAGAGATAGGCGCTGCCGCGCAGCACCCTTTTGCAGCGCGGGCAGTATTCGGCCCACTCGTCGAAGTCGAGGCTGAGATCGCGCATGGTGCCGCGGAGGTTCTCGACGTACGGCCCGGTGTCGATGGGTTCCTCGCAGCGACGGCAGCTGAAGATCTCCTGGTCCTGCCGGCCGGTGTACTTGAACAGCTGCATACCGACCGCGGCCGGGCGCTGGACGATGTGGAAGAACTTCCCGAACGGGATGTAGATGAGGGTGAAGACCACCGACACCATGTGGAGGATCCCCAGGAATTCGTATCCGCCGCCGTGCAGGAAGATCGACGAGAAGGTGAGCAGCAGACCGGTCACGGAGATGACGATCAGGGCGATCAGCGGCACGAGGTCGTAGCCGAAGCGCTGGCCGGTGATGGCGCCGCGGTCCTTCATACGGCGCCAGAGGAAGTAGGAGGCACCGGGGATGACGAGCACGGCGGCGATGTCCAGGCCGTGGAACATCAGCCAGCCGAGGAAGTTCAGCGAGTCGAAGCCGATGATCTTGAAGCCCCAGATGCGCATCTCGTAGCCGGGGCCCGAGCCGGTGCCGGAGGTGAAGGTGAACCAGCCCCAGGTCAGCGGGAACGTGATCAGGGAGGCGAGGATGCAGCCCCAGAAGATCAGCTGGTGGGCGGCCCAACGGGCGTGCGAGCGGGCGCCGAGGAACTTCTGGAAGCCCAGATAGGTGGCGGTCATCCTCGGCAGGGCGGTAGGGCCCTTGCGGAAGTTGGCCATGGAGAAGAAGCTCCGCCAGCCCTGCTTGAACAGGCGCCGGGCCCCGGGCGCGGAGACCCAGACCGTGTAGCGGTAGGCGACACCGAAGGCGAGGAAGACCGTGGCGACCGCGTACGGGAGGAGGGCGGAGTCGAAGTTCTCCAGAAGCCGGCTGCCGAACACGATTGCGAGGATCAGCAGGACGGAGACGATGACGCCGACCGCGGTCGCGCGGGAGGTGACGGACCGGAGGACCGAGGTGCGGGCGCTGCCGGGAGCGGGCGGTGCGGGCGTGTCCACGGCCGGGTTCGGCGCGGTGGCGGCTGCGGTTGCGCCTTCGTCTGCGGCTTCTGGGGGCTCGGTCACCGGCCCACCGTAGGACTGGATGGGACGGTTGGTCCTGATTTGACGTCCGGCTGAGTGAGCGCGTCACCCAGCGGCACGAAGGCCGGTCGCGCGACTCTCCGCTGCGCAGGACTTGACCCGGGACGCTTTCCCCGTACGATCTGCGCGTCCCGCCACCCGCCACCGGAGTGGTCTGCTGTGCTGGGCCCCATGTCCCGGATGACCGCCCGCAGCCGCACCGAGAAGCACCGCACCTCGACCCCGCTGGAACTCTTCTTCGACCTGTGCTTCGTCGTTGCCGTCGCCCAGGCGGGCGGCCGTCTCGTGCACGCCGTCGCCGAGGGACATCCCGGCACCGGGATCGCCGGCTATCTGGCCGTGTTCTTCGGCATCTGGTGGGCCTGGGTGAACTTCTCCTGGTTCGCCTCCGCGTACGACACCGACGACACGCTGTACCGCCTGGTCACGTTCGTCCAGATCACCGGTGTGCTCATCTTCGCCGCCGGGGTGCCGCGCGCCTTCGACGACGGGGACTGGACGCTCGGCGTCATCGGCTATGTGGTGATGCGGCTCGCGCTCACCAGCCAGTGGCTGCGGGTGGCCCACTGTTCCGAGGGCGCGGAACGCAGGGTCGCCCACCGGTACGCCATCGGGATCGTCCTGTGCCAACTGGGCTGGATCGGCATGCTGTTCGTGCCCGCCGACATGAACGGCGCCCGTACCGCGGTCTACGTGGTGCTCGCCCTGTGCGAGCTGTCGGTTCCGGCCGTCGCCGAGCGCGAGCGCGGGACGAGCTGGCATCCGCATCACATCGGCGAACGGTACGGACTGTTCACCATCATCGTGCTCGGCGAGACGATCGCCGCGGCAACGGTCGCCGTCCAGGAGTCGGTCGACAACCACGACGCGCTCGGCGAACTGCTGCCGGTCGCCGCGGGCGGACTGCTGATCGTCTTCGCCGCCTGGTGGATCTACTTCGCCGTGCCGATCCACCACTATCTCCGTGGCAGCAGGCAGTCGTTCATCTGGGGATACGGCCACTACGCGATCTTCGGTTCCGCTGCCGCGATCGGCTCGGGCATCGAGGTCGCGGTGGAGGAGGCCACCGGAAAGGCCCATGTGTCGACGGCGGCCGCCTCGGCCGCCGTGACCGTCCCCGCGGCAGTCTTTCTGCTGACGGTGTGGCTGCTGCACGCCCGCCACTTCAAGCGCGACCTCGCGGAGCAACTGCCCCTCCCCCTGGCCACGGTGGCGATCCTGGCCTGTACGTTCGCCGGGACGTATGCGGTCTTGGCGGCCGGTCTGGTGGCGGCCGCGACCGTGACGGCCGGCGTGGCGCTGTCGCGGCGCCCGGCACCGGGCGGGCCAACTTCCACCACCGTCCCGCCGACCCACGCGTGAGGAGCACACGATGGCCGGACAGCACACCGGGCAGGGCCGGGCACAGGGCGCGCAGCCGCCGACCGGCCTCCCCGCGGGCGGGAGGGACGCGCTGACGGATGTCGCCGGGCTGCGGGTCGGTCATGCGCGGGTGTCCGGCGACGGCGCGCTGAGCGGCACCACCGTCGTCCTCGCCCCCGAGGGCGGCGCCGTCGCCGCCGTCGACGTACGGGGCGGCGGCCCGGGCACCCGGGAGACGGACGCTCTCGACCCCCGCAACCTGGTGCAGCGCATCGACGCCGTCGTCCTGACGGGCGGCAGCGCGTACGGACTGGACGCGGCGTCCGGCGTGATGGCCTGGCTGGAGGAGCAGGGGCGGGGCGTGCGGGTCGGTCCCGATCCGTCGCAGGTGGTGCCGGTGGTCCCGGCCGCGTGCATCTTCGACCTGGGGCGGGGCGGCGACTGGCGGGCCCGCCCGGACGCCTCGACCGGCCGCGCCGCGGTGGAGGCCGCGGCCGGCACGGAGTCGGGTGCCCCGGTCGCGGAGGGCGGGGTCGGCGCCGGCACGGGAGCGGTCGCCGGCCGGCTCAAGGGCGGTGTGGGCACGGCGAGCGTGCGACTGCCGTCGGGGATCACGGTCGGCGTGCTGGTCGTGGTGAACGCGGCAGGTGCGGTGGTCGATCCGGTGACCGGGGTGCTCTACGGGGAGTACGGAGCCGCCGAACCGCCCGTGTACCCCCCGGCGGAGGTCCACAGGACCGCCGGGCGCCGGCTGGCCGAAGCGCGGGACGCCGAAGCCCGCCCCCCGCTCAACACCACGCTCGCCGTCGTCGCCACGGACGCGGATCTCACCCGGGCGCAGGCGCAGAAGCTCGCGGGCACGGCGCACGACGGACTGGCGCGCGCCGTGCGTCCCGCACACCTGCTGAACGACGGGGACACGGTCTTCGCGCTCGCCACCGGTGAGCGGCCCCTGCCCCCGGCCGACCCGATCGCGCTGAACGAACTCCTGACGGCGGGCGCGGACGTGCTGACGCGTGCCGTCGTGAAGGCTGTACGGGCGGCCGAGGGCGTCGAATCCCGCCGCCCCGGCGCGGGCGCGTACCCCTCGTACAGTGATCTCTACGGCACCGGCTGACCGCCGACTCGCCATCCGCGCAAGGAAGTTCGGACGAAACGCCAGGAACTATCCGCGTGTGCCGTACGTTTTCCGGAACCCCGGTCTCGATGTCAGACCCAGGGACTACGTTAAGCACGCATCGGGTAACACGCGGCGACGGCCTGGAGACAGCACCTTGAGCGATCCGTACGAGACAACCGAGCAGCACCTCGAGCGACTCCTGCGACGCGCACTCAACTCTTTCGACCTGCCCGACTGCACGGTCGAGAGACTCGGCACGGCGCTGGCACACAGCAGCTCCCTGCACTCCTCGCATCACAGTTCCGTACTGCACCGCGAGACCTACCGGCATACCTATCTGCTGGCCGACGGCTCGGCCCTGACCCTGTGGGAGCTGGTCCACGGGGGCGCCAAGGACACGACGGGCGCCCGGTCGCGGACGCGGCCCGGCCCCCAGCACCACGAGCTGTACGACGACGAGGCCGACGCCCATGTGGCCGCCGCGCGGCTGGCCGGCAGCTTCTCCGACATGCCGGCGTTCGGCGACGACGCCCCGCAGGCGGACCTGGAGATTCACACGGTCCTGATGGCCGCGCCGCCGGCGCCGCTGCCCCGGATGTACGCGCCGGACAACTCCGCGGACCACGCCCGCCGCGTGCTGCGCCGCGCGGAGAACGGCGACGTGCCGGGCGAGGAGACCGCGCGTCTGCTGCGGGCCGCCTTCGCCCACCACATCACCCAGATCTTCGGCCGGCAGTGCCGGGTCGACGGGCGGGATGCCGGTTTCACCCTGTACGAGCACGCCTTCCTGCTTCTCGACGGCAGCGAGACGAGCCTGTGGGAGGTCGAGCACACGGCGACTCCGGACGGCCGCCACATGTGCGAGGTGTACGGGAACGAGCAGGCGGCGCGCGAGGCGATGGAGAACCGCACGCACATCTGCTGACGGGCGACGGCGCTCACCCGCCAAAGCACGCACAAGGGGCCCGCGCCTCACGCAAGGGTGCCCGCACCCCCCCGAGAGGTGCGGGCACCGAGCAGGCAGCCGAGCACGCGGCCGGCCGACAGACGCACTCAGCGCGTCAGTGCGGCCTCCTTGGCCACCTCGCCCGGCGTGGCATCGGCGTCCTGGACGACCTCGTCCTCGCCGCCCTCCACCTGCTGCCGCGGTCGCGCCGGCAGCGCGAACATCACCAGGAAGATCAGCGCGAGCACTCCGGCCACCCACCACAGCGAGTGCTGGAACGCCTCGACGAACGCCGGGCCCATCGCCTGCGGCGCCAGCCGGTCGCTGATCGACCCGAAGAAGACGACCGAGACGAGTCCGAGCCCCAGTGCGTTGCCCATCTGCTGCACGGTGTTGATCAGCCCGGACGCCGACCCGGAGTGCTCCTTCGGCACCTCGGACAGCACCGCGTCCGTCAGCGGGGCCACGATCAGCCCCATACCGAGCCCCATGACGACCAGCGGCAGAGCCATCTGCCAGGGGGCGATGCCCATGCCGTACCGGTCGGACTCCCAGATGTAGAGCAGCAGTCCGGCGACCATCAGCAGCGCGCCCGCCTGCAGGACCTTGCGGCCGAACCGCGGTACCAGCTTCTGCACGGAGATCCCGGCCGCGAAGGAGACGGCGATCGAGAACGGGATACCGGTCGTGCCCGCCCGCAGCTCGCTCCAGCCGAGTCCCATCTGCATGTACAGCGTCCAGACCAGGAAGAAGATGCCGAGGCCGATCCCGAAGGTCAGCTGGACGGCGATGCCCGCCGCGAAGCTCTTGACCCGGAACAGCGAGAGCTCGACGAGCGGCGAACCGTCCTTGCGCGCCTTCGCCCGCTCGAACAGCACCAGGGCCGCGAACACCAGGACACTGCCGATCATCGACATGTACCCCCACAGCGGCCAGCCCAGCTCGCGCCCGCGGGTCAGCGGGTAGAGCAGCATCAGCAGTCCCAGCGTCACCAGCGCGACACCGACCAGGTCGAGGCGGAGCGCCTTCGGGGCCTTGGACTCCGTGATGAACTTCCGGCCCAGGAGCAGTCCCGCGATGCCGACCGGCAGGTTGATCAGGAAGATCGGCCGCCACTCCAGGCCGGCGATGTTCCACTCGGTGAGCAGCGCGCCCAGCAGCGGTCCCGAGACCGCGCCGAGGCCGACGATCGCACCGAAGAGGCCGAAGACCTTGCCGCGCTCGTGCGCCGGGAACGTGGCGTGCACGATCGACAGCACCTGCGGGACCATCAGCGCGGCGGTGCCGCCCTGCAGGATGCGGGAGGCGACCAGCATCTCCGGGTTCGCGGCGAAGCCGCAGAGCGCGGAGGCCAGCGTGAAGCCGCCGATGCCGATGAGGAAGAGCCGCTTGCGGCCGTAGATGTCGCCGAGCCGGCCGCCCGTGATCAGACCGGCCGCGAAGGCCAGGGCGTATCCGGCGGTGATCCACTGGATCGAGCTGAACGAGGCACCTGTGTCGCGCTTGATGCTCGGTATGGCGATGTTGACGATCGTGACGTCGACCAGGTCCATGAAGGCCGCGGTCATCACGATGGCGAGCGCGAACCACCGGCGCCGGTCCGACGGGTCCGAGGACACCGTGGGATCGGCCGCCGTGGACGGCAGCGATGCGGAAGAAGTCATATGAAGAAGTTAAACGTCCATTAGGTCAGGTCATGACCCAATGGACCGGCACTCTGGATCCATGACCGATACCCCGGCACGACTGCTGAATCTGCTGTCGCTCCTCCAGACGCCGCGCGAGTGGCCGGGCAGCGAGCTCGCCGAGCGGCTCGACGTCAGCCCGCGCACCATCCGCCGCGACATCGACCGGCTCCGCGACCTCGGCTACCCGGTCGAGGCGTCGCGAGGCTCGGTCGGCGGCTACCGGCTGGTCGCGGGCGCTGCCATGCCGCCGCTGCTCCTGGACGACGAGGAGGCGGTGGCGATCGCGGTGGGACTGCGGGCAGGGGCGGGGCATGCCATCGAGGGGGTCGACGAGGCATCCGTACGAGCCCTGGCCAAGCTGGAGCAGGTGCTGCCGTCCCGGCTGCGGCACCGGGTGTCGACCCTGCAGAACGCCACCATGCCGCTGACCCGCGGTGACGGTTCGACCATCGATCCGCACACACTGACGGTGATGGCGTCGGCGGTCACCGGCCGGGAGCGGCTGCGGTTCGCGTACCGGGCGGGGGACGGCGCCGAGACCAGACGGGAGGCGGAGCCCTACCGGCTGGTGAGCACCGGGTGGCGGTGGTATCTCGTCGCGTACGACCTGGGGCGCGAGGCATGGCGTACGTTCCGCGTCGACCGGGTGAGCGAGCCGTTCGCCACAGGAGCCCGCTTCACACCGCGCGAGCTGCCCACGGGGGACGCCGCGGCCTTCCTCACCGACTCCATCCGGCGCCGGCAGCCGGAGCTTGCGGTCGAGGTGAGCTTCGCGGCCCCGGCGGAATTCGTGTCCGCGCGGCTGCCCCCGGCGTTCGGTCCGCTGGAGCCGACCGGCGAGTACAGCTGCCGGCTCCGTGCGGTCATGGCGGACTCGCTGGAGTGGGTGGCACTCCGACTGGCACTGGTCGACTGCGAGTTCACCGCACACCAGCCAGCGCAGCTGGTGGAGTTCCTGAGCGATCTGGGCGCCCGGCTGACGCGTGCGGCAGCACTCTCCTCACCGTGACGGCAAAGAAATGAGCCCCGGCGCCAGGGGGGGTGGGCGCCGGGACTCAGCTCATGGGGTCCGCACGAAGCGGCTCATATCGGAGGCTACTGGACTCGGGCTCACGCCGCAGCGTCAAAACCCGTGTCGTGGGCCATTCGCTTCAGTTCGAGCAGTGCGTGCTTCTCGATCTGCCGGATCCGCTCGCGCGTCAGACCGTGCTGCTTGCCGACCTCGGTGAGAGTCCGCTCACGGCCGTCCTCGATGCCGTACCGCATACGGATGATCGACGCGGTGCGGTTGTCGAGCTTGCCGATCAGCTCCTCCAGCTCCTCGCTGCGCAGCAGCGTCATCACGGACTGCTCGGGCGACACCGCGGAGGTGTCCTCCAGCAGATCGCCGAACTGGGTCTCGCCCTCGTCGTCCACGGACATGTTGAGGCTGACCGGGTCACGGGCCCAGTCCAGCACGTCGCCGACGCGCGTGGCCGTGGAGTCCAGCTCGGCGGCTATCTCCGCGTGCTCGGGCTCGCGCCCGTGCTCACGGTTGAACTCGCGCTGGACACGGCGGATCCGGCCGAGCTCCTCCACCAGGTGGACGGGGAGCCGGATCGTACGGGACTGGTCGGCTATGGAGCGGGTGATGGCCTGACGGATCCACCACGTCGCATAGGTGGAGAACTTGAAGCCCTTGGCGTAGTCGAACTTCTCGACCGCGCGCACCAGGCCCGCGTTCCCCTCCTGGATCAGGTCGAGCAGGGGCAGCCCGGCCCGCGGATATCGGCGGGCGACAGCAACCACGAGTCGAAGGTTGGAACGGATGAATATGTCCTTGGCGCGCTCGCCCTCGGCGACCAGCGCCTCCAGCTCCTCACGCGTCGCTCCACCGGCTTCGCTCTCCACCACGCCGTCGAGGACCTGCCGGGCGAATACGCCCGCCTCGACGGCTTGCGACAGCTCGACCTCCTTCGCGGCGTCGAGCAGCGGTGTACGCGCGATCTCGTCCAGGTACATGCCGACCAGGTCGCGATCGGCGATTTCCCCGCCCACGGCGCGAACACTGCTTGCCCGGCTGCTCCCACCACTGGTGGACGAACGACGGGCGACGGCACGGGTTGCCATGCGTGCTCCCTTGCTAAGTAGGTCGCGACACCCTCTCGGGTGCCCTGCATCCGTTGGAAACAACGACTGGAATCCGGACAGAATTCCCACGCCTCGCATTCATTTTCGCGATCATGCAGTACCCTGTCGCGCCGAGAGGGGAGCCTTCATGCCGGAAATGCCGGAACTCCGCACAGAGGTGCAGGTCAGGCCGGGCGTCGCGAACGATGTGGCAGCCCTCACCGACATCTACAACCACTACGTCCGTGAGACTGCGCTCACGTTCGACACCGTCCCCTTCACACCCGAACAGCGGATGCCGTGGCTGCTCTCTCACCCTGAAGACGGCCCGCACCGTCTTCTGGTTGCTCGGGATGTCCGCATTGTCGGCCCTTCATCGGTCCTGGGCTACGCGACCAGCAGCGCGTTCCGCCCCAAAGCGGCGTACACCACGTCGGTGGAGGTGAGCGTGTACTGCACGCCACAGGCCGCCGGCCAGGGCATCGGCACGCTCCTGTACGAGTCGCTCTTCGAGGCCCTCGCGGACGAGGATCTGCATCGCGCGTACGCGGGCATCGCCCTGCCCAACGACGCCTCGGTCCGGCTGCACGAACGTTTCGGCTTCCGCCATGTCGGTACGTACGCCGAGGTGGGCCGGAAGTTCGGCAGGTACTGGGACGTGGCCTGGTACGAGAAGCCCCTGGGCCAGGAGACCTAGGACCCGGGGGCTGCAGCATAGGTCCGCAGCCCGTTACGGGCGGCGGGCCCCGCGCCTAGCGTGTTCCGGCATGACCGACACGACAGGCAGGACAGACCTCATAGGCACACCGGGCACGGCACCGGTCGACCCCACCGGCACGCTCGACGAGGCGCTGGAGCGGCTCCACAGCGCGGGTCCCGAGCGGAACGGCTGGCTGAGCAACCACGGCCCGATGGCCGTCGAGGCGCTCGTACGGCACGGCCAGGCACCGACCGTCCACCGCTGGCTCGACCACTACAGCCACAAGCTGGAGGACATGCCGGCCCCCGCGGCCCGGGTCACCGCGGAGAACTGGCACGAGGCCCTGGGCGACCCGCGCAGGATCGCCGACTGGACGATGTACTTCGAGCAGGAGACGGCCGGGCGCCCCTGGCAGGACGTCCTCACCGAGTGGTGGCCGCGGCTGCTGCCGGGCATCGCCGCAGGCGCCACCCACCCCGTGATCAGGGTCGGCCACGCCGTACGCACCCTGCTCGGCGGTGAAGCGAACGCGCCCCGGATCACCGAGCTCGCGCACGGCCTCGGCTACTGGGCCGCCCGCCACCAGCCACTGCCCGCGCTGAACCCACCTGCCTCGCTCGTGCCCGCACCGAGTGCCGCGGCCGCGCTGGACGCCGTACCGCCGGTGGCCGACCCGAGCGGCGGCATCCGCGACCGGCTGGCACAGCTCACCGCGTTCCCGCTGTGGCCGCAGCAGTTCGCGGACGACCCGGACGTGGCGCGCACCCGGCTGGCGGAGCTGGTCAGGGCCGCGACGCACCGCTACACCACCCACGGCCATGGTGAACCGATCATGCTGGTGCACGCCGCGACCGCACCCAACGCCGTGCTGCGTACGCTGCCCGCTCTCCCCCGTGACCTGTGGCACCGGAGCCTGGCCGCCGCCTGGGCCGCGAGCGCCGCGGTCACCGCCGCGTACAGCCCGGCCGACCCCGCCCCGTACACCGCACCGCCGTCGGCGTCCTCCGCGGACGAGATCTTCGCGCGGGCGGCGGCGCACGGCGACGACCACACGATCAAGTTCACCGACACCGCACTGGACGTCGGCGACACGCCCGCCCTGGCCGCCGCGCTCCGCTCGATCGAACTGAACCCGCCGGCCCTCTGACCACTCAGCCGAACTGCACCGACCGCTTCGCGAGCCCCATCCAGAACCCGTCGATGACGCTGCGCCCCTGGTCGAGCTCGCCCTCCGAGGCGCCCAGCGTCACGAAGAGCGGCGCGAAGTGCTCGGTGCGCGGATGGGCCAGCCGGCCGGCCGGGGACTTGTGCTCGAAGTCGAGCAGCGCGTCGATGTCCTGCGCCTGCAGCGCCCGGTGTCCCCAGTCGTCGAACTCCACCGACCAGCCGGGGTTGCCGCCGCCCGCGTGCCGCAGTGCGGCGAGGTTGTGGGTGAAGAAGCCGCTGCCGACGATCAGTACGCCCTCGTCGCGCAGCGGCGCGAGCTTGCGTCCGATGTCCATCAGCTTCTGCGGATCCAGCGTCGGCATGGAGATCTGGAGTACGGGGATGTCGGCGCCCGGGAACATCTCCACCAGCGGGACGTACGCCCCGTGGTCGAGCCCGCGGTCCGGGATGTCCTGGACCGGTGTGCCGGCGCCGCGCAGCAGCTTGCGTACGTTCTCCGCCAGCTGCGGGGCGCCCGGGGCCGCGTACTGCACCTGGTAGTAGTGCTGGGGGAAGCCCCAGAAGTCGTAGACGAGCGGGACGGTCTCGGTCGCGCCCAGGGCGAGCGGGGCCTCCTCCCAGTGGGCGGAGACCATGAGAATCGCGGTGGGACGGGGCAGGTCGGCGGACCATGCGGCCAGCTGGCCGGGCCAGACCGGGTCGTCGGCCAGCGGCGGCGCACCGTGGGAAAGATAGAGGGCGGGCATCCGCTCCGCGGTGACAGTCATGACACTCCCCATCCACTGCTACTGAAGATAAATCTTCTACGGGACCCTCGAAGTTCCGATGCTCCGAAGCACTTTCTTGAAGCTTCAAGTTCCCAGCTACGGAGACCTTAGCTCTATCTAGTTCAACTTTCAAGAAAAGGTCGTAGAGTGGAGCACATGACCACGGCACCCACCGGCGAGACCCGCTGGCTCTCCGACGAGGAGCAGAGCATCTGGCGCTCGTACCTCCAGGCCACCACGCTCCTGGAGGACCATCTCGACCGCCAGCTGCAGCGCGACGCCGGCATGCCGCACATCTACTACGGACTGCTCGTCCAGCTCGCCCAGGCGCCCCGGCGTCAGATGCGGATGACCCAGCTGGCCAAGGACGTCAAGATCACCCGCTCCCGTCTCTCGCACGCCGTCGCCCGGCTGGAACGCAACGGCTGGGTGCGACGGGAGGACTGTCCGTCCGACAAGCGCGGGCAGAACGCGGTCCTCACCGACGAGGGTTACGAGATGCTCCGCCGGTCCGCGCCGGGTCATGTCCGTGCCGTACGCCAGGCGATGTTCGACCGGCTCACCCCCGAGCAGGTGCGCTCGTTCGGCGAGATCATGCAGATAATCGCCACCGGACTGGAGCCGGACGGCACGGACGCGGACCTGCCCTGGCTGCGCTAGGCAAGTCCTGCCGACGCACCGCGTACCGACGCGGGTCTGCCCCGGCTCCGCCGAGCGGAACCGGGGCAGACCCATGTTCACGTCACTTCATGTGACTCCACGCCGCGCGTCCCTCGTCAGTGCGCGACGACCGGGACCTTGAACTCGTCCTCGACCCCGTCGGCATCCCCCGAGCCGGAGCCCGAGTTCACCGCAGTCGCCGAAGGACGTCCGGCGTTGATGAACGTCACCGCGATCGCGGACGCCACCACCAGGATGCCGACCGCCCACCAGATGGCCCCCGTGAAGCCGTGCACCATCGCCTGGAGCTTCAGCAGCTTCGGGTCCGTCGCGGCCAGAGCGGCGTGCGAGGTGGCGTACGCCGTGGCGGCCGAGGCGGCGATCGTGTTCAGCAGCGCCGTACCGATCGCGCCGCCCACCTGCTGCGAGGTGTTGACCATCGCGGACGCCACGCCCGAGTCCCGCGGCTCGACCCCGTGCGTGGCCAGCGACATGGCCGGCATGAACGCCGTACCCATGCCCAGACCCAGCAGGAGCTGCGCCGGCAGGATGAGCGCCGGGTAGGAGGAACCGATCTCCAGCTGCGTCAGCAGCAGCATGCCGACGGCGGCGGTCAGGAAGCCCGGACCCATCAGCTTGCGGGCCGCGACCCGCGTCATCAGCCGGGCGCCGATCTGCGTCGAACCGGTGATCATGCCCGCGATCATCGGGAGGAAGGCGAACCCCGTCTTGATCGGCGAGTACCCCTTCACGACCTGCAGGTAGTACGTCAGGAAGAGGAACAGCCCGAACATCGCGATGATGGCCAGCCCCAGCGAGAGGTAGACACCGCCACGGTTGCGGTCCATCACCACGCGCAGCGGCAGCAGCGGCGACTTGACCCTGGCCTCGGTCAGGACGAACGACATGAGCAGCACACCGGACGCGACGAACATGCCGATGGTCAGCGGGTCCGACCAGCCGCTGGACTCGGCACGGGTGAATCCGTACACCAGCGAGACCAGACCCAGCGCGGAGAGCACCACGCCCGGGATGTCGAGCGACGAGCGGTTACGGCTGCCGACCGGCTCGCGGATCACGAAGTACGCACCCGCGGCCGCGACGATGGCGAACGGGATGTTGACGAAGAACGTCCAGCGCCAGTTCAGCGTCTGGGTGAGGAAGCCGCCGAGGATCAGGCCGACGGCGCCACCGCCACCGGCGATCGCACCGTAGATACCGAACGCCTTGGCGCGCTCCTTGGCATCGGTGAACATCACGGCGAGCAGCGAGAGCGCGGCCGGAGCGAGCAGGGCACCGAAGACACCCTGGAGCGCGCGTGAGCCGAACAGCATGCCCTGGTTCTGCGCCGCGCCACCGAGTGCGGAGGCCAGCGCGAAGCCGATCAGACCGACGACGAAGGTGCGCTTACGGCCCCACAGGTCGGCGATCCGGCCGCCGAAGAGCAGCAGTCCGCCGAAGGCGAGGGCGTAGGCCGTGATGACCCACTGCTTGTTGGCATCGGTGATGCCCAGGGCCGTCTGTGCGTGCGGCAGCGCGATATTCACGATCGTGGCATCGAGCACGACCATCAGCTGCGCGAGCGCGATGAAGGCCAGCGCTTTCCAGCGGCTGGGGTCAGGGAGTCGTGGATCAGCAGTTTTTGACATGGAAGTAGCCACCTAAGGACGCGCGTGGACGCGAAGGGTCGTGAACCGTGACCGTGAACGCAGAACGTCCCGGCCTGTGAACGGTGAGGGTGAAATGTGCGAAGGGAGAGAGCCGGCAGAAGTGGGAGTGAGGTCGGTCGTGAGGTGGGGGTGGTGAGGGCGCGTCGGACACGCAGCCGGACAGCGTCTGCTTCAGCAGCCCGGCGCGGGCCTCATGGCCGGCGCCGCAGATCCTCCAAGGTTGCCGCCGTACCGGGCAGTTCGGACCGGGCCGGAGCCTCGAGGCCGTCCAGGAACAGCTGGAGATGACGGTGGGTGAACCGGTCGATGTCCAGGCACGCGGTGCCTGGCAACGGCCGGGTGAGCTGGGAGAGGCCGACCAGTACGTCACCGACGGCGATGTCGGTGCGCAGGCGCCCCGCGGACATGGCGCGCGCCACGAGCCCTTCGACGGCCTCTTCGAGGCGGCGACGCTCGGCGAGCAGTTCGGGGTGGCACTTGTCGAAGCCGCCGGACAGCATCGGGCAGAGCGCCCCGATGCGCTCGTCGGCTGCCGCGTGGACGAAGCGGCTGAGCGCAGCGAAGGGGTCGGCCTCCTCGGCCACCGCCTCCTCCGCACGGCCGGTGATGCGGGAGGTGACCGCGAGGACGACCTCATGGGTCAGCGCGGCCCGGTCGGGGAAGTTCCGGTAGAGCGTGGCGTTGCCGACGCCTGCACGGCGGGCGACCTCGTCGAGCGGCACGTCCGGTCCGAACTCGACGAACATCTCGCGCGCCGCCGTCACGATCCGCTCCCGGTTGCGCAGCGCGTCCGCCCGCGGGCGGGACGTGCGGCGCGCCGCCGTCCCGGTGTCGGTGTCGGCGGCGATGCGAGTGACGGTCTCCACGACGGCAGCCCCTTCCCTTCCGGCTCTTGTTGGCTCTTGCGCGACCCGGATGCGTACAACCGGGGAGCGCCTCCCCGTTTCGCGGGGACACGGGTTCAAACGGGGAATGGGTCCCCGGTTATTTCCCACCTTTGATGTGACCTGCGTCACATCGATCGAGCGGAGAATCCACCGATCGGCGCACCCAACGCGCGGCCGCGCACCGCCCGCCAGAGGGTGATCAGCAGAGCGCAGCCAGGGCCCGTCGGCTGCCGCGGACCCCCGGAAGGCGACTCTATGCAGCAGCCCCGCCACCGGATACCCAGTCGCCGCCGCACCCTCGCACTCGCCGGGGCAACCACGCTGGTCATCGCCGCCACAGCCTCGGCCAGCAGCACGCTCTCCCTCTCCGGCCCCGCCTCCGCGGGACCGGTGGCCACCGCGGAGCAGGCTGGGCTCGGGCCGTGCCGGATAACCGCGACGATGGGCGTGCAGATGTCGGAGGGCATGCCGACCCAGGCCGGCTACTCCCGGTCCACCGGCGAGGTGCACGCGCTCAACCTGATGATCGACTTCCCGGACGCGCCGGGACTCGGGTCGGCGATGGACCGGCTCGCCGAATTCTTCCCGCAGACCACCGCCTGGTTCCGGACCAGTTCGTACGGCCGGCTCATCTACCGGCCCGAAGCCCCCGTGAAGAGCTGGCTGCGGATGCCCCTGCCGTTCTCGGCGTACGGGATAGAACGCGGCTCACCGTACGAACCGGGCTACCGCCATCTGGTCCAGGACATCGTGGCCATCGCCGACCAGAAGGTGGACTTCCGCGAGTACGACCTGGTCAATGTCCTGGTCACACCGAACGCCGGACCCTCCGCACTGGACACCGTCCTGTCCGTGACCTTCTCGGGCAACGCCGACGCCCCGCTCGCGGACGGCGTCCCGCTCGCCAACACGTCCTTCATCTACAGCCGCCAGGACGACGGCTCCGGGTCGTACGCGCAGACCGGCTACCGCGTCCTGCCGCACGAGAACAGTCATGTCTTCGGCCTGCCCGACCTCTACACCATGGAGGGCGGCGGCTCGGTCGGGCACTGGGACATCATGTCCGAGGACTGGGGGGCCAACAACGATCTGCTCGGCTGGCACAAGTGGAAGCTCGGCTGGCTCGACAACAACCAGATCAGCTGCGCCTCCAAATCCGGCACCACCGATCGCGTCCTCGGGCCGCTGGCCACCCGGGGCGGCCTGAAGCTGGCCTTCGTACCGCTCAGCGCGGAGTCGGGCTACGCGGTGGAGGTACGCACCCAGGCGGGCAACGACGGGGCGGTCTGCAGGCCCGGCGTACTCATCTACAAGGTGCGCTCCGACGTGGACACCGGCCAGGGGCCGATCTCCGTCGCGGACAGCACCAAGGGCAGCAGAGGCTGCACACGCTCTCCCAATGTGCAGGCCGAGCTCTCCGACGCCCCGTTCCAGCCCGGCCAGACGTTCACCGACCCGATCGAAGGGATACGCATATCGGTGGTCGGCAAGGACTCCAAGGGCAACTACCGGGTCCGCATCACCCGCTCCTGATCACATCCCCCTGCTACCCGCTCTTCGCCCCCCTCCCCCGCACCTCGTCGTCGACCGGCCCGCGCAGCTCACGCTTGAGGATCTTCCCGGTCGGGTTACGCGGAAGCGGCTCCTCGCGTACGAGGACATGGGCCGGGACCTTGAACGCGGCCAGGCTCCGCCCTACGTGCGCCCGCAGCTCGTCGGCCGTGACCGTGGCACCGGGCCGCAGCCGGACGACAGCGGCGACCTCCTCGCCGAGGACCGGGTGCGCCACGCCCAGCACCGCCGCGTCCTCGACGTCCGGATGATCGTGGAGCACGGCCTCGACCTCCACGCAGTACACGTTCTCACCGCCGCGGATCACCATGTCCTTGAGCCGGTCCACGACGCTCACCCGCCCGTCACGCACCAGCGCGAGATCGCCGGTCCGCAACCATCCGTCCGTGAACGCCTCGGCCGTCGCCGCCTCGTTGTGCCAGTAGCCGCGGACCAGTGACTGGCCGCGCAGCCACAGCTCGCCGATCTCCCCCTCGGGCAGCGCCTCACCCGCCGGACCGGCGATCCGCACCTCGGTGGTGGGGGTCGGCCGGCCGACACTGCCCGGGTGCAGCCGGTAGTCGGCGCCGAAGTTCGCCAGGACACCGCCGCAGGTCTCGGTCAGGCCGTAGCCGTTGCGCGGCTCGATCCGCTCGCCGTACCGGGCGGTGAGCTGCGCCACCAGGTCGGGCGGAGCGGCGGCCCCGCCGGTGTTCAGCATCTGCAGGCTCGCCAGCTCGTCGCCCGCCCGCTCGGCGGCGGCGAGCAGCTGGAGCGCCGTGGCCGGGACGCCCGCGTAGTGCGTGACGCCGTGCTCGCGGATCAGCCGCAGCGCCTCCTGGTCGTCCCACTTCCGCATGAGCACGAGCGCCCCGCCCGCCGCCATGGCCGCGTAGAAAGAGGTGAACGCGGCGACATGGAAGAACGGAAAGGTCATCAGGGTGACCGGCGCGGGCCCCTGTCCCGGAATGATCCCGCGGCGGAGTGCGGAAGCGGTCGCATGGAACCGCGGGTTGAGTGCCGCGCCCACCTGGGCGAGCTGGGTGGCCACGGCGCCCTTGGGCCGTCCGGTGGTGCCCGACGTGTAGATGATGGTCGCATCGTCCTCGGGGCGGATCTCCACCTCGGGCGGCGCGGCGAGCGGGTCGGGCGCGGGCAGGTCCTCGTATCGCTCGGCCCCCTGCGGAACCTCGCCGTCCCGGTGGTGGAAGACGACCACGCGCGCCTCGGTCTTCTCCGCCCACGCGGAGACGCGCGGCAGCCGCTCCCCGTCCACCAGCAGCACCCTCGGTCCACAGTCGTCGAGCGCGTACGTGAACTCGTCCTCGGTCCACCAGGCGTTGAGCGGCACGGCGACGAGACCGGCCAGCTGCGCGGCCCAGAAGGCGATCTGCCACTCGGGGTGGTTGCGCATCGCGACGACGGCCCGGTCGCCGGGGCGGAGCCCGTACACCTCGGTCAGCCGGCACGCCAGCGCGGACGCGGCGGCGAAGAACTCCGCGTACGAGTAGCTGCGCCCGGCGGCGATCAGGAACGGCTGGTCCCCGAAGGCCCAGGTGGTCTCCACGAATTCGCGGAGGGTCCTCGGCCCGTCCGCGTACACGAGCGCCCCGGCCTGCGGGCCGTCCTGCAACCGCACGACGGCGAACGGGGCTCCGGGTCCGGTCAGCGCCGCCTCGATGCGGGCGGCAGCGGACAAGGCACCGGCGTCGGGGGCCGGGCCGGCGGGGATCGGGTCGGTGTGCGGCACGAACGACCTCTCTAAGCGCTTGCTCAGTACTTTCGTGACGCTATGCCCGCCCCCATGCCCCGTCAAGACACCCCGCTCCCTACACCGTGCGAGCGCCCGGCAGCGCCTTTGCCGATACACCGCCCGCCTGCCTCCATCACCCCTGCGCCTCATCCGCTACCCTGTCCTGGACTGCCGTCCCGCCTTCGTAGCTCAGGGGATAGAGCACCGCTCTCCTAAAGCGGGTGTCGCAGGTTCGAATCCTGCCGGGGGCACCAGGCAAAAGGCCCCGGACCGATCATGGTCCGGGGCCTTTGACATCAGTTTTTGACATCAACGAGGGCGGTCGCTCACGGCCGGGCGCCTCTTGAGCAGCCGGTCCATGTGGCTGATGGCCTCGCGCTGCGTGTCGTGGACGACGTGCGTGTAGACGTCCATGGTGATGCTGATCTGGCTGTGCCCGAGGATCGCCATCACGACGCGGGGCGCGACCCCGGCCGCGGTGAGGAGCCTCGCGCAGCCGTGCCGGGCATCGTGCAGCCGGACGACGCGGAGGACGGCGGAGTCGGCTGCGGCGGAAGCCGAATGACCGAAGCACGCGCACCACGTCGCACCATCTGCGGCGAGAACCACGGTCAGCAGCGGCAAACCCCACCGTGGCGCGAAACGAACATCGGCCGCTATCGATGACCTCTGCATCCACCCGTCCGTGCGGCTTCGCATCATGCCCGGCAGGGACGGATCACCGTTTATTGGACGGACTCGGCTGTCGGCTCAGAGTGCGGGGAGGCCGGAGTGGGGAGGGTCTGTTCGCTCCAGACTGTCTTGCCTTCGGTGGTGTAGCGGGTGCCCCATCTTTGGGCGAGTTGAGCGACGATGAACAGGCCGCGTCCCCCTTCATCGACTGTGCGGGCGTGGCGCAGGCGGGGGGAAGTAGCACTGTCGTCGTGGACTTCGCAGGTGAGGGTGCGGTTCTTGATGAGGCGTAGCTGCAGGGGTGGGGCGCCGTAGCGGATCGCGTTGGTGACGAGTTCGCTGACGATCAGTTCGGCTGCGTAAGCGGTGTCTTCGTTCACGTTCCAGTCTGCGAGTGTCCGGCGGGTGTGTGCGCGGGCGGTGGCGGCTGCTGTGGGGTCGTGGTCGAGGAGCCAGGTGGCCAGGGAGTGGGCGGGGAAGGGCCGGGTGCGGGCGAGGAGGAGGACGGCGTCGCCGGGGCGGTCCTTGCTGCGCAGGGTGTAGAGGATGTCGTTGCACAGGTGCTGGAGTGGCCGGTCGGGTTGAGCGAGGACGTCGTGCAGGCGTGCGGGGGCACCGTCGGAATCGGCGGGGGGTGCGGGCAGGATCGCGGGGGTGTAGAGGGCGAGGATGCTGCCGTGGGGGACGTCGGTGGTGGTGGCGGCGAAGGGGGGACCTTCCGCGCTGCCCAGGAGCGGCCCTGGGGTGCTGTCCGGGACCTCGGTGCTGCTGTCGGGGCGGATGATCACGGGTGTGGTGTGCCCGGCCCGTGCGAAGGTGCATGTGCGGGTGACCGGGTCGTAGACCGCGTAGACGCAGTTCGCGGAGAGCGGTTGCGGGTGCGGGGGGTCGCTGGGGTGCAGAGCCGCGCGCTCTGCTGCCAGGAAGGCTGCGGTGTCGTTGAGGCGTGCGAGGAGCTCGTCGGGTTGCAGATCCAGTGCGGCCAGAGAGCGGATGACGGTGCGCAGTTGCCCCATGGTGGTGGCGGTTTGGATGCCGCGGCCGGTGACCTCTCCGACGACCAGGGCGGTGCGGGCGCCGGACAAGGGAATCGTGTCGAACCAGCCACCCCCGCCGCTGGCTCCGAGCACGTGCAGGTGGGCGGTTTCGAGGGTGCTGTGTGAGGCGGGACAGCGGGGGAGCTGGTGGCGCTGGACTGTCGCGGCGATGGTGTACTCGCGGGTGAACCGGCGGGCGTTGTCGATACACAAGGCGGTGTGGGAAGCCACATCGGCAGCAAGGCCGACATCGTCCTCGTCGTAGGGATCGGACCCGCCAGCGCGGATGAGGCTCAGCACTCCCAGGGCCGTTCCGCGCAGAACCAGCGGCGCCACGATGAGCGTGTGCGCTCCGACTGCGCGGACCCCCCCGGCCCTGGCAGCATCGAGCCACGGGATGCCGGGACTCACGGGCACGAGGCGGGGGCGAAAGTCGCTCATGGCCTGCGCGTAGGGGGGCAGCAAGTTGAGACTCCGCACGTCACTCACCGGATGGTCCTGTGCCTGCAGGCCGTCGCGGGCGCGGTAGGCGGCACGGCGCAGAGCAACATCCTCAGCCAGTGGCCCGGTCGGGGACTCCTCGCCGTGTACCACGGCATCCACGATGTCCACCATGGCGATGTCGGCAAAGCCGGGCACCAAGGTGTCCACCAGCTCCTGGCAGGTGGCGATCACGTCCAGGGTCTGGCCCACACGCTCGCGCACGGCATTCAGGACACGCTTCCGGGCACGCGCCTGTTCCTGTTCCGTGACGTCGACCGCCGTGGCAGCCAGTCCCAGGACCGTCCCTTGCGGGTCCTGCAGGCGGAACACCGACACCGACCCGATTCCTTCCCGCCCCTGTTCGGCTGCCAACCGCCTGCGGACCAGATGCTCGCGCACGGGCACACCGCTTTCCAGCACACCGCGGAGCATTGCCTCCACCTCGTCGGGCGCGGACAGGCCGGCATATGCCTCGGTGAAATGCAACCCGACCAGGCCTTCGACCGGCACACCGCGTATGGCCCACGCGGCGGCGTTGACCCGCACAACCCGCAGCTCCGTATCCAGAACATGCAGCCCCACCGGTGACTGAGTGAACAAGGCATCCAAGATCGCCCCACCCACCGAGTCCCCACCCGCCGGCGTTCGGCGCATCGCGTCCTCGTCCGCCACAAAGATCCACCTCCACCACCCAGACTGCCCGAGCGGCGTGCCGATGGACCGTCACGCCACGTCGGGTACCCGAACAGCCCCCGGCACGAATACGGACCACCAGACGGTCGGTGCTCCCACGGCTTCGCTCCCGCCACCCGCGTTGATCGAAGCCACTCATGGGCTTCGACCAGGGATAACCAGTGTCCCAGCTGTCCGCCTGTCCGGTTTGGGCGCTGACCTGCGACAACCGCCCGGACAGTCAAAATGAGAGCTGTCCGGGGTGCCCCGTTACAGACGGGCTTACGGCCGCAGCTGGCGTCATCACAGCCCTCACGCCCCTGATCAACAAGCTGATGTAAGCCTGCCCGCCGCGTGCCCGAACCAAAGGAACGCAGCGGGGAACCACGGGGACCTGGCAGCTCAGCCGCAGGTCAGCGTCTCCGCAGGTCAGGCCCCGTCCGCATACGAGGTCTTCCAAACTAGGGACCTTTGAGCGGCGTTCGGTCACCGAATCAGGGCGACGACGGCTGCCTCGATGGGTTCGATGTCCGGATCACCATCATCTGAGGTGTCGACTTCAACGACGACATCGACTCCACCCGGCGGATCGAAAATCGACCGCTTCATCTCGCCTCGCTGGAACTGAGATGAGAGCTGTCGGTCGACTGCCCCGCCTTCGGCCGCTCGGGCGCGGAGGCGCTCGTCGATGACCGATTCGTGGGCGACGACGTGAACAGCGAGCACTCGGGCGTCAGATGCGAGTAGCGCATCCAGCAGCTTGTGCGACAACACGGAGGACTCCACGACGAAGCTCACCCCTGAGGAGGCGAAGAGCCGGGCTGCGTTGACCATCACGGCCTCAGCGCGGAGGCTCACAGGACCGCCGGCGATGTGGAAGTCCGGGTTGAGCTGAACACCGCCGCCCTTGCCGACGGAGGCGGAGGACAGCCCGAGACCGACCTTGATCTCATCCCGGGTCAGGAACGGCACACCGAGGCGACGCGCCGTTGCGCAGGCAACGGTGGTCTTTCCGGCCCCCGGGGACCCGCATACGGCGACCACCACCGGCCGTTCCCACCTCAACATCCGCCGATCCTGCCGGATCTTGACCGTGCTGTCTACGAGCCGATCATGGTCAGCCGAGCAGCCCTCAGCGACCGCACCGCCCGCAGTTCGCATCGCGGGAGCCCAAGGAACGGTCCTGTGGCCGTGCCACTCGCGTGCCAGAACGGACGGAGACTCACGGGGAACCGGGGTCCCCAGGGGTGACCTCGGCCGGACTCTGCCCACGGGTACGGAATCCGCAGGTCACGCATGTGATCGCCCCGCCTCGCTCCTAAAGCGGTGCTCACCGGCGTGCCCGATCCGTGCCCGTCAAGCCGGTAAACCACGGTCAACAGCGGGTGTCAGGGGCGAGCCCCAGGACATCTCTTGGCGCCCGCTGCTGCTGTTCGGATGGTCAATGGCCGTCAGAAGCGCGGTGATTCCCAGGCTTATGCGCCAGGCGCGTCTGCGTGGTGGAAGCCGTAGGCTTCCCTCCATGGTGACTGCGACTGTCCGCGAGTGGGACGACGAGCAGGGGTGGGGCGTTCTCGACTCCCCCGAGACCCCCGGCGGCTGCTTCGGCCACTACGCCGACATCCAGGCGACCGGCTTCCGCACGCTGTCGGCCGGACAGCAGGTCGACCTCACATGGGAAGCCCCTGGCTTCAAGCAGGACGGGTACGACTACCGCGCGGTGAGCATCGTGCCCCGGACTGCCTGACATCCACAGCTGACATCAACGACGGCGTACCTCCACGATTCCCAGCAGTCCGCAACGCCACCGCACTCTTCACCACAACATGCAGTAGCTCCCGGTTGATCGAACTCCTGAAGCGGGTGTCGCAGGTTCGAATCCTGCCGGGGGCACAGAGAGAAGGGGCAGCTCAGGAGAGGTTTCCTCCCGGGCCGGCCCTTCGTCGTATCCGGGGTCGTGCCACACCCGTGCCATTACAGCTGCGTGGAGGCCGGATCCCCTGGCCGAAGGTGTGCTGTGAACCGCGGTGCGTACGTCATCCCCCCGCCCGACGAGGTCAGGCGAGCTTCTTCAGCTGCGCGTCGACGATGTCCTGGGGAATGGAGGGCTGGAAGGGGTCGAGGGACAGGAAGGTGGCAATGGTGGAGTCCTGGCGGACGACCAGGACGGTGACGGGGATGCTGGGTCCCCCGCCATCGACGAACTGGGTGGCGTCGAAAGCGAGTGTCTCGTCGCCGAAACCGGAAACGGACCGGGACCGGGTACCGGAATACCCCAGCCCAGCACCGGGGTGGGCAGCGGACGGGCGCATCTCGGCGGTGGCGCACTTCGGAAGCGCTGCGCGCAGTTCGGTCATCACCGTTCGGGCGTCGGCAAGGGTGTAGGACGTCAGGTCGACACTCGCGTGCTGCCCGAGATCGTCGGAGGCGGACACGACGTCCTGGCTGACCTGGGCCGTGAAGTCGTGCAGGCTGCCCAGCTGTGCGGCCGCGTAGACAGGTCGGCAAAGCGCGGGCGTGACGGCGCGGTAGGTCGCGAGCACGTCGTGGTCCACCGGGCTGCCCTTGCCCGTGACGGTGTCGACGGTATAGCCGGGGACGTCGTGCGCGGTCAGCGCCAGGCGGTCGAGGCCCTTCTGGTCGAGCCCCTTCCCGGCCGCGGAGGCAAGCGATCCGGATGCCTGCTGCGGCGCCGAGCTCGCAGGCAAGGCGGACCCGGCGGTCGCAGACTTCTTACGTCCCCCAGCATCGTCCCCGCTGTCCGCAACGCACGCGCCGGTCAGCGCCAGCACCGACACGACACCCGCCGCCGCAACGACCCGTCTTCCGACCGCAGAAGCATTCATCATTCGCCCACCCCCCGGTGCCCCGCCTGGGAGCACCCCGCACAAGAAGCCCCGGCGCGTGCCGAGGCTGAGGGAGCCTAACGGGGACTGGCTAAATGCCCTTCGCCTGAACCGATTTGAGATGTGAGCCCCAGCCCGTCCGGGCCGTCGCCCCGCAGACCTGGCTGGTCCGAGGGGGCCAGGCCGACACATCCGCATCCCCGAGAGAGCCGTCACCGCCTTCATCGACGCCCACACCTTTGAGCCGGTCACTCCTCGCTCGGCCGGCCTTCGGAGGGCCGTCTGATGGCCAACAGGAAGGGCAACCGTCGGCGCTTTGGTTCGGTCCGGCAACTCAAGTCCGGTCCTTGGCAGGCTCGATACCGCGACCCTGCGACCGGGCAGCTTCGCAGTGCTGAGCAGACTTACGCGACGAATACGGACGCGTGAGCAACCGTTCCACGGTCACCACTCCCCCACGGTGTCGAAGGCTTCCAGTTCGGTGCGGTTCTCTCGCGCAAGTTCGCGGTTTCGCCAGGAGTTGAGGCGGCGGTCAGGGTGGCATCAAGACTCCGCCGACCGCGCGGTACCCTCCCGGCGGAGGAGTGCCATGACAGCGTGGATCATGTTGGCCTGCGGATGCTTGATGGCAGCCGCGGGAACGTTGACCTTGAGCGGTTGGAGAGCAGCGCAGTACCGGCATCACCTGATGGCTGGTTGGGGTGCCATCGCGATGGGTGGCGGCCTGGCCTTGAACGGAGTACCAAGGCTGGTCGGATGGTCCTATCAAGTGGCCGCCGGCCTCGCCACCGTCGCCCTGATTCTCGTCGTGCTCGGCGCGGTGCTTCAGGTCCTCGGCAGGCCTGTGAGAGCTCGACGCACTACAAACGGGGATACGGACGCACGTCAAGGGCAGCCCGATTCCTGACAGCAGCGCCTGACACCAACCGGCACGAACGATGCTGGTCAACGCCGAACCTCAGTAGCCCGCCGGCCGAAGTACGGAGCGGGCTGACCGACATCGACAGGCCCCCACGATCGACCTGGTAGGGACGAGGCTCCAATCCCGAGCCCCAACAGGAAGGGGGTCAGTATGCAGACGGTTGTTCTGGGCCCCTGGGCGGACGTGACCATTTACGCATCCGGTGACAGCCTGCCCATCAACCCGGGTCTCGCCATCCCCGACGAGTTGCGGTGCAACGATCGCTTTCGGCCCGCTCTGCTGCATGTGAGAAGAAGTGACTCACTGTTGCCCTATATCGCGGTCTGGCCTGAACTGTCGCAACTGCCCGACGCAGGAAGCGGTGCTGCTCCGTGGACCCGCGAAGAGTTGTTCGGGGTGATGCTCACCGAGTGGGGACGCGGCTGGCGATGCCGAGTATGCGACGGGCGGGTGGACGTACTTCAAGCAGCGACCCTCCCCTTTTTCGGTGACCACCTCCGGCATCATCGGTGGGTAACTCGCTGTCCGCATTGCCGAGCACATGTAGACCGGGCGAGGCTGCATGCGGTGATGATCTGGCCGACGAACGAGAGCACAATCTCGCTCATAGAGCCGCGTGGTCCAACTGCGTGACAACCGCAGCACACCGCGTCGGACGAGCACGGACTCACAGAGACCAACGCACCGGTCAGAAGTGCCTCGTGCCACAACCGCGCCAGATCGGGCGGGGACTCACGGGGAACTGCGGCCGTTGACGGGGGCCACGACCAGCAGACGCCGAAGTCTGCATCCCGCAGGTCAGACCCCAACCCGCCCCACCACGCTCCCAAAGCGGGTGTCGCAGGTTCGAACCCTGCCGGGCGCACAAGCGTGACCAGGGAAAACGCCTCGGACCGGGATGGTCCGGAGCGTTTTGACGGCAATGGCCTCGGGCGACAAGCGGGAGACCGCTACGCGATGCGGGTTGCTGACACCCGAAATCTTCGACATCGAGGGCGGACCCCGCGCGGTCCGTCCTGAAACCACGGGGAGAACCCGGGGCGAGGCTCACACCGGCCGGTCGGGGTCCTTGGCGTTGATGTCGGCGAGCCAGGCGGTGAGGGTCACGCGTTCAACCGCGTCCAGGGCGACGAGGAGAGCCGCGAGCGACTGCCGGTACACGGCGTCCTTGGCGGCCATCCCGGCCGGGGTGACGGTCATGTCCAACTGTTCGCGCAGAACGTCGGCGTGGTCGAAGCGCTCGTCACGTGGAGTGTCGAGCCAGGAACGCCCCTTGAGCACGCCCCACGCGGCGCGGCCCAGCCCCGTCTGCATGTGGTGCACCTCTGCGCGGATCGCGGCGACGTACTCCCGCAGCTCGTTCGTGGTGCCGATCTTCTGGCCTCGTTCGACCCAGCTGTCGTCATCCATGAAGGGCTGAATCCTTTCGATGGGAGTCGAACCCGGAATCCGGCACCGGGCCCTGTGACGAAGCTAGGCGCTGATACCGCCAGGGGCGGTGAGTGACTCCCGAACTCATCGACATTGATCACCGTCGCAGTATGCGAAGTGACTCCCAAAGTCGTCGAACAACGAATCCCGTTCACTCGCACACCGATCCTCTTGCCGGACTGGGCCCCGCGCATCCCGGCCTGCAGTGCGGGCAAACCCAGCCGTCCGCCCCCTCCCGAGTCGGGGGGCGGATTGTCGCCCGGCCGTGGCCGGCCGGGGGCGCATGTCCCGTGGTCCGGGCGACGCCACCACCCAAGCAGCCCGCCTTTCCCTTCCCAAAACCCCACGTGGGCCATACGGCGGTACGCCCCGCTTGCCGGACGGCAATCCGGGCCGCCGCCAGGAGAAAAATCCTATTTATCCCACGGAGAAGGGGAAGGGCCCAAGAAAGGTCCCGCTCGTTGCATTTATGGAATTCCGATATCGCCTCATAGGGTTAATTCTCAGCTCGACCAATGCAGTGAGGAATGCAATCGCCCAGCTCGCCGGCCTTCGGGTTCCGGGGTGCGTGTGCTGAAATTTGAACGCCCTGTATTTCAGCGTGCATGCAAGTGGATTGGACTGTCCATGTCCACCGTTGTTCCCTATGCGCTGTGGTGATTGGAAACGAGGTGGTGGCAATTTCCGCAGTGAAGCTTTCCTGGAGCGCTGCATCGGTGTCTGTGGTGGCTCTCGCGATCGCGAGTGCTCCGCCGGCCGGTCAGGCCCAGGCCGTGGTCACGCCGGCGGGTGTGAACGTCACTCACGCCCCCGGCACTCCGGGGGTCCCGCAGGCTCCGGCCACGGTGTTCCTCGAGGACTTCGAGCAGGCAGGCGAGACCCCGGTCTTCCTGGAGGACTACGTCGGGGCTCCACCGCTGAACGAGACGTACACGGCCGACCCAGCGTGGCTTGACCACGGACAGTGCAACGGCATCATCCTGAGCCGGACCGGTGCTGATCAGCCTGGCTGCCGGTGGGTGCCGCAGCTGAAGGACATGGCCGATGTGCTGGGGCAGATCGGCGGGACGAATCCGCCGGCCAACCACGCAGTATCGGCGTACAGCGACAATGTAGACCCTGGTGCCGACCGGGTGGAATTCCGGACCGAGCAGCCGATCCCGATCGCGAAGCCGAACCGCTACTTCACCTTCGCGGTGGACGTAGCGGCAGATAATTGCAATTACGAGGATTCGCTGCTGAAGTTCTACCTCACTGGCGGCGGTCCGGACATCCCGACCTTCACCACCCCCATCAATCCCTGCACCGACCCCAACTCCCACCCCTACCCGGGAGGAAGAAGTGGGCTCATGGCCGGGTCGTTCGCCAGCGACAGGGCCGTACTTTTCAACGGCACCGAGTTGGGCATCAAGATGGTCAATGGGCAAGGCAGCTGGGGCGGTAATGACCACGCCTTCGACAACATTCGGATCCTGGATGCGACTCCGCAGCTGGACAAGGCGTTCAGTCCCGCCACCATCGACGAGGGTGACACCTCGACGCTCACGATGACGGTGACCAACACCAGTGAACTGGCGGCGAAGAACGACTTCGGCTTCACCGACAGCCTGCCCGACGGCGTGAGCGTGGCCTCGGACGCGAACGCGTCGACGACCTGCGGCGACGGCACCGTCACCGCTGAGCCGGGCGGCTCGTCGGTGGCTCTGGACGGCGGCGACCTGGCCGTCGGCACGGAGTCCTGCACGGTCACGGTGAATGTCACCGCCGACGAGGCGGGAACCTACGTCAACCGCCCTGCCGGGATCACCACGGTCGGCCTGAATCTCCCGGACCCCACGACCCTGACCGTCGAGGCGAAGGACTCAGCCGTGGGCACCGCGACGGGCTCGCCCGGTCTGCTGTCCGGCAACGTCGTACAGGCCCCGGTGGACATCCCCGTCAACGTGTGCGGCAACACGGTGAACGTCATCGGAGTGCTCAATCCTGCGGCGGGCAACACCTGCGTCAACGACTAGCCGGCCAGGTCGCTCACCGAGCCGGAACCCGGCGGACCCCTGCGGCCTCGCGCGGCCGGCCCGGAGTTCTTGGACAGCTCCGCATGCAATGTCCGAGACCCCCGCCACCCCGCGGCCGGGGCCGCGGCCACCAACTCGGCCTCGGTCAGCCCGTTCCTCCGTCAGGGCGTGCTTCGCCGGTGTGCCGGGTCTCGCGGACCAACCGGTACGACTCCCCCGCCAGCCGGATCCGGTCCTCGTCGTCCACGTGGCAGCCGAGGCGTTCCGGAAGACCGCGCAGATACGCGACGGCGGGGCCGGTGAAGCGGACCCTGCCGTTGCCGAGGTGAGTGATGCCTTCGGGCTCGGCGAGCGTGGCGAGCCAGGTGGCGTGGGCCCGGTGCACCTCGGCGGTGTACGTGGCGCCTGAGCCGGCTCGCTGTTCCAGGGCGAACAGGACGTCCCCGTAGCGGGCGTGATCGAGGACGGCGCGCACGGCCTCCTCGACACTCAGCAGTCCGGCGTCCACCTGGTCGTTGGCGAAGACGCGGCCGGGACGGGCTCGGGCGTACGCGAACCAGGTCCCCGCACGGGACGGGATGACGTAGCCGACCGGATAGCCACCGGGGAGCCCGTCGTCCACGCATACGTACACGATTTCCGCGGCATCGCTCCGCTCGCGCGTGAGGAAGAGCCTCCGCTGTTTCAGCAACCTCGTGAGAGACCTGTCGATGACGGTCACGTCCGTGTTCCTTCCTCGGGGGGCGGCGGCCATTTCCCCCGCCAACGGCCGCCGCCCGGCACAGCGCGCCCTCCGGTGCTCCCCTGCGGTTGAACCCCGGGGTTTCGATGGGCACTTGCAAACCATGGCGGCACACGCTGCAATGCGAATGAAATTCTGATGATGCGCGGAGCGGAGCGGAGGCTTCGGGTGGGCGCGGGTTCTTGTCGACGGCTCCGGCTTGCCGTGCTCGGGCCGGTGCGGGCCTGGCGTGGCGGGGCGCAGCTGCCCCTGGGGCCCGTCCGGCGACAGGCCGTGCTGACCGCGCTGGCGTTGCGTCCGGGCTTCCTGGTGAGCCACGAGCAGTTGCTCGACGGGATCTGGGGGGCCGAGCCACCGAAGACCGGCCGCAAGGTGCTGCCCAGCTACATCTACGAGTTGCGGCGGGTGCTCGACGCGGAGGGCACCGGGCCGGCGGATTCGTTGATCCGCGGGGAAGGGGGCGGGTACCGCCTCGTCGCCGACGGTGTCCAGCTCGATGCGGCAGACCTGGCCGAGCACATCGACGGCGCTCGGCGCGCGAAGGCGTCCGGCGATCCGGCCACCGCGGTGGACCGGTTGTCGGCCGCACTCGCCCTGTTCGACGGCGAGCCGCTGGCCGGGCTGCCCGGACCATTCGCCGACGTCGAACGGCAGCGGCTGCTGGAGCGCCTACTCAGGGTTCGAGTGGAACGGCTCGAGTGCCTGGTTCTGCTCGGCCGATACCCCGATGCCCTGGACGGCCTCGCCGCCCTGTCGGCGTCCAGTCCGTACGACGAGTCGCTGGTGGCGTTGCGCATGCGCGCCCTGTACGGCAGCGAACGTCAGGCGGAGGCACTGACCGTCTATCAGGACACGTGCGAGCGGCTGCGCGACGAGCTCGGGGTCGATCCCGGCGATGAGCTCCGTCGCGTACATGAAGCGGTGCTGCGCCGGGACGACGAACGCCTCCTCGGTCCGGCCACGGCGCGCTCCGCCGCTCCTTCCACCCGGCCCCGGCTCCGCCGCACTGTCAATGAACTGCCGGGCGACGCCGGTCGCCTGATCGGGCGGGAGGCCGAGCTGGCGCAGCTGATCGCGCCTTCCGCGCCCGGATCCGTATCGATCGTGACGGTGGACGGTACGGCCGGGGTCGGCAAGACCGCGCTCGTCGTGCGCGCGGCCCGGGAGCTCAGCGCCCATTACCCGGACGGCTGCCTCTTCGTGGACCTGCGCGCGCACAGCAGACAGCGCCGCCAATCGCCGGAGCAGGCTCTGCAGCGACTGCTCCGCTCGCTCGGCGCAGCCAAAGGCGAGTTGCCGAGCGACCTCGAGGAGCTCACCGCCGTCTGGCGTGCGGCAACCAGCCCGCTGCGACTGCTCCTCGTGCTGGACGACGCCTTGGACGCCGACCAGATACGACCGCTGCTGCCGGCCGGAGCGGGAAGCAGGGTGCTGGTGGCCGGCCGACGGCGGCTGGCCGAAGTGGACGCCGACCGACGGGTCACCCTGGAGCCCCTGGACAGCGGGGACGCGGTGTCCCTGCTCGCGCACATCATCGGAGAGGAGCGCGCGGGCCGAGAGCCGGAGGCGACGCAGCAGCTGGTCGGGCTCTGCGACGGGCTGCCGCTGGCACTGCGCATCGCCGGGTCGCGGCTGCAGAACCGCAGCACCTGGACGGTGGGGTACCTGGCGGGCCGTATGGCGGGCGATGAGCACCGGCTCGGCGAACTGAGCGTCGGGGATCGCAGCGTGGAGGCGGCCTTCAGCCTGTCGTACGAACATCTCGCACCCGAGCAGCAGCGCGTCTTCCGCGCCCTGGGCCTGGCGCCGACGGTCGAGTTCGACGTGCTGACGGCGGCGGCCATGCTCCATGGGCCGTCCCACGCCACCGAGCAGATCCTGGAAAGCCTGGTCGACACGAGTCTTCTGCAGCAGCCGCGTCCGGGCCGCTACCGATTGCACGACCTGGTTCGCATGCACGCACGACATCTCGCGGAAGCAGCGCCCGACGAAGCCGCCGCCGCGCGCACAGCCGCGCTCCGCCTTCACCTGGACGCGGCCCGGATCGCCAGTGACTGGGGTTCCCGCGGCTTCCCCACCGGACCTCGGCCCGATGGAGCACCGTTCACGACCTGGCAGGAGGCGGAGGCCTGGCTGGACGCGGCCGGTGGCGAGCTCGCCGACGTCGTCGGACACGCCGCGGCCCTCGGCGAGGCCGACTACGCCTGCTGGATTGCCGAGGCGCTGGTCGACTACTTCGTACGGCAGGGCCGCTACCACGAGTGCCAGACGGCTCTTGAGATCGCGCTCGACCACGTGGACGGGGCCACCGACGAGCGGATGGCCCTCGCACTGCGGAACTGCTTGGGCTACACCGCCGTACACCAACGCAGGTACGCGCAGGCGCGCACCTGCTTCACCGAGGCACTGGACCTCGGCCGGCGCCGCCCCTACCCGTGCGAAGAGGCCCGGACCCACGCCGGGCTGGGTGCTCTCGACCTGAGTGTGGGCGAGGGCGACCGGGCGATTCGCCATGTCACCGCAGCGGTGGACCTGGCCAAGCGACTGCGCAGGGACTGGGTCGCCTCGATGGCACTCGTCATCCTCGGCCTCGCCCACTATTTCGGGAAACGGAACGAGGAGGCGCTGGCCTGCTTCGCCGACGCCTACGCCCATGCCGAGACGGACGGCAGGCCGCGCATGCTCGGCAGACCCTTGAGCTGTGCGGCCGACGTCCACCTCCGCCTCGGCCACTACGGTGAGGCCAAGAGCTCGCTCCGCGAGGCGGTCCACCTGGTCGAGCAGGCCGGGGACATCTTCCTCTGCGCGCGCAGCCTGACCCGGCTGGGCACGGCGGAGCAGGGCGAGGGAAACCTGAGCGCGGCCATGGCCCTCCATCATCAGGCCCTCGTACAGCTCCAGTTGCTGTCCCCGCTCACCGAACCCAGCTACGACTGGCTGGAGATGGACATCCGTAGCCGCCTGGGCCGCGCCTACCTGGCGGCAGGCCGCGTCCGCGAGGCGGGCAAACAGTTCCAGGCCGTGCTCGACGTGCACGGCTCCCGTGCGCACCGCGCCGACCGTGCACGGGCGACCGAGGGGATCGAAGACCGCGAGCCCCGGTAGCGGCTCACGCCACGGACGGACAGTCGCGCCGCGCCGAGGTGGCGGGTTCCGGCCGGCTGAGGGATGCCCGGCTGAGGGATACGTGACGGCACACCTGTCCCGTACAACCCTGGAGGCCCTCCAGCAGTCCTCATCTGCACCGAGCGACGTGAGTGCACGCGCACGCGCCTGAACGCCTGTCCACACGTGCACCGGCGCCGACCGATCAATCGAATTCCGATGCCGTACCACCGGCATCGGGCCTGCCGCAGGAGAAGAAGACCCGCATGCACCAGAGCCTCCGTATCGTCACCGCTACCGCCGCCGCGGCCGCGCTCACCGGCGCGCTGCTCGTCGCCGACGCGGGCAGCGCCTCCGCCGCGCCTTCCGGGCTGCAGGGCGACTTCAACGGCGACGGTTACCGCGACCTCGTCATAGCCGCGCCCATCGGCAAGATCTCGGGCAGGGAAGGGGCCGGTTACGTCACGGTCGTCTACGGCACCAAGAGCGGCCTCGACAAGTCCAAGCACAAGGTCATCAGCCAGGCCACCACGGGCATCCCCGGTACTCCGGAGGCCGGTGACTACATCGGTGACCGGCTCACCACGGGCGACCTCGACGGCGACGGGTACACCGACCTCGTGGTCGGCGTGCACTCCGAGCGGATCGGCTCCACCGACTCGTTCGGTGTCCTCACCGTCATCTGGGGCGGGGCGACCGGCCTCACGACCGGCACCGACATCGCGTCCCCGCTGCCCAAGTACCGGAACGAACTCGGCTGGGCCCTGGCGGCCGGCGACTTCGACGGCGACGGACACACCGACCTCGCCGCCGGCAACAACTCCACCCCGAGCCTGAACATCTTCAAGGGCCCCATCTCCCGTACCGGCAATGCCGCTGCCCTCGTCGGCATCGACACCACCGCCGCCACCGGCATCTACCCGGACAAGCTCGTCGCCGGCAACGTCAACGGGGACGGTGCGGCCGACCTCCTCGTCATGGGCCAGCAGGAGAGCGGCAACGTGTACGCCACCCGCAGCGTCCTCTACAAGGGCAGCTCCACCGGCCTCAAGGCGTCGAGCAAGCTCGCGGGCGGCTACGCGGCGGCCATCGCCGACGTCGACAAGGACGGTTACGGGGACATCATCACCGGCAACTTCATGGAGAAGTCCGCCGAGGAGCCGAACGGCGGTCCGGGCGGTGCGGTCACCGTGACGTACGGAAGCGCCTCCGGACTGTCCACCCGGACCCCTGTCCGGATCACCCAGGACACCGCCTCGGTCCCGGGCACCGCCGAGAAGAACGACCGCTTCGGGTGGAGCGTGTCCGCGGGTGACACCAACGGCGACGGGTACGCCGATGTCGCCGTCGGCGCCTCGGGCGAAGCCCTCGGATCCAAGCAGTCGGCCGGCTCGGTCACCGTGCTGCGCGGCTCGGCCAAGGGACTGACCGGCACCGGCTCGAAGAGCTTCTCCCAGGACACGGCGGGGGTCCCGGGCGCCGCCGAGGCCCGTGACGAGTTCGGCGGCTCCGTATGGGTCACGGACAGCAACAACGACGGCCGCGCGGAACTGGTGGCCGGTGCTTCCGCTGAGAACAACGGCGTCGGTTCGGTCTGGCTGTTCAAGACGGGGACCAGCGGCATCACGGCGACCGGATCGACGGCCTTCGGCCCGGGATCGGTCGGCGGGCCTGCCGGGATCTCCTACTTCGGCGACGTTTTCGCCAACTGATCGCCCGGGCTCAGCGCGAGCCCGGGCCCGGGTCGTGCCCACGTACGCTCAGGTTCTGCACCTGGGCGTACGTCGGTACGTCCCCGTCCACCAGCCGGCCCGACCGGATGTTCGCCGCCACGGCCATCGCCTCCCCCAGCGCCGCCCGGTACAGCAGCGAGCCGAGACTCACCCTGCGCACCCCCAGTTCGCCGAGCTGGGCGACCGTGGGCCCGGACGGGGAGTAGAGGATGTTGAGGGGCGCCTCCAGGCTCTTCACCAGGGCGGCGATCGCGGTGGGGTCGGTCAGGCCGGGGACGAACACGCCATCCGCGCCCGCCTGTTGATACGCATCGAGCCGGCCCGTCGTTCCGGCCACCGCTGCCTCCCGGCCGCCGAGCCAGTGCGTGTCGGTGCGGGCGTTCACGAAGAGATGCGGGACGGCGGCCTTCACCGCCGCGATCTTCGCCGCGTGCAGCTCCACCGGGGTGAGGGTGCCGTCGCCTCTGCCGTCCTCCAGGTTGATACCGACCGCTCCTGCCGCCGCCAGCTCACGGGCCAGCTCGGCCACCTCGGCCGGGTCGTCGCTGAACCCGCCTTCGGCGTCCACCGAGAGCAGGTACGGCCCGGCGCCCAGTCGCCGGGCCAGAAGCACGGTCTCCGGGCGGGTCGCTCCCGTACCGTCGGGCAGTCCGGCCGCCGCGGCCACCGCGAGGCTTGTGGTGCCGACGGCGGGGAAGCCCTGCTCGCACAGGGCCGTCGCCGAGGCGTGGTCCCAGGCGTTGGGGAGCAGCAACGGTGACGCGGTCGTCGCACGGTGCAGGGAAGTGAACGCCGTGAAGGCGGCGTGGTCGGTCATGGTGTCGGGGTCCGTTCGGCGCGCTCGGGCATGCGGTCGGGTGTGAGGTCTCCTACGGCCTCCGCGTAATAGGTCGACTCCGCCATGTGGAAGGCGAGTTGGCGGAACGTCCAGCCGACACCGGGAGAACGGTCCAGCTGCTCGGGCGTCAGCGCGTCGAGGCGGTTCACCCAGATCCTGGCCAGTCGGGTCAGCCGGCTGCGGGCCTCGTCGAGATCGGCCCCGGTGAACGGGGCGAGGTCCGCCTCGGTGGTGGCCGCCGAGGCGTGCCAGTGGTCCGGCTGCGTCTCCTCCCCCACCAGCCGCGCCTCCATCTCGGCAAGGTGGTCGACCAGATGGTCGGCGACGCGGCGGATCGCCTTGTGCGGGGTGTGGACGCGGTCGTCGGCGGGGATGGGGCGCCCGTCCCAGGCCGTCCAGGTCGCGGCGAGGGCCAGCACGTGGTCGACCATGTCCGCGACGACCCCGGCGGGGTCGCGGTCGTCGGTCGCCGGGGTGGAGTCGGGTGCGGTGCCGGAGGTGGAGCCGGTCGTCGTCGTCATGGTCCGACGCTAGAGGCAGGACTCTTCGGTGGTCGCCGAACCGTGCCGCGATGCGCTGTGCCCCTCAGGACGACGTGACGCCCCTCGGTCTCGGCCGACGGCCCGGGGCGGCGCAGCTCGGGCACCAGTAGCCCTCCTGCTGGACGTACTTCCAGCCGAGCTCCTCGATGTACGGGGAGGCAGTGGTCGCGCTGTGGAGGACGTGGCCGAACAGGTCGGACTCGATGTCCGGCGGCGGGTCCGCGATGACCATGTCGAACACGGTCCGCGCCTGGCAACCCCGGCGATCGCACAAAAGGTGGAACCGTACAGGGCCGGGCGGCTCTCCGTCGGTGGTCAGGCTCATGCGTCCACTATGGCTCCCGAGTCGGATGGATGCCTGCCGTTCCGCTCGACACCTCGGCAGTCGGCCTCAGCGGCAGTTCACCCTCAACTGCGCCGCGGCGTGATGCGCGCCCACCAGTTCCGCGTCGCCCCAGTCGCGCCCCCGGTCGATCAGCTGCACCGCGAACGTGTTGCCCTTGACCGGGTAACTGCTCACATCGACGGGGGTGCCGCGGTGCACGGTCTGGCGTACGGCGAAGCCCGTGTACGCGGAGTCCGCGTCGTCCGGATTCGAGAGCACCCGGTACACGGTGGGGTTCCCCGCCACATCGCGGTCGCGGCCACTGTCCGGCACGAAGACGGTCAGCGCGCACTCGCGGTAGCCGCCGCCCAGGTGCCAGGACCAGGTGGCGGTGTTGCCCCGGTCCTGGGTCGTGCTGCCCGACATCGGCACGGCACTGAACCGCCCGTCGCACGTACTGCCCCGGTAGCCGCCGGAGTCGACCGTGTACCAGCCGTCGTCACCGTCCTCGAACCGGCCGTGCTCGTGGTACTCGCCCGTCGAGCAGCCCGGCCCGGCCCAGGCGGTGTACGTGTAACCACCCTTGCCCGATGGGAATTCGGAGGTACGGGACGGGCTGGGTACCGGGTGCCGAGGCGACGGTGGTGACGACGAATTCGAGGAGGCGGGCGCCGGGTCCGGACTCTCCGTTCCGGACGGGCCGATCCGGGTCGGGGCGCCGCCCCCGATGCCGTCCGGCGGGACACCCACGCGCCCCACCGCTCCCGTACGGCGGCCGCTGTCGTCGCCGCCCGAAGCGAGCAGCGAGGCGCCGGTGACCAGCGAGCCGGCCACCACCACGACTCCGGCCACCAGCAGGGCCTTTCTGCTCCGTGGCAGCGTGGAGACCCGGCCCGCGAACGTCTCACGGGCGATCCAGGAACCGTCCCCGCCGACCGTGCGGGCCACCGATCCGCAGTCCGGACAGACCAATCCCGGCAGCACACCTCGCTGTTCACTGCCGCACCGTTGGCACCTCATGGCAGCACACCATGCCAGGGCTACGCCCCCGGAGGGAGAGACCCTGCACGATTTGCTCGCTCTCTCCTTGTCCGCGGCTCCCTGTCGGCGCCCTCCTCAGCGCAGCTCCTCCGGGCACGGTGTACCGGGTGACAGCTGGTACGGGGCCGCCAGCCGGTACACCCCGGGGCGCGGCGCGAGCAGTTCCGTCCACTCGTCGCCGTCCTCGTCCTCGTCCACCTTGAGCAGGCAACCGTTCGTGTTGACGAAGGTCCGCGGGCTGTCCTGGTCCGCGCGCCGCTTGGACTCCTCGGTCTCCTGCGGCCGCTCCACGCTCTTGCCGTCGCCGTCGACCAGGGCGAGCCAGCGCGAGTACGGGATCCGGATCAGCACCCGGCCCGCCCGCTTCACATGGATGGTCAGCTCACCCGCACCGGCCCGGTCCACCGTCGCCGGCGGGTCGGCCAGCGGCACCGGGCTGTCGACCGCGAAGAGCTGCCAGTTGGAGTCGGACCAGATGGCCTTCAGATACGGCTGGCCCTTCTGGACCAGCGCCGCCTCCTGTACCGCGCCGGTGGAGTCCGGCTCCCCCTTGGGCAGCACCACGTAGTGCACCGCCCAGCGGTCGAGCCACTGGCGGTAGTTCACGGGGTCCAGCGTGTCGTCGTAGAAGAGCGGGTTGCGCTCCATGTCGGCCTGCCGGTTCCAGCCGCGGGCCAGATTGACGTACGGGGCGAGCGCGGACGCCTCGCGGTGGCTGCTGGCGGGCACCACCTCGACCCTGCCGCGTTCCGCGCCGACCTCCTGGAGCTCGTTGACCAGCGGGGCCAGTTCTCGCGTCCAGGAGGCGGCGGGGGCGGTACGGACGATGTCGTCGACGCCCTTGACGCCGATCCAGATGTTCATGCCGGCGAATGCCAGGATCAGTGCGTACCAGCGCCGCGAACGCGGCACGGTGTACGGCAGCGCGGCGAGCAGCACCACTCCGGCGAACAGCATCGCCATCCGAGTGACGTTCGAGCCGATCTGCGAGTCGACCACATAGGTCAGCAGCGTCCCGGCCCCGTAGACGGCGGCAGCGGTGCGGACCGTGCGCCACTCGTTCGGCACGAGGACGAGGACGAGAACGGCGAAGACGAACGGCAGGGACAGCGTCGCGAGCGACATCGGCTGCGTACCGGAGAACGGGAACAGCCACGCCGACAGCGCGACGACGACGACCGGCGCCAGGCCCAGCGCGTACGCGCCGGGGCGCCGCTTGTTCAGGAACAGCGCGGCGGCCACCACACCGAGGAACAGCCCCGCGACGGGGCTGCCCGCCGTGGCCAGCCCGGCGAGCGGCGCGGCGACGGCCGCCTTCGCCCAGCGCTTGTGGCGCCACCGGTACGGCCAGCAGAACACCGCGGCCACCGCGCCCAGCGCGAACATCATTCCGAGCCCGAACGTCACCCGCCCGGACAGCGCGTTGCACAGATACGCGAACACTCCGGCGAGCGAGCAGGCGAGCGGGTTGCGTACGGCCCGGACCCGCACCACGATCAACGCGGTAAGTCCCGCCGACACCGTCCCGGCGATCATCATCGTCGTACGGACGCCGAGCACGGACATCAGATACGGCGAGACCACGCTGTACGAGACGGGGTGCATGCCCCCGTACCAGGCGAGGTTGTACGCGGTACCGGGATGCCGGCCGACGAACTCGGCCCAGGCGTCCTGGGCCGCGAGGTCGCCGCCACTGTTCGCGAAGAACAAGAACCAGAGGATGTGGGTAACCGCGGCGGCCGCCGTCGCAACGGTGACGGGGTGGCGCAGCAGCTGCCGGGCGCGGCCCTGCCGACTGCGGGTCGGCGCAGGCGGCTTCGGCGCCGCGGCCCGCGGTTCCGGGGTACGCGGGGCGGGCAGCCGGACATTCATGCTGCCACCACTGCCGCTCGTCACGTCGCCTCGCACATCGCTGTTCCCGGCCGCCTCACGGCCGGGTCTCGGCTCCGCGGTGGTCACTACGGCTTCTCCCCGTCTCCGCCGGCCCCGTTCCCCGTCTCCGTACCACCTGTGAGGACGCCGTCCGGCGCTCCCCGGTTGTCCGGGGACGCTAACACGTACGCAAAGGGGAAGGCGGTGCCGGTACGGCACCGAAAAAAGGGGGAGGGGATGCCGCGGAACGGCACCCCCTCCCCCGTCCGCGTCAGCTGATTCGGGTCAGCTTCTCGCCGAAGGACGGGTCCGTCAGATCGCTCTGCAGCGCCACCGCCACCTTCACCTGACTGGAGCCCTCGCCGACGGTGAGCGTGCCGACGTGGGTTCCGGCGGCCGCCGAGTGCGGGAGCATCTTCCCGTCGTCGGTCAGTTCGAGCTTGACCGTCAGACCGGGCCAGCCGACCGCCGCCACGTCCTCGGTCGCGACGACCGGGGTGGTACCGCCGAACCCGTCGTCGACCGCGCCGACGACATCGCCCTTCTTGACCACCTTCCCGCTCTTCAGCAGGTCCTCGGTCGCGACCATCACGTCCTTGCTGACCGCGTTGACCGTGTCGATGATGGGCGCCTTGTGCTGGCCCAGCACCGCGCCGACGATCAGCTGGTCGGTGTCGCCGACCATCTTGTGCGCGGCGAAGAGCAGGTTGCCGCCCGCCTTGCTCGTGGAGCCGGTCTTGATGCCGAGGGCGCCGTTGTACGGAACGAGGGTGTTGTAGTTCCGCCAGTTCTTGCCCGACGGGTCGGTCCACGACGGCAGCTTGGTGATCGCCATCAGCGCCGGGATCTCCACCAGCTTCTGGCCGAGCTTCACCTGGTCCTCGGCCGAACTCACCGTGGTCGCGGTGAGTCCGGACGGGTCGGTGTACGTGGTGTTCTTCATGCCGAGCGACTTGGCGGTGTCGTTCATCTTCTTGACGAACGCCTTCTCGGAACCCGCGTCCCAACGCGCCAGCAGCCGCGCGATGTTGTTCGCGGACGGGATCATTATGGCCGAGAGGGCCTCCTGCTCGGTGAGCTTGTCCCCCGCCTTCACGGTGTTGAGCGTCGACTCGCCCGCGGCGTCCAGCTTGCCGTCCGACTCCCCCTTGGCGTCGACCGTGATGGACGGACCGGCCTGGCCCTTCTTCAGCGGGTGGTCCTTGAGCACGACGTACGCGGTCATCGCCTTGGCCACACTGCCGATCGGCACAGCCTTCTGCTCGCCGAACGAGTCCACCGTGCCGAGGCCGGTCGCCGCCATGTAGCCCTGGCCCTCGTTCGGCCACGGCAGTGACGGCTTGCCGCCTTCGAAGGTGTACGTCGGCTGCGCCGTCAGCCGGAGCTCGGGCGTCGGCAGCGGGCGCGCCGCCTGCACGATCGCAAAGACGATCAGCAGGAGGAGCACGAGCGGGGTCCAGATCTTGACCCGGCGCACGGCCGTACGGACGGGCGTCTCCGGCGGCGGAGGCGTGTTCGTCAGCTCGGCCAGCAGGTCGAGCGGCGGCCGGGGCGGCATCGGCTGCTGCCGGGTCCGCTCGGCGCCGCTGAGCGAGGGGGCGGCGGCCGGCACGGGTGCGGCTGCGGGTGTCTCGGGCTTGCGGACGGCGGGGGCGGGCCGCGCTTCGTCACGGCGCAGCGGCACGAACTGGCTGGTGCGCTCGGCGGCACTCCCGGGCTCGGCCTCCGGCTTCTGCTGAGGCTTCTGCCCCGGCTTCGACGCGGGCGGGGTGATCTTCAGCGCGGTCGTCGGCTGGTCGACCCGGTCCGGCCGGACCGTCCTGAAGACAGCCGTGGGCTGATCGACTGTGCGCCTTTCCTCGGCGGGCCCGGCAGACTCGGCGGGCTCGGACGTCTCGGCGGCATCGGCCGCCTTGACGCTCTCCGCGCCCTCGGGGGCACCGGGGACCCGGGCCTCGTCGGCAGCGCCGTCGGATTCCTCGGCCTCGTCCGCGTTCTCGCCCGGACCCTCGTCCGCTGCTTCGGCGTCGTCGGACGCCGAAGGCTTCCCGGCACCCTCAGCACGCGCCTCGTCGGCGTCGTCCTCGTCCTCGGCGCCGGCATCGGCTGCGCCCGACGCGACCGGCTCGTCCTGCGCGTCCCCGGTCGCGCCGACCGACGTCGTCCCGCTGTCACCCGCCTCGTCGACGGGCTCGGGGGTGTCGCTCCCCGTGACGTCGTCACTCTCGGTGACCGCGACCGTGTCGGACTTCTCGCCCTTCTCGTCCTGCTCGGCCGTCTTCGCGCCGGCGGTGCCCTTCCCCACCCACGCGGCGACCGCGGCACGCAACCGCGCGTCGCTCTCCTCGGGTGCGGTCCCGGTTCCCGCCCCGTCGGCCGACCCGGCCGTCTCCGCGGCCCGGGCGCCCTCCTCGGACTCCTCCGGCTCCTCCGGCGCGGAGGCCGTCTCCGGGGCCTCAGGGGCCTTCTCGGTCCTCTCGGGACCGCGGGAGCCGTTCCTCGAACCGTCGAGGCTCCTGCCGAGGCCGTCGCGAGAGTCCTGTCCCTCGTCCTCACCGGCCTCCGCAGGCTTCGTACGGAACACCGCCGTTGCCGTATCCGGATTGCCGCCGGTTCCCGTCGCGGTTCCGGCATCCGCCGCCGCGGCTGCCGCTTCACGGAAGACGGTCAGCCGCGGATCGCGTTCGCTCCGAGCCGCGCCCGACGACTTCTGCTGCTCCGACCTGTCGGGGGACTCGCCCGCCACCGATGCCTCCTCCATGCGCCGCGGGGACGCCCCCGCACTGTCCGAACCAGCTACCAGTGTCCTGTGTGAACCCTCGGCCGGGCTGCTAGACGAGAACGACATACCTACTGGTTCCCGTACGAAGTACCCAGGCGCTCTCGACAGACCAATGTGAGAGGGGTCACCCTGTCATTCATCCACGCGGGGAGGCATGGATGGGCAGGAGCCGCAGAACAATTCCGGAGGAGCTTCTGCTGCTCGCTCTGGACCCGACCACGGGTACCACAGCGCAGCCGCAGTCGCTCGACCTCGGCCTCGCCGGAGCTCAGCTAGTGGAGCTGGCTCTGGCAGGACGGATAGCCCCTGACGGGGATCGTATCGCCGTGGTGATGCCACGGCCGACAGGAGATCCGACACTGGACTCCGCACTGGAACTGCTGCGCCGACGCGGCAGCCCGGTCCGGGCCGTCCACTGGATTGGCGGGCCCCGGCTGGGGTTGCGTCAGACCTATCTCTCGCATCTGGAGCGTTGCGGCATGGTGCATGCCGTGGCGGGACAGATGTGCGGGGTGCTGCCGACGACTCGCTACCAGGCGACGGACACGGCAATCAGCCGGGAGATCAGATCCCGGCTGGACAGTGCGATCCGCACCGGCGTACCGCCGGACCCGCGGACCGCGGCGCTCGCCGCACTGGCCCACGCGGTCGGACTCGGCAAGCACCTCTACCCCGGGAACGAGGGGCGCTCATCGCGCTCCCGGCTCCGGGATCTGATCAGACACGACCCGATGGGCGGCCTCGTGGCGCACGCCGTGATGGACGTCCAGAACGGGGCGGTCGCACAGCCGCGCCGCAACCAGGTGGCGGGAGCGCCGTTGCAACCGCAAGTGCAGTCGCAGTCACGCCGCGACAGCATGGTGCACACCGCGGCCCACTAGGGCAGCGGACCGCACCGCACCGACGGGACAACCGAATACCGCCGCGCCGACGTCCCCAAGACCCGGTTCGGGAGCCGCACCACGCGCGGGGCAGCCGGTCCACCGGCTGCCCCGCGCGCCTGCGTGTGGCCATTTCCCAGCGCGACCCGACCCATGGGTGGCAATCTGCTGAGCAGTAGATACGCACAGCTACACAGCCGGAGGTGCCGTTTCCGTGCCGACCAACGTCAATCCCACCGTCAGGCGACGCCGGTTGGGTCAGGAATTGCGCCGCCTGCGCGAACTCAAGGGCATGACGGCCGAGGAGGTGGCGGAGCGGCTGCTGGTCTCGCAGTCGAAGATCAGCCGCCTGGAGAACGGCCGTCGGTCCATCAGTCAGCGCGACGTCCGCGATCTCTGCGGGGTGTACGAGGTCGAGGACCACCGGATCGTCGACTCGCTCATGCAGATGGCCAAGGACTCCCGCCAGCAGGGCTGGTGGCACGCCTTCGGCGACATCCCGTACAGCGTCTACATCGGCCTGGAGACCGATGCCGAGTCGCTGCGGGTGTACGAACCCCAGGTCGTCCCGGGCCTGTTGCAGACCCGGAGCTACGCCGAGGCGCTGATCAACGGCGCGCTTCCGGAGGCGCCGCCGAACGACATCGACAAGCGCGTGAGCGTCCGGGCGCGGCGCCAGGACCGGATCACCGACCAGGAGCACCCGCTGCGGCTCTGGGCGGTCATCGACGAGGCCGCGCTGAGCCGGCAGGTCGGTGGACGGCAGGTGATGATCGAGCAGCTGGAGCAGCTCGTCGATCTGTCGCACCTGCCGCATGTGACCGTGCAGGTGCTGCCTTTCGAGATGGGTGCGCATCCGGGCATCAACGGGCAGTACGCCATTCTGGAATTCCCGGACGCCGCGGACTCCAGCGTGGTCTATATCGAGGGTGTCACCAGCGATCTCTATCTGGAGAAAGCGAATGATGTGCAGCGATACAGCGTCATGTACGAGCACTTGCGTGCGCAGGCGCTGAATGTGGAGCAGACCCGGCACTTCATCGCCGACATCGCAAAGAAGTACGCCCGGTTGAGCACCGACTGAGCGGTGGCCGAACGCAGGACGAACACCGGCCGAATGCCGGCCGAACAGCAGCCGGCGGCAGCTCGGAGCCGGTATTCCGCAAAGTCCGTTATGCGGGAAAAGGAGTGATGTTACGGGTGGGGCGACGGCACGGTACACCGTCGCCACCTCAAAGTGGAAGGCCCGAATGGAATATGCCATCCGGTCGAGTGAACGGCCCCTTCACGCAACGATGTTGGCGAGTAGCGTCGATCACGCCAACAGGTTTTGCGGTTGGCACCTCTCACACAACTCTCTGAACCGGAGTGAACATGGCCATTCGTCAGGGTGCTACGGACAATTGGACGAAGTCGTCGTATTCCGGGGGCAACGGCGCTTGCGTCGAGGTCAAGTCCCCTCTCGCCCAGGCGATCGCGGTGCGTGACTCGAAGGCCCCCGAGGGCCCCTCGATCACCTTCGTGCCCGGTGCGTGGAACGCCTTCGTCTCCGACATCGCCAAGGGCTCCGTCGACGCCTGACCGATGCCCTTCCACAGACCGGGGTGCGGCACCGATACCGGTGCCGCCGGAAGCCCTCTCGACTGGTCCGCCGTCCCGGCCGAGGGGGCTCCTCCAGCAGATCCGGTCAACGCAGTTGATCCACATACCGGTCGGTGCCGGGCACGGTCGGAATGAACGGCGCCACCAGCTCGACCCGGCCCAGGCCGGATTCCGCGACCGCCGCGTCGAGCCCGGTGAAATGCTCCGCCCAGCAGTCCCGTGGGTCCTCCTGGAGGAACCAGAGCAGGGTCAGCCGGGTGTCGACGCCCTCGACCTGCTTCACATAGGTCATCCGGTCGCCCGGCAGCGGCGTCGGGCGGAAGACGGTCACCATCGCCGCCGGCGAGCCGCTGAGCCGCTTCGGCAGATGCCGGGAGCGCAGCCACTCCAGCATCTCGGCCCGCTGCCCGGCGCCTTCGGCGTCGATCACCTGGAGCACCAGTCCGCGGTACGGGTGGTCGAGTGCGTGATAGTCCCTGGGGCCCGCGGCGCCGTCCCGGTAGACCGTCACCTCGTGGTCCTGGAACGCGGTGAACACATGGGTGCGGTCCTGGTAGACCCGGCCGTCCCGGTTCAGCCGCTTGTTGATCCCGACGGTCCACTTCATGTGATCGTCGTAGCGCCCGTCCGTCACCCAGTACGTGGACAGGTAGCACCCGGCGCCGACCGGCTGCGCGACCGCGGACTTCTCCGGGTAGCGCAGCTCCTGGAGCTCCCGGGTGGCCACCCAGCGCCGCCCGGCGAACATCCAGGGCATCGCCATCGCGCCCGCGTAGTAGTGATCGTCTTCGTACCAGCGGTTGTACGCGTACTCATGACCCGGGTGCGGTTCCACCATGGTGATCAGCGCGTGGCCGGGATGGACTCCGTACGGCCCCAGCGCGGCCAGTTCGGCGTACGTGTCGCTGCGTGTCTCGTCGCTCATGCCATTCCCCTTCCGCACTCCGCCGCAGCGTCCTACTCTGACGCCCCGTCAGGAAAACTGCCAGGGCCGGGAGGCACCGATGTTGCTCGCGGGGAAGACCGTCGTGGTGTCCGGGGTCGGGGCCGGACTGGGGCACCGGATAGCGGAGACGGTGGTACGGGACGGCGGCCGTGCGGTCCTCGGGGCGCGCACCGCGGAGCGGCTCGCCAAGTCGGCCGCCGAGATCGATCCCGAGGGCCGACACACCGCCCATCTGGCCACCGACATCACCGACGAGGCGCAGTGCGAGGCACTCGCCGCGCTGGCGTTGGAGCGGTTCGGGCGGATCGACGCGGTGGTCCATGTCGCCGCCTGGGACAGCTACTTCGGCGGCGTCGAGGACGCCGACCTCGCCACCTGGCAGTCGGTGATCGACGTCAATCTGCTCGGAACACTGCGGATGACGCGCGCCTGCCTGCCCGGCCTCAAGGAACGGGGAGGCTCCGTGGTCGTCATCGGTACGCAGTCGTCGGTCGCCGCACCGTCCCAGGTGCGGCAGGCGGCGTACGCGGCGTCGAAGGGCGCGCTCACCTCGGCGATGTACTCCATGGCGCGGGAGTTCGGCCCGCACCGGATCCGGGTCAACACGGTGCTGCCCGGCTGGATGTGGGGCCCGCCGGTGCAGGCGTACGTCCGGTTCACCGCGCACTCCGAGGGCGTACCGGAGGCCGACGTGCTCGGCAGGCTCGCCGAACGGATGGCACTGCCCGAGCTGGCCACGGACGGTGACGTGGCGGAGGCCGCGGTGTTCCTGGCCTCCGACCGTGCCCGGTCGATCACCGGGCAGTCCCTGCTGGTCAACGCCGGCGAGCTGATGCGCTGATCCACTGTCGTTAAGGGCAGTTCTCCTCCTTCTCGGCCGCACGGGACCCGCATCCCGTGCGGTCTTTCTGCGCTCTCCGGTGCTCGTGATTGCTCTGCACAGCCTGACGAAGTGCCCGCTCATCGTGTGGCCGCCGTCACGTTCACGACAACGCCTCCGTGCGTCAAGAACAAGTAAAATCGTTCGACTTGCTGATTGGCGTTCACATCCCTGATCGCGAAAAACCTTGACCGAGGTACCGAACAAGCGGTTCAATCCCCGATGTCCCCGCTCCCGCACGGGGCCCCGCTGGGCGGCCGTACTGACGAAGTGCGTAACCCCGTTCATAAGGCGGACCCCAGGAGGGGGCACATGAACAGTCTCGACTGGGTCGTGCTCATCGGCTACTTCGGCGTGATGATCGCGATCGGACTCTGGTCCCACAAGCGTGTGGACAACGTCAGCGACTTCTTCACGGCCGGTGGCAAGATGCCGTGGTGGCTGTCCGGCATCTCGCACCACATGTCCGGCTACAGCGCGGTGATGTTCACCGGGTACGCCGGCATCGCGTACCAGTTCGGCGTCACGTCGTTCGTGACCTGGTCGCTGCCGATCGCCATCGGCATCGGCATCGGCGCCCAGCTCTTCGCACCGCGGCTCAACCGGCTGCGCTCGCGACTGCACGTCGCCTCGCCGCTCGAGTACCTCAAGAACCGCTACAACATCCCGACGCAGCAGGCGCTCGCCTGGTCGGGCCTGCTGCTGAAGATCGTGGACGTCGGCGCCAAGTGGGCGGCCATCGCCACCCTGCTCTCCGTCTTCACCGGCATCTCGATCACCCAGGGCATCTTCATCACCGGCTGCATCACCGCCGTGTACTGCACGGTCGGCGGACTGTGGGCCGACGCGCTCACAGAGCTCGGGCAGTTCATCATCCAGCTCTTCGCCGGGATCGCGATGCTCGTCACCGCCATGGCCAAGCTGGACGGTATCAGCACGCTGTGGACGGTCTGGGACAAACTGCCCGAGGGCCACACCGACCCCACGGCGGGCCCGTACACGGTGACCTTCCTGCTGGCATACCTCTTCATCAAGACGTTCGAGTACAACGGCGGCATGTGGAACCAGGCCCAGCGCTACATGGCCACGGACTCCGCCGCCTCCGCAACCCGCTCCGCCCGGCTCTCCGCCATTCTGTGGCTGGTCTGGCCGACGGTCCTGTTCTTCCCGATGTGGTGCGCCCCGCTGCTGGTCCACGCCCAGAAGCCGGACGCCTCCGACAGCTACGCCCTGATGACCGAGCAGCTGCTGCCGCACGGCCTGCTGGGTCTGGTCGTCGTCGGCTTCTTCTCGCACACGATGGCCATGTGCTCCTCGGACGCCAACGCCATCGCGGCGGTCTTCACCCGGGACATCGCCCCGGTCCTCTCGAAGGCGGCCCGCACCTGGAGCAGCCGCACCGGTCTGCTGGCGGCCCGGGTGTCCACGCTCGGCTTCCTCGGTCTGTCGATGGCGCTCGCCACCCAGATCAACTCGCCGACGTTCAAGGACATCATCTCCGTCGTCATCAAGTGGGTGGCCGGTCTGATGGGTCCGATCGCCATCCCGTTCATGCTGGGCCTGCTGCGCAGGTTCCGTAAGTCGGGTCCGACGGCGGCGCTCGTCAGCTGGGCTGCGGGTCTGCTGGCGTTCTACTTCACCAACTACAACTTCGACGGTTCGGTGAAGACGAATGTCGCGCTCCAGTACCAGGTGGCGCTGCCGCTGGCGATCTCGCTGGTGCTCTACATCGCGATCGGCTTCATCAAGCCGGAGGACACCCCGGAGCGCGACGCGCTGATCGAGCAGATCAACACGGACGGCGACGGTTCGTCGACCGGCGCGACGGTTCCGGCGCAGGCCGGTGCCGGCGACACCACCGTCGCGGAGGGCGTGAAGGACTGATCCGCCCGCACGGAGCCGAGGGGCGGGGTACGGACACGGCGGTGTCCGTACCCCGCCCCTCGTACGTGCTCCGCGGGTCGGCCCGCGGCGCGGTGGTCACCCGCGCGGGTAGCGGGTCAGCCAGCCCGGTGCGGCGGCCGACGGGCTGTGCAGGGCCGGACCCTGGGTCATCTCCATGGCGAAGTCGTCGGCGAGTTCGAGGAGGGTGGCCCTGCCCTCCAGTTCGGCGAGCCAGGCCGGCGGCAGCGCGGTCTCGCCGTGCAGCGCGCCGAGGAGGGCCCCGCACAGGGCCCCGGTGGCCGCGGAAGGGCCGCCGTGGTTCACCGCGAGCCGCAGCCCGTGCCGCACGTCCTCGCCGACCAGGGCGCAGTACACAGCGACGGCCAGCACCTCCTCCGCGGAGTCCGTGTCGCCCAGCGCCTCGATGAGGGCCGGGCCCGGGATCCCCTGGCGTACGGAGCCGAGGGCCTGCTTGAGCGCCTCGGTGACCTGTTGATGGCCGGGACGCTCGGCGAGCAGCGCGAGGGCCTGCTGCACGGCGCCGTCCAGGGTCTCGCCGCGGGCCAGGCCGTGCACCATGACGGCGAGGGCGCCCGCGGAGAGCAGGGCGGTGGGGTGACCGTGGGTCTGGGCGGCGCATTCGACGGCCAGCTGGAGGACGAGCTGCGGCTCCCACCCGACCAGCAGTCCGAACGGGGCGGACCGGGTGAGGGCCGCCGAGTCGCGTGCGGTGGGGTTCTTGGGCCGGTCGAGGGTGCCCATCGTGGCGTCGCCGAACCCGGTGAGACATTCCCGGGTGGGGGCGCGGCGCGCGTACAGCCACTCCTCCTGGGCGAGCCAGCCGTTCTCCTGGCGGCGCTCGTCGGGCCCCCAGTCGTGCTGGGTGGCGACCCAGCGCAGATGGGCACGGTGCACATCGGTGGGCGGGTGCCAGGCGCCGGTGTCGCGGCGGACCTGGGCGCGGATCAGCCCGTCGACGGTGAACAGGTTGAGCTGGGTGACCGCGGTGACCGCGCCCCGTCTGCCGTGGACGGGGACGAAGTCGGTGACGGCGTCGGCGCCGTGGGCCGCGCGGATCTCTTCGAGCGAGAGACCGGCGACGGCCGCACCGAGCGCGTCACCGATGGCACCGCCCAGCAGACAGCCACGTACCCGGCTGCGGAAGTCCTGCTGTTCGACACGGCCCCAGACAGCTGTGGCTCCTGTGCTCACCGTGCCCCTTCCCCGTCCTCGTACGGCTGCGCAGCTCCGACTCCGCAGCACTGTAATCGAACGGGGAACGGCCGGTTGAGGACCGGAACGGTATGTACGGAGTGGCTCTCGCGGTCACTTTTGAACGGCAATCTCCGGGGATTTCCGTACCGCGGGACAACAGTCGTCCATGGGCCGTGGCAACGTCTCGCTCGCAACGTGCTCGCGCAGCGGAACCACGGGTCAGTCCGACAGGACCGGCAGCAGTTCCGGCAGATGCCCGTCCGAGGCGGCGGCGGCCGTCACCCGCTCCTGCGGCACTTCCCCGTACAGCGTCGTACGCGGCTTCGCCGGCCGGCCCGCCAGCTCCGCGATGGCGACCAGGTCCCGGACCGACCGGTACGAGCCGTAACTCGACCCCGCCATCCGGGAGATGGTCTCCTCCATCAGCGTGCCGCCGAGGTCGTTCGCGCCCGAACGCAGCATTTCGGCCGCGCCCTCCGTACCGAGCTTGACCCAGCTGGTCTGGATGTTGGTGATGTGCGGGTGCAGGAGGAGTCGGGCCATGGCGGTGACGGCCCGGTTGTCGCGGTCGGTCGGGCCCGGCCGGGCGATGCCCGCGAGGTAGACGGGGGCGTTGGTGTGGATGAACGGCAGTGTCACGAACTCCGTGAAACCACCGGTCTCCTGCTGGAGGCGGGCCAGGGTCCTCAGATGACCGAGCCAGTGGCGGGGCTGGTCGACGTGGCCGTACATCATCGTCGACGACGATCGCAGCCCCACCTCGTGGGCGGTCCTGATGACGTCGAGCCAGGTGGCCGTCGGCAGTTTCCCCTTGGTGAGGACCCAGCGGACCTCGTCGTCGAGGATTTCGGCGGCGGTGCCGGGGATGGAGTCGAGCCCGGCCTCCTTCGCGGCGGTCAGCCAGTCGCGGACGGACATCCCGGTGCGGGTGGCACCGTTGACGACCTCCATCGGCGAGAAGGCGTGCACATGCATGCCGGGCACGCGTTCCTTCACCGCGCGTGCGATGTCGAAGTACGCGGTGCCGGGCAGGTCCGGGTGGATACCGCCCTGCATGCACACCTCGACGGCGCCGACGTCCCACGCCTGTGCGGCCCGGTCGGCGACCTGGTCCAGCGACAGGGTGTACGCGTCGGCGTCCGTGCGCCGCTGGGCGAAGGCGCAGAATCGGCAGCCGGTGTAGCAGACGTTGGTGAAGTTGATGTTCCGCGTGACGATGTAGGTGACGTCGTCGCCGACCACGTCGCGCCGCAACTCGTCGGCGATCCGGCACAGTGCGTCGAGAGCCGGCCCGTCGGCGTGGAGCAGGGCGAGTGCCTCGTCGTCGGTGAGTTTCGTCGGATCGGCGGCGGCGGTGGCCAGCGCGGACTTCACATCCGTGTCGATCCGGGACGGGACCATGCCGGGCGCGGCGGCCTCGCGCAGCGCCTCCCAGTCCCCGTACACCTCGTCGAAGTCGTCGCGGCGGTCGCCGGTGCGGCCCTCGGTGTCGATGGTGCGGTGCAGATCGGTGCGGCCGGAGGCGTTGAAGCCTTCGTCGGGCTCCTGCCAGGGCAGCCCGGCCGGGATCGTCCCTTCCTTCGCGAGACCCGTCTCCGGGTCGGCGAGCGCCCGGACGTGCGGGAGGAGGCGGGGGTCGAGCCACGGCTCGCCGCGCTGGATGAACTCCGGGTAGATGGTGAGCCGTTCGCGCAGGGAGAAGCCCGACTCGGCGGTCTTCGCGGCGAGTTCGTCGATGTGTGGCCAGGGCCGTTCGGGGTTCACATGGTCCGGGGTGAGCGGTGAGACACCGCCCCAGTCGTCGATCCCGGCGCCGATGAGCAGTGCGTACTCGGCGTCGACGAGGTTCGGCGGGGCCTGGATGCGGGCGGACGGGCCGAGGATGTGGCGGGCCACGGCGATGGCCGCGGCCAGCTCCTCCAGTTCGGCGTCCGGCATCCCGCGCATCGCCGTGTCGGGCTTGGCGCGGAAGTTCTGGACGATGACCTCCTGGATGCCGTGGTAGGCGCGGGCGGTCTTGCGGAGCTCGAAGAGGGAGTCGGCGCGCTCCTCGTACGACTCACCGATCCCGATCAGGATCCCGGTGGTGAACGGGACGTTGGAACGGCCCGCGTCCTCCAGCACCCGCAGTCGCACCGCGGGCTCCTTGTCCGGGGAGCCGTGGTGCGGGCCGCCCGGCTCGGACCACAGACGGGTGGCCGTCGTCTCCAGCATCATGCCCATGGAGGGGGCGACGGGCTTGAGCCGCTGCAGATCGGTCCAGGTCAGCACGCCGGGGTTGAGGTGCGGGAGGAGTCCGGTCTCCTCCAGGACCCGGATCGCCATGGCCCGTACGTACGCCAGGGTGTCGTCGTAACCCTCGGCCTCCAGCCACTCCCGCGCCTCCGGCCAGCGGTCCTCGGGCCGGTCGCCGAGCGTGAACAGCGCTTCCTTGCAGCCCATCGCGGCGCCCTTGCGGGCGATGTCCAGCACCTCGTCGGGCGATAGGAACATCCCGTGCCCGGCCTTGCGGAGCTTGCCGGGGACGGTGACGAAGGTGCAGTAGTGGCACTTGTCGCGGCACAGCCGGGTCAGCGGGATGAAGACCTTGCGCGAGTACGTGATGACGCCCGGCCGGCCCGCGGCTTCCAGGCCTGCGTCCCGCACCCGGGCGGCGGACGCGGCGAGGTCCGTCAGGTCGTCGCCGCGCGCCTGGAGCAGGACGGCGGCCTCGGTCACATCGAGAGCGACCCCGTCACGGGCCCGCTTGAGAGCGCGCCGCATGGAGTTGGTGGTCGGGCGTCCGCGCTGAAGATCGGTCATGAACCGAGCATACGAGCGATGCGGGCGAGCGGGACGGACGCCTGCGGGGCGGCCGGGCCCCCTGCCCCGCGTGACGGCCGCTCCCGGCCGACGCGGCCGGCACCCGTCCGGCGCGGCGGGCGACCGAGGACGGGACCGTTGCCGGAACCGTCGCGGACCGGACCCGGCTCGAAGCGCATCCGATCCCGGAAAGGGCTTACCGGGCCATGGGCTCCCGTGTTTAGGTGAGGCCGCCATCACGGATCAAGGACGAGGTGTCATATGCGGTTCGGACCCAGGAAGTTCGCAGTCGTAGCAGCGATAGCCCTCGTGGCCGGGACCGTCGGCGGGCCGACGGCGGCCGCCGATCGGGACCACGGGCTGCCGCTCGGCCCGCGCGGCCTTCCCGAGACACGTACTGTCGAGACGCTCCAGCCGGGCGTCACCCTGACCACGATCGTTCGCGGCGAGTCCGATCCGGCCGACGGCTGGACCGTCGAGGTCGCCGTCCCCGGTGGCGGCAACGACCCCGACCCCGACGCGCCGCCCACCGCCGTGGCCGACCGGGCGCATGCCGACGCTCTCGCCGGCGCCCTGTCCGGCAAGGGATTCGCCGCTCGCGTCGAGGAGGTCACGACCCCTGCCGTGGCCGACTTCGCCGGCGGCAGCCTCGGCTTCCGGGTGCGGATCGGGCTGGACACCGACAAGGCAGCCGCCAACACGCTCCTCGCACGGGTGCGGGCCGCGGGTTTCACCGCCTCCGCCGTCTTCACCGGGTGGGACGGCGCCTCGACCGACCGCGGTCCGTGGCGCGTTCAGGTGCTCACCATCGACCCCAAGAAGTTCCGCGGCGACCTCGTCGGCGACTTCGGGCCGGACATCGAGCGGCGCGAGACCACCAGCGTGCTCGCCCGGGCCCGGAACGCGACTGCGGGAGTCAACGCCGGGTTCTTCGTGCTCGACCCCGCCGCCGGCGCGCCCGGCGACCCGGCAGGTCTGGGTGTCTACGACGGAAGGCTGCTGAGCGAGTCCACCAACGGCCGGCCGGTGTTCACGTTCACCGCCGACGCGCAGCACGCCGCCGTCGACCGGTACAGCTGGACCGGCAAGGTCAGCAGGGGCGGCACCGCGCTGGCGCTCGACGGAATCAACCGCGTCCCCGGCCTCATCCGCAACTGCGGCGGCACCCACGACGACCGGCCCACCAGCCACCCGCTCCACGACACGACCTGCACGGACACCGACGAACTCGTCGCCTTCACCGCGGACTACGGCACCGGCACCCCGTCCGGCCCCGGCGTGGAAGCCGTCCTCGACCGGCAGGGCCGGGTGACCGAGGTCCGCGAGCCCCGTGGCGGTGCGCTCCCGGCCGGCGCCCGCTCGGTCCAGGGCACCGGTACCCAGGCAGCCGCCCTGCGCGCGATGGCCCCCCTGGGCGCCCGCCTCGCCGTCAGCGGCCACCTGACCGACCAGCGGGGCCGACCGGCCCACGTACCGCAGATGGCCGTCAACGGTGGCCCGGAACTCGTCCGCGACGGCCGTCCCCATGTGACGCCGCAGGCCGACGGCATGGTCCGGCCCGGCGACCCGAGCTTCTACTACGGCTGGGCGGCCAAGCGGAACCCGCGCACGATCGCCGGCGTGGACGGGCACGGCCGGATCATGCTGGCCACGGTCGACGGCCGCGCGGTCGACAGCCTCGGCCTGTCCATCGCGGAGAGCGCCGCGGTGGCCGACTCCCTCGGCATGGAGAGCGCCGTCAACCTGGACGGCGGTGGCTCGACGACGATGGTCGTCGGCGACAAGATGATCAACCACCCGTCCGACGCGGCGGGCGAGCGCCCGGTCGGCGACGCGATCCTGGTGCTGCCCTGACCCAGCGGCGGCCGTCGGCCCGGTCACGCGTGACCGGGCCGACGGCCCCGTCGTCACGCGTGACCGCCGCCCCCCATCCGCCGTGACCGGCGCCGATCCGGCCTGTCCGGCGCACGCCGCGCCGCGCTACTGGCGCGAGTCCCGCTCCGCCGCCTCAGCGACGCGCTTGATGTGCGCCAAGCGCCGATCCCAGTCGGCCGCGAGCGCGGCCATCCACCGCGCCGTCGCGTCCAGCGCCGCGGGCCGCACCGCGTACCGCACCTCGCGCCCGACCCGTCTGCCGGAGACCAGTCCGGCGGCGTCCAGGACGGCGAGGTGCTTGACCACCGCCTGCCGCGACACGGGCACTCGTTCGGCGAGCGTCGTCGCGCTGACCTCGCCCTGCGCGGCGAGCAGATCGAGCAGTTGACGTCGCATCGGGTCGGCCAGCGCGCCGAGAACGCTGTCGACCGCTTCGCCAGGGCTGCGGCGTTCGTCCGTCACACGGATGACTGTTCGGCGCGCGTCTTGAGCGCGTCGAACACCTGTGGCCAGCCGCCGCTGTTGTCCTTCAGTGCCTGGGTGCGCAGCTCCTCGGACCCGGCCAGCGCCTCGAAACCGCTCTCGACGACGCGGAGCCTGGTCTTGTCGCCTTCCGGAGTCAACGTGAACTCCACGAGGGTGCTGTTGTCCTCGCGCAGTTCTTCCCCGGGGAACGCGCTGGCCCAGCGGTACGCCACGTACGTCGGCGGCTCGACCTTCTCCACGCGCACCGGGAAGTCGCCGTACTCGGCGTTCTTCGCCAGCACCGACTCGCCTTCTTCGGCCACGGTGCCGTGGAGGCTCGCCGGGTCCGCCACCCAGAACCCGGGTTCGGTCACCAGCGACCAGACCCGCTCCAGGGATGCCGCGATCAGGGTTTCGCGCTCGATCCGTTGTTCGCTCATGAGGGGACTCCTTCATCGCCGCCATTGAATGCAACCCCAGAGTTGCACATCGATCCTCCAATCGCAACCCGAGGGTTGCACTTGGGTCGAGTGCCGCTTCCGGGCGGCAACCTGCTCCGGGGCTGCTGTAAGCCATGGGACCCATCCCGTCACCATGGGCGAACGCTGGTCCGGCCTCACCGACCTGACGCGAAAAGGCGCCCCACCACCGGTGGGGCGCCTCCTTCTGCATACGTACCGCTGACGCTTCCCCTGCCCGGTCAGCGGGCGACCGCCTCGGTCGCGCTGCTGGTGGCCGAGCCGCTCGCGTGGCCCGTGCGGCGGCGGTGAGGCAGCAACCGCCCGACGGCGTCGACAACCGACAACTCCCTCCCCGCCATGAGCGTCGAAGTGGAGGTCGTCCGTGCAGGCCTACCGAGGTCACAGGTACTGCGCGTAGTCGTCCAGCGTGCGCAGTACCTCCGCCTCCCCCGCCGGGGGCAGCTGCAGCACGACCTCCTCGATGCCCAGCTCCGCGTAGTGCGCCAGCTTCCCCGCGCTCGGCAGCACCGCGTACGGCACCACCTGGAGCTGCTCCGGGTCGCGGCCCGCCGACTCCCAGGCCGCGCGCAGCACGGGCACCGACTCCGTGAGCCCCCGGCCGCCGATCGGCAGCCAGCCGTCCGCGTACTCCGCGATGTGGGCGAACAGCTTGGGGCCGGCCGCGCCGCCGATCAGGGTGCGCGGACCGGACACCGGGCCGCGCGATTTCTGGACCGGCTTCGGGTACGCACGACTGGCCCGAACCGATCCGAACTCGCCCTCGTACGCGGTGGGTTCGTCCGCCCACAGGGCGCGCATCAGCGCCATCCGGTCGCGGCCCAGCTCCCGCCGCGTCGACCAGGTCACCCCGTGGTCCGCGGCCTCCTCGACGTTCCACCCGAAGCCGAGGCCGAGCGTGAACCGGCCGCCGGAGAGATGGTCGAGCGTGGCGATCTGCTTCGCCAGGTCGATCGGGTCGTGCTGGGCGATCAGCGTGATGCCGGTGCCGAGCGTGAGGCGTTCCGTGACCGCGGCGGCCTGGCCGAGGGCGACGAACGGGTCGAGGGTGCGGCCGTACTCGGGCGGAAGTTCGCCGCCCGCCGGGTAGGGGGTGTCCCTGGTCACCGGGATGTGGGTGTGCTCGGGCAGATAGAGCCCGGCGAATCCGCGCTGTTCGAGTTCGCGCGCGAGCCGTACCGGCGTGATCGTCTCGTCGGTGAGGAAGATCGTTGTGGCGATCCGCATGCGAGGGCACCTCCGTCGTCGTCTGGCCCCAACCTATGCGGTGCCGGTCAGGACGCCCAGGGCCCCTCGGGTTCCGGTTCCTGTCCGTCAACCTTCTTCCGTTTGCCGTGAGTTCATGGCCCCATAGCAGGGTTCGGGTCCGTCACCCTCGTCACTCACGACACCCGGGGAGTCACTCGCATGACCGGATCGCACACCCCGCAGAACGGCCCGCTCGGCAGGCGCGGCCTTCTCGTCGGGACCGCCGCCACCGCCCTAACGTTGTCCACTGTGAGCTTCGCGAACGCCGCGCCCGGCGAGGACAACGGCAAGGGTGGCGGTACGGACCAGGCCGATCTGACGAAGACCGTGCGCGGCACCCTGCCGACCGGGTCGCCCGACTTCGTCTACCTGCCCGTCGAAGTGCCGCGCGGGGTACGGGAGATCGCCGTCTCGTACACGTACGAGAAGACGCCCGTCCCGGCCGGCACCCAGGGCAACGCCCTGGACATCGGCATCTTCGACGAGCGCGGCACGGAACTGGGCGGGCGCGGATTCCGTGGCTGGTCCGGCGGGGCGCGTGCCGGCTTCTTCATCCGGGCGGACGAGGCGACACCCGGTTATGTCGCGGGTCCGGTACGGGCCGGGACCTGGAACATCGCGCTGGGCCCGTACACCGTCGCGCCCGAAGGGCTCCCGTACGAGGTGACGATCACCCTCCGCTTCGGCGAGCCCGGCACCACGCCGGCGCCCGGGTACCCGCCCGAGCGCGCCAAGGGCCGGGGCCGCGCCTGGTACCGCGGCGACTGCCATCTGCACTCCGTCCATTCGGACGGCAAGCGCACCCCCGCCGAGATCGCCACCGCCGCGCGCGCCGCCGGGCTCGACTTCATCAACAGCAGCGAGCACAACACCCACACCGCGCACAGCGCGTGGCAGGGGCTGTGGGGCGACGACCTCCTCATCCTGACGGGTGAGGAGATCACCACCCGCAACGGTCATGTGATCGCGCTCGCCACGGACCCGGGCACCTTCGTCGACTGGCGCTACCGGGCCCGCGACAACCGCTTCGGGCACTACGCGAAGGCCGTCCGCCGGGCGGGTGGCCTGGTCGTCCCCGCCCATCCGCACGCCACCTGCATCGGCTGCCACTGGAAGTTCGGCTTCGGCGAGGCGGACGCGGTGGAGGTGTGGAACGGGCCGTACACCCCGGAGGACGAGATCGCGCTCGCCGAGTGGGACAACTCCCTCGTGGCGGCCGTCCGCGCGTCGAAACCCTGGGTCCCGGCGATGGGCAACAGCGACGCGCACCGCGAGCCGGACAAGGTGGGGCTGCCGCAGACCGTCGTCCTCGCCGAGGAACTCTCGCGCGACGCGATCGTCGCGGGCATCCGGTCCGGGCACTCGTACATCGCCGAGTCGTCCGCCGTCAGCCTCTCCTTCGGCGCCTCGGGCGGGCGCGGCGGACACACGGGCATCGGTGAGCGGCTGCGGGCCGACGCGGACAGCCCGGTCACCGTACGGCTGGAGGTGACCGGGGCTCCCGGCTGCACCGTCCACTTCGTCACGGACCAGGGCACGCTGTTCACCACAGCGCTGCCGGAGTCGGGCTCGGGCACGGTCGAGTGGCGTACGACTCCGGCGTACGCCGCTTATGTCCGCGCCGAGATCCGCCACCCGTCGACCGTGCCGGGGCTGCCGGGAGCGCCGGCGGCGCTCACCAATCCCGTGTTCCTGGGCGGGTAGGGTCTGTCCGACCCTGATCCGCCGGACAGGCCTCAGGGGTCGGCGCGGGGGCGGTCCGATTCAGGACAGGCGGCGCGAGAGTACGAAGCCTTCGCGTGCAGGCTCGTCGTTGGACCACCGAGAGGCCCGCGACCAGCGCACCCAGCACCAGCCAGCCCGCGGGTCCGGCGGCCATCACCGCGCCGGTCAGCAGCGGTGGCCCGGCGGACTTCTGGATGGACTGGGACATCCCCGCCACCCCCAGATACGCGGCGCGGGCGTCCTGGGGCGCGAGGAGGACCGCCAGCTCCCAGGAACTCACCGAGCGCATCAGCTCCGCCAGGGTGACCACCAGCGCCGCGGCGAGCAGGGCGGCAGTGGCCGCCCAGGTCCCGCCCCGGGTGGCCGCTGCCAGGAACGCACAGCACACGAACATCATGGCCCCGTACAGCAGTACCGCCCGGGTGGCCCGGCGCGGACCCTCGGCTCGCGCCGACACGCTGATCTGCAGCACCACGACCGTCACGGTGTTGGTGATCAGGAAGGCCGGGGCGAGGGCGTGCGGCGCCGAGGTGTGGTTCACCAGCCACAGCGGCAGGCCGACGTTGAGGATGGAGTCGTCGAGGTTCATCGGGATGTCCAGCAGCACGAACCTGAGATAACCGCGGTCGCGCCACGGGGTGGCCCTGCGGACGGGCGGCTGCTTCCCGGCCGGGGCCTCGGCCGCCGAGCCGTCGGACCGTGCCACCTCGATGGCCTTGTCCCGCGGCTCGCTCGTGCGCCATACCAGCGCCGCGGCGATGACGAAGGACAGCGCGTTGCCCAGGATCAGGGCCCGGTAGGCGTCGGTGGTCCCCACGGCCAGGCCGATGGCCGCAATCCCCGCGCCGAGGGCATATCCCCCGTTGGCCACGCTGCGGGACAGCGCCTGGTAGGCCACGCGCCGCTCGCCCGCCGTCCTGGTGGCGAACAGCATCTCCAGCATCTTCGCCGCCCTGTCGCCCAGGTATGTGACGGCGATGACGGGCAGCAGCGCCTCGAAGCCGGTGCACACCAGCACCAGGACGAGCGTCACCAGACGGAGCAGGTGGCAGCCGATCAGCAGCCGGCGCACCGGGAAGCGGCCGGCCAGGCGTCCGGCCAGCGGTGAGCCGGCGATGCCCGCCACTCCGGCCACGCCCAGCAGCACGCCGATCTGTTGGGCGCTCAGTTGCGTCACGAAGGTGAGATACAGGACCGAGGACGCGGCCCACAGCCCGGAGCCGGTCCGGTCCAGGGCCAGGGCGAGCAGCATGACCCGCGCGTTGCGGCCGCCCGGCGGATTGCGCAGCCGGGCCGGCAGACCCTGCCGGCCCTTCCGGGTCTCCGGTTCCCCGCTCCCGTTGCCGCGCCGCATCGAATGCCCTCTCGGATATGCCTCGACATCAAGAGATCAATGAGTCAAGAGAGGAGCCTGCGGGAGATTCATCTCGATGTCAAGATACTTGATGTCAACATACATGCACGTGCCGGCCCACGCCGTCCCTGTGCGCTTCACCGCCGGGCGCGACACAGTGGAAGGGGGACACCGGGCGGGCCTGCCGGGAGGAGGTGTCCGGACATGACCGGCGAAAACGACGACCGGCTCCGGGACTACCGCGGCAAACGGCACTTCGACGCGACTGCGGAGCCACGCGGCGACGACGGGCGGACGGGTACGGCACCCTGCTTCGTCGTCCAGATCCACCAGGCGCGGCGCATGCACTTCGACTTCCGCCTGGAGGTCGACGGCGTACTGAAGTCATGGGCGGTGCCGCGCGGCCCTTCGGAGAACCCGCGCGAGAAGCGGTTGGCCGTCCCTACGGAGGACCACCCGCTGGAGTACCGCACGTTCGAGGGAGTCATCGCGAAGGGGGAGTACGGCGGCGGCACGGTGATCGTCTGGGACCAGGGCACCTACCGGCCGCTCAGTCACGACCGCTGGGGCGCACCTGTGCCGTTCGAGCAGTCCCTGGAGGACGGGCACGCGACCTTCTGGCTCGACGGCACCAAGCTGCACGGCGAGTTCGCCCTCACCCGCTTCAAGGGAGGCGGTGGGAGCGATGCCCCGGGCGAGGAGATATGGCTGCTGATCAAGGCCAGGGACGGGCGCGCCACCCATGACGGGCCGGGCACACCCGACCCCTACCGGGCACGTTCGGCCCGTACGGGGCGCACTCTGCAGCAGGTCGCCGCCGAGGAAGGAGGCGGGCCTTCATGACCGCCCGCAGGACCATGGAGTTCCTTCTCAGCCGCTACGGCACCACCTATGCCGCCGAGGCCGGCATCCAGCTGCGGAACACACCGCAGTCGCTGTACCAACTCCTCGTACTCAGCGATCTGCTGAGCGCCCGCATCCGGGCGTCCGCGGCGGTGGCGGCGGCACGCGCGCTGTTCGACCACGGCATGCGGTCGCCGGAACGGATGATCGGGTCGACATGGCAGCAGCGCGTCGACGCGCTGGGCGAGGGCGGCTACCAGCGCTACGACGAACGCACCGCCACCCAGCTCGGCGACGGTGCACAGCTCCTGCTGGTCGAGTACGGCGGTGATCTGCGGCGGCTGCGCAAGGAGGCCGACGGCGACCTGGACATCCTGCGGGCCGGGCTGCGCAGAACCCCGGGCATGGGCCCGGCCGGTGCGGACATCTTCGTGCGCGAAGTGCAGGCCGTGTGGCCGGAGACGGCACCGTTCCTGGACGCGAAGGCTCTTCAGGGCGCCGAGAAACTCGGGCTGCCCGCCTCGCCCGCAGAGCTCGCACGGCTGGCGGAGCAGGTCGACGACCGCGGCCCGGCCGTGCTCGCAGCGGCTCTGGTGCGCGCCGCGCTGGACAAGCACATCGTCGAGGAGGCCGGAGTGCGGGCCTGACGGGCGGCCCGCCGGCGCGGGCCCTGAGCGCATGTTGCCCGAGGGCGTCCCGCCGGCGCGGGCCCGGCACCCGTTTCGGGCGGGGTGGGCCGGCCGGCAGCCCGTCGACCCCCTACGCCTCTACGCCCCCGTGGCAGCCGTCCGGCTCAGGAACGCGAGCCGGGCCCGCTTCTCCGGCTTGTCGATCTCCGGGCCCAGCTCGAAACCGGCCCGGACCATCCGGGCGACCCCCTTCGCGTTGCGGGCGTCGGGCTCGACGACGACCCGCAGATGAGCGGGGTCGCTGAAGACGTACTCGATGAGCACGGAGAACAGCGCACCGGTGAAGCCCGGTTCGGGTCCGGCGGGGCCGGCGGGCCCGATCAGCAGGTGGACACCGTGGTCGCCGGGCTGTACGTCGTAGCACTCGCCGAGCGGGTCGGCGTCCGGCTCGTACGTCTGGAAGAGCGCGACCGGGACGCCGCCGCGGTACGCGAGGTAGGCGTGGTGCGTGGTGAGCGAGTCCAGGAACTCATAGGTCTCCAGCACCTGTTCGCGGCTGTACCCGCCCATGCCCCAGAAGCGGGCGCGGTCCTCGGTGACCCAGGCGTGGAGCACGTCGAGGTCGCGGGCCGGGTCGACGGGGACGAGGGATACGGTGCCGAAGCCGTCGACCTTCCGTTCGAACACGGCGGACTCGGCTCTCGCCCCGGCGCCTGTCCCGGCACTCACGTCAAGTCTCTCCTCTTCTCGGTGCAGCAGATTCCAGTCCGTGACGACGGGGACGAGCTCCCCCCGTACCCACAGCGGCAGTTGATCACAGTGGTGCGCACCTCCGGCGACTCCGGACGCCCCGAAGGGGACCACCCAGAGGCTGTCCTCGCGCCGCGCCAGGTCCCACACGTAGCGGGCGGCGGGGCCGCGGGCGCTGCGGTCGGTGACGCCGGGGACGCTGGACGTGGACAGCACACAGTCGTGGTCGCCCGCGAGCCCCGGCCGGCTCTCGTCGGGGTCGGAGCCGGTGCCGGGCAGCGCCTGCCAGGACGAGAGCCGGTGCAACTCGCCCCAGGGACGTCTCACTTCCGCGCCGGCGACGCCTTCCATCGCGCCCGCGACCACCGCCACCCGTTCCGCGTGCGTCAGCAGCCCGTCCTCCCCCGTCAGCAGGCCCTCCAGGGCGTACGCGATCCTCGGCACCGTCGCCAGCCACGGGTGGAACAGTTCCGGGTACGGATCCAAGTGCGCCGAACCGTGCAGCGGAGCGAGCGCCGGGTGGGCCGCCAGCCGGTGCACGACCTCGGCGCGCAGCGCCGCGTACAGCGTGGCGTCCGTGCTGTCGGCGTCCATCCTCCGGTCCCAGCGCAGCAGCCGGTCGCGCTGCCGTACGGCCTCCGGGCCGTCGAGCCCCGCCACCTCTTCCAGCAGCCTCAACAGGGCCCCGGCCGAGGCGAGATGGGTGTCCATGTGGAGAGCCGCCATGTCCTTGGCGGTCCAGCGGGCGGACTCGTCGAGCAGTTCCTGTATCCGGTCGGCGCGGTGCGGGGGCGCGAACTCGACGCCGAGCGGGGCGGCGATCCCCCGCTGGTTGGCCATCACCGCCGTGCCGTGGACGTCCGCGCGCGCCATCGGTGCGTGGTCGCTCCGCCAGGCGTACGCGGCGTCCCAGGCGGGCACGGTGCGCAGCCGGTTCGTGTGCGGGCGCAGCGGCACGTGTCCGGCGACCCGGTGCAGCGTCGCGCCCTCCGTGTCCGCCGCCAGGACCACATTGACGGGCTCCACCCAGCGGTCCAGGGCGACGTCGAGGTCGGCGACCGTGCGGGCGCGGAGCAGCGCGGGCAGGGCGTCGAAGCCGAGTTCACCGGTGACGCGGGGCGGGTGGCGGAGGCTGACGGCTTCCTCTCCGGTGTCCGGGCCACCGATGATCACCGGGCCGCGGCCGGTCTCGACGACCTCGACGGTCACGGGGGCGGCGCCCGCCACCTCGATGGTCTCGGTGTGGGCGGCGGCCGGCTCCCAGCCGTCGGGGCCGAGCGCCTGCACCCCACCGGCCGGCGTACGCCGCAGCCGTTCCCGGTAGAGGTCCTGGTAGTCGGCCATGGCGTTGGTGATCGCCCAGGCGACCTCCCCGGTGTGCCCGAAGTGCGCGATGCCGGGAACGCCGGGTACGGCGAGGCCCACCACGTCGAACTCGGGGCAGGCGAGCCGGATCTGCTGGTAGACGCCGGGGTCCTCGATGAACCGGTGCGGGTCGCCCGCGATGATCGCCGCCCCGGTGGCGGTGCGCTCGGCGGTGACGAGCCAGCCGTTGCTGCCGGAGGTGCCGGGACCGTCGGTGGCGAAGAGTTCGATCGCGTCGTCGCCCAGCCGGCGGGCGACCTCCTCACGCCAGAGCTTGGTGGGGAAGCCCGCGAACAGGATATGGGTGGCGAGCCAGACACCCAGCGGGGTCCACGGCTGCCAGGTGCCCGGGGCGAGGCCGACAGCGGCGAACTCGGGCGCCTCTCGCGCTCCTTCGCCCAGTCCCGCGTTGACGCCGTCGACGTACGCCCGCACCCAGTCGGCGGTCTCCGGAGCGAGGCGTTCGAAGCAGCGGCGGGCGGTGTCGTCCAGCCGGGCCCGGCGGGCGAACCGGTCCCACTCCACGGCCTCCGCACCGAGGAAGGCAGCCGTCGTGCCCTGTACCCGGTGCCGTTCGACCTCGATCTGCCAGGCGCGGTCCAGGGCGACGTTGCGCCCCTGGGCATGGGCGAGTTCGCAGACACCGGCCGCTCGCAGATGGGGTATGCCCCAGTCGTCCCGGTAGACCTCGTTGCGCATGCCGTTCCCGCCCTCGCTCGTCGCCTCAGCCCCCAAAATTTAGGTTAGCCTAACCTAAAAGCGATCCGAGATGGTTCCCCGGGGAGGAGACAGTTGTGGGGCACGGCTGGGAGGGCGTCGTCCTCAAGCTGATGCGCGGGAGGGACTTCGAGTTCACCGTGACCGGGGCCGAACAGGTCACCGACGACTTCCGCCGGGTGCACCTGACCGACGGCGGCCTGCTCGCCGCGACCGGCGGCGCACACCCGACGATGTGGGTCAGGATCTGGTTCGAGCAGGCGGGCAAACCGCACCAGCGCGCCTACACCCTGGTCGACCCGGACCCGGCCGCCGGGACGTTCAGTCTCGAATTCGCCCTGCACGAGGGCACCGCGAGCGACTGGGCACGAAAGGCTCAGCCCGGCGACACGATCGAGGCGACGCTCCAGGGCACCGGCTTCACCCTGCCCGAGACACGGCCCGCCCGCCTCTTCGTGATCGGCGACCCGGCCTCCCTGCCCGCGATCAACTCCCTGCTGGACGCGGTCCCGCGGACCCCTGCGACGATCTGGTTCGAGACGACGCACGACTCCGACGAGGAACTGCCGTTCCGGCTGGACCCGGACTGCCACACCCTGCACAGGGTCCCGCGCCGCGAGGCGGGCGCCCACCTGGTGGAAGAGGTGAGGGCCGCGCTGCCCGCGCTGCTCGGCGACCCTTCGGAGGCGTACATCTGGATCGCCTGCGACACGGCGACGACGCGCTCGCTGGCCACGTACGTACGCAAAGAACTGGCCGTCGCCAAGGAGCGGGTGAACGCGCTGGGTTACTGGCGCACGGCTGCCTGAGAACCGCCCGCCCGCGCCGTATGCGCCGGCGGGCAGCCTCTCAGTCCTCGACGACCAACGCCGGAGTCTCCTTCGTCAGCACCTCGCCGCGGAAGAACGAAGGGCTCCTGCGCTGCATCACCAGCATCAGGACCACGCCGAGCAGCAGCAGCCCGACGCCGATCACGAACACCGAGCCGACGCCGAGGACCGACGAGCCGGAGCCGTAGGCCGGGTCCCACATGTCGTAGAGGGTCTTGGAGAACACCGCGGTGAGCAGGATGCCGCCGACGATCGGGAAGAGGCCCTTGAAGACCAGGTCCCGGGCGGAACGGGTGAGTTCGGTGCGGAAGTACCAGGCGCAGGCGAACGCCGTCAGCGCGTAGTAGAAGCAGATCATGAGGCCGAGCGCGTAGATCGTGTCGACCAGGACGTGCTCGCTGACCAGGGTCATGACCGTGTAGAAGACGCCGGTCGCGACACCCGCCGTGACCGTCGCCTTCCCGGGCGTCTTGAAGCGCGGGTGCACCCGCGCGTACGAGTCGGGCAGGGCCTCGTACGTGGACATCGCCAGCACCGTACGGGCCACCGGGATGAAGGTGGTCTGAAGGCTCGCGGCGGCCGAGGCGAGGACGGCGACGAACAGCAGGATGCCGAGGCCGGGGCCCATGATCGGGCCGGCCAGTGCGGCGAAGACGTTGTCGGAGGTGTCCGGGTCGGCCAGGCCGAGACCGGTGGTGCCGGAGCCGACGGCCATCTGGGCGGCGACGCCGGTCGCCAGGTAGGAGCCGACCAGGACGACCATCGCGATGAGGGCGGCGCGCCCCGGCGTCTTCTCGCTGCCGGTCGTCTCCTCATTGGCGGTCAGACAGGTGTCCCAGCCCCAGAACATGAAGATCGAGAGGGACAGGCCGGCGGTGAAGGCCGCGAAGGACTTCACGGCGAACGGGTTCAGCCACGACCACGAGAAGTCGACCGGCGTCGCGAAGTCGCCGCTAGCTCCCTTCTGTACCGCCATCGCCACGAACAGGGCGAGGACCACGAGTTGGAGTCCCACCAGCGCGTACTGGATGCCCTTCGTGGTGGTCATCCCGCGGTAACTGATCGCGGTGGCGGCCGCGATCAGGAGGAGACAGGTGAGGATGTGGACGGGCTTGCTGTCGTCCAGGGCGGCGATCGATCCACTGCCGGTGATCTCGCCGACGAGCAGCCAGAAGTACGAGGTCGCCACGCCTGCCAGGTTCGACAGGACGATGATCGTCGCGATGACCAGGCCCCAGCCGCACATCCAGCCGATGCGCGGGCCGAACGCCTTCACCGTCCAGGTGAAGGAGGTGCCGCAGTCCGGCATGACCTTGTTGAGTTCGCGGTACGCAAACGCGACCAGCAGCATCGGCAGGAAGCCGGCCAGGAAGACAGCGGGCATCTGGACGCCGACCTCGCCCGCGGTGGAGCCGAGGGTGGAGGTCAGGCAGTAGACGGGAGCGACGGTCGAGATGCCGATGACGGCGCTGCCCATCAGGCCGACGGAGTTCCCGCCGAGTCCCTTGCCGCGTACACCGCCGTCGGCCGGGGCCGTGCCCCGTCCCGCGTCTCCGGCCCGGGGCCGCGCGTCCAGCTGAGTCATACAGGGGACGGTATGCGCTGCGATATCCACATCCGGAGGGCTGAACTCCGAGACTTCCCTCTTGGATCATCGACCGAATTACGGCTGCGACTCCATGAATTGAAGGTGAATCGAGTATTGCGCCTGCCAATAGAGGGCCGACCCTCGATCGGAATCCCGTGCGAGAACCGCAGCACCGTCCGCTTTGTGCCGGTTCAAAATTTTCCCGCACCCGTCCGCATAACGGACGGCCGCGCCGCGTCGATGCTCAGCCCGGCCAGACGATCCCCTGCAGTTCGCTGTACGCGTGCAGCGCGTACGAGCCGACGTCGCGCCCGACTCCGCTCCTCTTGAACCCGCCGAACGGGGCCTCCATGTTCCGGCCGATCGTGTTCACCCCGACCCCGCCGGCGCGCAGCCGCCGCGCCACCCGGAAGGCCCGGGCCACGTCCCCGGACCACACGTAGTCGATCAGCCCGTAGTCGCTGTCGTTGGCGAGTGCGATGCCTTCCTCCTCGTCGTCGAAGGGGACGACCACGACGACCGGGCCGAAGATCTCCTCCCGGACGACACGCATGTCGTTGGTGCAGCCGGCGAGGAGCGTCGGCGCGACGTAGAAGCCGCGGTCGACGTGGGAGGGCCGCTCACCGCCCGTGACCACCCGCGCCCCCTCCTTCCGGCCGAGCTCGACGTACGACTCGATGCGGTCGCGGTGGGCGGCGGAGATGACCGGCCCGACGACCGTGCCCGGCGCCGCCGGGTCGCCGACCGCCAGACGACCCGCATAGGCGACGAGCTTCTCGATCAGCGCGTCGTGGCCGGCGCGCTGGACGAGGACGCGCGTCGGAGCCGTACAGATCTGTCCGCTGTAGAAGGAGAACGTCGTGCCGATGCCCGCCACCGCCGCGTCCAGGTCGGCATCGTCGAGGACGACCGCGGCGCCCTTGCCGCCCAGCTCCATCAACTGCCGCTTCATCCCTCGCCCGCACACCTCGGCGATGCGCTGTCCGACGGACGTGGAGCCGGTGAAGCTGACCATGTCGACGTCCGGTGAGTCGACGGCCGCCTCTCCGGCCTCGGGGCCCGAACCCGTGACGACGTTGACGACACCCGGCGGCACGCCCGCCTCGGCGAGGGCCTCGGCCATCCGGTAGACGGAGAGCGGGTCCTGCGGGGCGGGCTTCACGACGACCGTGTTGCCCATGGCGAGCGCGGGGGCGACCTTGCCGGCCGGGTTGGCCCACGGATTGTTGTACGAGGTGATGCAGGTGACGACGCCGACCGGCTGGCGTACGGCGACCGCGCCGAAGACACCGGCCCGGCCCATCGGACCGGCCTCGTTGATCTGCGGCGCGATCGCCTCCTCGACCGGCTCCAGGGCGCCCCTCGCGTACCGCCGGAAGCGGGCCGCGCCGACGGCGACCTGCATGGACCGGGCCGTTCCCGTCGTCGCGCCGCTCTCCGCCCGGGCGAGTGCGGCGTTGGCGGCGAAGTCGCGGTGCATCAGGTCGGCTGCGCGGTCGAGGATCGCGGCCCGCTCCTCGGGGCGGGTGCGGGACCATGCGGGGAAGGCCTCGCGGGCCGCGGCGGCCGCCGCGTACACCTGCTCGCGGCTCGCCTCGGGTGCGAGACCGACCGCCTGTTCCGTGGCCGGGTTGATCACCTCGTAGTGGCCGTGGTCGGGTTCGGTCCACTCTCCGCCGATGAAGAGGCGTTGGGGTGCGGTGGTCATTGCGTGCTCACCGTCCGGGTGTCGCGGCCGGAGCGGAGCACCGTGCCGGGGACCGCGCCGGTCACCTTGTCGTCGCGCAGCGTCTCGACGCCGTTGACGCGGACCGACACGATGCCGATGGCCTTGGAGTCGAGGCGTGGACTGTCGCCGGGCAGATCGTGTACGAGGGTGGCGGGCCCGGCGTCGATGCGCTCGGGGTCGAAGAGGACGAGGTCGGCGTGGAAGCCTTCCTGGATCCTGCCCCGGTCGCGCAGCCCGAAGAGCTGGGCGGGGTCGTCGCTGAGCATCCTGACGGCCTGTTCGAGGGGGACGAGTTGCCGGCCGCGCAGGCAGTCACCGAGGAAGCGGGTGGTGTACGGGGCGCCGCACATCCGGTCCAGATGGGCGCCCGCGTCGGAACCGCCGAGCAGGACGTCCTCGTGCTGCCAGGTCTGCTGCCGCAGCGCCCACGAGTCCGGGTCGTTGTCGGTGGGCATGGGCCACAGCACCGTACGCAGCTCGTCGGCGGCGCAGATCTCCACGAGGCAGTGGAACGGGTCCTGGCCGCGCTCGGCGGCGATGTCGCGTACGACGCGCCCGCCGATGCCTTCGTTCGCCGCGCTGTACGTGTCTCCGATGACGTACCGGCCGAAGTCGGCGAGGCGCCGGAAGACACCGGCCTCCTTGCTGTCGGCGCGGCGGAGCATCTCGGCGCGGGTGGAGGCGTCGCGGAGCCGCTCGATCCGTTCGGGGACGGGGAGGGAGAGGATCTCGCCCCAGCCGGGGATGAGGTTGAGGGCGCAGAAGGTGCCGAGCGACATGTTCATGGGGGTGAGGATCGGCATGGTGAGGGCGACGATCCGGCCGCCCGCCCGGCGGGCGCGTTCGCTGGGGACGAGCTGGCGCGGTACGCGTTCGGGGACGGCTGCGTCGACGGTGAGGACGTTCCAGTTGAGGGGGCGGCCGGCGGCGGCGGTCATGTCGACGAGGAGGTCGATCTCGTCGTCGGAGAACTGGTCGAGGCAGCCCGCGACAATCGCTTCGAGCTGGGTGCCCTCGTGTTCGCCGACGGCGCGGGAGAGAGCGAGGAGCTCTTCGGGCAGTGCGTGCCGGGAGGCGACGGGCTTGCCGTCGCCGTCGGAGTGGGTGGCGGACCGGGTGGTGGAGAGCCCCCATGCCCCGGCGTCCATGGCGTCGTGGAGGAGCCGCAGCATCGCGTCGAGCTGGGCGGGCCCGGGCTGTCCGCCGACCGCGTCGGCGCCCATGACGTGCCGGCGCAGGGCGCAGTGGCCGACCATGAACCCGGCGTTGACGGCGATCCGCCCTTCGAGGGCGTCGAGGTATTCGCGGAAGGTGGACCAGGACCAGTCGACGCCTTCCTCCAGGGCCTTGAGGGCCATCCCTTCGACCTTGGACATCATGCGGCGGGTGTAGTCGGCGTCGTCGGGCCGGTCGGGGTGGAGCGGGGCGAGGGTGAACCCGCAGTTCCCACCGGCGACGGTGGTGACGCCGTGGTTCATGGACGGGGTGGCGTACGGGTCCCAGAAGAGCTGGGCGTCGTAGTGGGTGTGGGGGTCGACGAAGCCGGGGGCGAGCACGAGTCCGGTGGCGTCCTCCGAGGTCACGGCCTCCTCGGTGAGGTTGCCGGGCTCGGCGATGACGGCGATGCGCCCGTCGCGGATGCCGAGGTCGGCGACGTACGAGGGAGCACCGGTGCCGTCCACGACGGTCGCTCCGCGGATGAGGTGGTCGAGCATGTCGGGTTCCCTTCTGATCTGTACGGGATGCAGCCGGGGTGCGTACGACCGCGGTACGCACCCCGGCTCGCGGAGCGGCGGTCCGGGAAGACGCCGCTCCAGCTCAAGCCCCTCCGGCGATCGAGGAGCGGGGATCCGGGGGCAGCCCCCCGCCTACGCCGCCGTGCGGAACCGCGTCGTCCGGTGCACCGGATCCGTATCGATCTTCGGAATCACATGCTCACCGATCAGCCGGATCGAGTTCATCGTGTCCTCACGGCTGATCCCGATCGGCAGCCCGAAGCTCAACTGATCCGCCCCCGCCTGCTCCCACCGCCGGCACTGGCGCAGCACCTCGTCCGGGTCACCGCAGATCATCAGCTCCTCGGCGATCAGCAGCTCGATGATCTCCTCGCTGTACTCCGGCAGCAGCTCCGGCCACTCCGGAATGCCTTCGGGCCTCGGGAACGTGTCGTGGTAGCGGAACAGCAGCGACTGCAGATAGTTGAGCCCGCCGCCGACCGCGATCTCCACGGCCTCGGCGTGCGTCTCGGCACATATGGCCGTCGACGTCACCATGACGTTGTCGTTGACGAAGTCACCGACCGGCTCCGCGTCCTTGACGGCCGTCTTGTACGAATCGACGACCCACTCCATGTCGGAGACCTTCTGCACGCTGAACCCCAGTACGCCGAGCCCCTTCTTGGCGGCCATGGCGTACGAGGACGGCGACCCGGCCGCGTACCACATCGCCGGGTGCGACTTCCCGTACGGCTTCGGCAGGATCTTGCGGGGCGGCAGCGACCAGTGCTTGCCCTGGAAGCCGACGTACTCGTCCTGGAGCCACATCTTGGGGAACTCGGCGATGGTCTCTTCCCAGAGTTCCTTGGTGTGGTTCATGTCGGTGATGCCCGGCATGAACCCGAGGATCTCGTGGCTGCCGGCCCCGCGCCCCGAGCCGAACTCGAATCTCCCCTCCGACAGATGGTCGAGCATGGCGACCTTCTCGGCCACCTTCACGGGGTGGTTGACGGGGGCGAGGGGGTTGAAGATGCCGGAGCCGAGGTGGATCCGTTCGGTGGCGTGCGCGAGGTATCCCAGGTACACGTCGTTGGCCGAGAGATGCGAGTACTCCTCCAGGAAGTGGTGCTCGGAGGCCCAGGCGTACTTGAAGCCGGACTTGTCCGCCTGGATGACGTACTCGGTCTCCTCGATCAGCGCCTTGTGCTCCGCCTCGGGGTCGACCTCGGCGCGCGCGGCGGGTACGTACCCCTGTACAAACAGCCCGAATTCCAAGGGGGTTCACCGTCCTCAATCATTTCTGACACATCGTCAGATTGTGATGCGACCGACTGTTCCACCGACGGTCCGACCCGTCAATAGCTGACGTCCCGTCAGATATTGACGCCCTCAGAAAAGGCTGACACCTGCCAGCCACCCGCCGTCGATGACGAACGGCTGCCCGGTGATGTACGAGGAGTCGTCCGAGGTCAGGAAGAGCGCCAGGGCCGCCACCTCCTCCGGTTTCCCGATCCGCCCGAGGGGCACGAGCTTCTTGTAGAGCCCGGCCACCGCCGCCCTGGACTCCTCCGGGTCCGCGGCCGGGTCCAGCGCGGCCGGATTGGTCATGGCGGTGTCCACGGCCCCGGGGCAGACGGCATTGACCCGTATCCCCTTCGCCGCGAGCTCGACCGCCGCGACCCGGGTCAGCCCCAGCACGGCATGCTTGGTCGCCGCGTACGCCCCCACGAAGGCCATCCCGGTGAGCCCCGTGTACGAGGCGGTGTTGACGATGGTCCCGCCGCCCGCGGCCTCGATCTCGGGCGCGACGTTCTTGATCCCCAGGAAGGCGCCGACCTGGTTGACCTGCACGACCTGCTGAAACTCCTCCAGAGGCGTGGACACCAGCTCGTTGAACCGCAGGATCCCCGCGTTGTTGACCAGACCGTCGATCCTCCCGAAGGCGTCCTTGGCGGCGGCCACGGCGCGCTGCCACTCCTCCTCGCGGCTCACATCGAGATGCACGAACCGGGCGACCCCCTCCCCCAGCTCCTTCGCCAGGGCCTCCCCCTGGTCGTCGAGCACATCGGCGATCACCACCCGGGCGCCCTCGGCGACGAAGAGCCGCGCCTCCTGCTCGCCCTGCCCGCGCGCCGCGCCGCTGATGAGAACGGTGCGCCCATCCAGCTTGCCCATGTCCCTACTCCCTACTGCTGGTCGAGGTATGGAGCGACATCGGCGGCGAACGCCGCCATCTGATCGGTCAGTTCGCTACGGCTACGGCTACGGAACCGCACCTGGATCTGGTGCACGCCCATCGCCCCGTACGCGCGCAGCGACTCGGCAAGGGCCTCCGGCTTCCCGCTGAGCGTGCGCCGCCCCACGGCCCACGCCGGCTCCCCCACGTACAGCGGCTCGGTGATGGCACCGACGACCAGTGGCTCCTCGATACCGGCCTCCTCGCGCAACGCCCGCACGCCCGCGATCTGCTGCGGCAGCCGGTCCCTGGGATCCCCCTGCGGCAGCCAGCCGTCCCCGCGCAGCGCGGCCCGGCGCACGGCGGCGGGCGAGGAACCGCCCACCCAGACGGGCACCCGCTCCTGCGCGGGCCGCGGCCGCTGCCCCAGCCCGCTGAACGAGAACCGTTCCCCGGCGAACTCCGGGTACTCCTCCGGCCCGAGCGCGGCCTTCAGCGCGTCGATGGTCTCGTCGAGCACACCGCCGCGCCCGTCGAAGTCCGCCCCGAGCGCCTCGAACTCCTCCCGCACATGCCCGGCCCCGACCCCGAGGATCAGCCGGCCACCGGACAGATGGTCGAGGGTGGCGTACTGCTTCGCGGTGGCGAGCGGGTGGCGCAGCCCGACGACGGCGACATGGCTCATCAGCAGAACGCGTTCGGTGATCCCCGCAAGGAAGGCGAGGGTGGCCACCGGGTCGTACCAGACGGTGCTCATGACCTCGGCGAGCCGCCGAGGGATCGCGACGTGGTCGCAGCTCGCCAGATAGGCGAAGCCGGTGCGGTCGGCGGTGCGGGCGATCTCGGCGAGATCACCGGGCCCGGCCGAGGCCTCCCACGCTTCCGTATAGATGGTGCTCTGCGACTGGACCGGGAGCTGCATCCCGTACGACAGCCGCCCGGCGGGCAGTATCGGCACCGGGTCGCCTCCCTTCCTCCGTGTCCGCCCCGACCGGATCTGACGTTCCGTCATTTTTCGAGGCGGGTGCCATCGTCGTACCTGACGGTGCATCAGACAAGAGGAAGGGGAGAACAGCGGATCCATCGCCCGGGGTGGTGGCCGGACAGCCGTGGCCGGCAGTCGAAACCGGTACCGCCCTCGGTCGATCGAGATCACGCCCGGCGCGAGGCCGGCGCCGCCCGGGTGTCAGAGGCGCGCGATACGGTCCCCTTCATCGCCCCGAACCCAGGAGGAACCATGTCGACCAGGTGGACCGTGACGCTCGACTGCGCGCACCCGGCCAGGCTGGCGGAATTCTGGGCGCTCGCCCTCGGCTACGTGCCGAAGCCTCCGCCCGCCGGTTTCGGGAGCTGGGAGGAGTGGTTCGCCCACCACGGCATCCCGGAGGAGGAGTGGGACGACGGCGCCTACCTGTCCGATCCGGACGGGGTGGGGCCGACACTGTCCTTCCTGAAGGTGCCGGAGCCGAAGGTGGCGAAGAACCGCGTGCACCTGGACGTACAGGCCGGCGGCGGCCGCGAGACCCCGTGGGAGGTGCGGTGGCCGCGCGTGACCGAGACGGTCGCGCGCCTGACCGCCGCCGGCGCGACCGTGGTGCGCGAGCACGACATGGACGGCCGCCCCGATCACGTGGAGATGGCCGACCCGGAGGGCAACGAGTTCTGCGTGCTCTGACTCCGGCTCCGTCACACCGTGGGTGACCCACCTGCCGATGTCTGCGCGTCGCGGCGGAACAGGGCCGTCCACAGGAACGGCTCGCCGAAGTACGGCGACTCGGGCGGCTCGTCATGCATGCGGCGCAGTTCGACCTCCGTCAGGTCGGAGAAGATCCGGCGCAGGGACTCCGGCGTGTAGGCGAGTCCGCCGTGGAGGCCGGACTGGCGGTAGAACTCCGCGTCGGAGAGTTCGGAGCCCATCCCTCCGGCTGCGAAGCAGGTGAGGGCGAGGTGGCCGCCGGGGGCGAGGACACGGTCGAGCAGGGCGAGATAGCTGATGCGACGGTGCGGCGGCAGGTGGTGGAAGCAGCCGGAGTCATGAATCAGGTCGTACGGGCCGCCCGACTCGGCCTCGGTGAGGACGAAGGCGTCACCACAGCGGAACCGGATGTCGGCACCGGCCTCACGGGCGCGCTCCTCGGCCCAGGAGATGGCTGCCGGGGAGAGGTCGACGGCGTCCACCTGGAAGCCCAGAGAGGCGAGATGGAGAGCGTTACGGCCCGGACCGCACCCGAGGTCGAGCGCCCGGCCCGGCGTGATCAAGGACCGGTCGAGGTACGAGACCAGGTTCTCGTCCGGCTTCGCCACGAAGAACGGCACCGGCTTCGAGCGGTCGCCGTAGAACCCGTCCCACCAGCCGGCCCCGTCCGCCGTCCAGCGATCGGCCTCCGGCGCGAACAGGCCGTCCATCAGCTTCAGGACGTCGTCGATCGTGCGTATGTTCCGGTCCATCGGATCCCCTTCCACGATGGGGAAACGGTAGGGCTGAACGGCACAAAAGCCCAGCTCAGCGGCCATCTGGAAAGGTCATGAAGGGACGTCCGGGCGGGCCGTCCGGGAGCGGCGGGGGCCTCACCCACAACCGTCCCGCACGGTCGCCCACGCCCCTGCCGAAGGCCGTCACGGTGGCATTCCCGGTCACGCTCACGCAGGTTTCTCAACGAATTCCATGGCAGCCACGCGTCGTCGGGCTCGGTACCCCGCCGGGCCCTCGCAGCCGCTCCGCCTCGTCCCGACCCGGCCTGCCCGGCCGCCCGGCCTGCCCGGTCCGCCCCGCCGGGATCGTCCGCCTACCTCCGGTACAGCGCCTCGATCTCCGCCTCGAAGTCCCGCAGGATCGCATCCCGCTTCAGCTTCAACGACGGCGTCAGATGTCCGCCCTCCTCCGTGAAGTCCACCGGCAGCACGACGAATTTGCGGATCGACTCGGCGCGCGAGACCAGGCGGTTGGCCTCGTCGACCGCGCGCTGGAGCGCACCGCGCAGCTCCTCGTCCGCCACCAGTTCCCGCATCGGCACGTCCTGCTTCTTGCGCATCTGCCGCCAGTGCAGGAGCCCGTCAGGCTCCAGGGTGACCAGGGCGGTGATGAACGGGCGGTTGTCGCCGACCACCATGCACTGGCTGACCAGCGGGTGGGCGCGCAGCCAGTCCTCCAGCGGCGCCGGGGCGACGTTCTTGCCGCCCGTCGTCATGATGATTTCCTTCTTGCGGCCGGTGATGGTGAGGTAGCCGTCCTCGTCGAGGGCGCCCAGGTCGCCGGTGGCGAACCAGCCGCCGTCCAGCGCGGGGACGGGCGCGCCGCGTTCGGTGTCCCAGTAGCCGCGGAACACCTGCCCGCCGCTGAGCAGCACCTCGCCGTCGTCCGCGATCCGCACGGCGGTGCCCGGCAGCGGCCAGCCGACCGTGCCGAGGCGCGGTTTGAGCGGTGGGGTGACGGTGGCGGCGGCGGTGGTCTCCGTCAGCCCGTACCCCTCGAAGATCTCGATGCCCGCGCCCGCGTAGAAGGATGCGAGCCGGCGCCCCAGCGGGGAGCCGCCGCAGATCGCGTACCGGACGTGTCCGCCGAGGGCCGCCCGGATGCGGCGGTAGACCAGCGGGTCGTACAGGGCCCGGGCGGCCCGCAGGCCCCAGCCCGGTCCGGGTCCGGTGCCGTGTTCGGCGGCCTCGACGGCCTGTCCGTACCGCTGGGCAATCCTCGCGGCGCGGTCGAACGACGAGGCGCGGCCCATCTTCTCGGCGGTGGCCCGGCCGGTGTTGTAGACCTTCTCCAGTACGTACGGGATGGCCAGCAGGAACGAGGGACGGAAGCCCGCCAGGTCGGCGAGGAGGTCCTCGGTCCGGATGGACGGGGCGTGACCGAGCCGGACCCGGGCGCGCAGACAGCCGATCGCGACCATCCGCCCGAAGACGTGCGACAGGGGCAGGAAGAGGAGGGTCGAGGCCGGTTCCTTGCTGACCGATTTGAAGACGGGGTGGAGGAGTTCGATGGCGTTGTCGACCTCGGCGAAGAAGTTGCCGTGAGTCAGGACGCAGCCCTTGGGGCGTCCGGTGGTGCCCGAGGTGTAGATGAGGGTGGCGGGTGTCTCCGGTTCCAGGGTGGCCCGGCGGGCGGCGACCGCCTCGTCGGGGACGTCCCTGCCGAGCGCCTTCAGCCGGCCGAGTGCGCCGGTGTCGAACTGCCACAGGTGGGCGAGATCGCCGAGCTGCTTGCGTTCCTGGCTGATCAGCCGGCCCTCGTCCGCCGTCTCCACGGCGCAGGCGACGGCGCCCGAGTCCTGGAGGATCCAGCGGGCCTGGAAGGCGGACGACGTGGGGTAGATGGGGACGGTGACGAGTCCGGCGGCCCAGCCCGCGAAGTCGAGCAGCGTCCATTCGTACGTCGTACGGGCCATGATCGCGATCCGGTCGCCGGCCCGCAGGCCCTCCGCGATCAGGCCCTTGGCGACGGCGAGCACCTCGCCGGCGAACTGTTCGGCCGTCACGTCCTGCCAGCTGCCGTCCGGCTGCTTGCGACTGAGGACGGCGTCGCCCGGGGCCTCGCGGGCGTTGTCGAAGGGAATCTCGGCGAGCGATCCGCGCCGGACGGGCGGCGCGATCGGCGGTACGGAGACCTGCCGTACCGATCCGTCCGCCGCCCTGACCTTCGTCGGCTCGACCAGGGCGGGTACGGCGGGCGTCGCGGCAGGTGCGGGGGCAGAGGCTGGCGTGGACACGAGCGGCTCCTCAACAGGGGGAACGGCGGTTCGGCCGGTCCGTCCGGCGGCCGTTTCGTCCTCGGCCGCCCAGCGGGCTTGAAGTTGTCCTCGATCGCTGAAAGGGCTTGGGAATCAGGGGCGTTCCAGGATCGCGGTGACTCCCTGGCCGCCCGCGGCGCAGATCGAGATCAGCCCGCGGCCCGGGGCTTCCCGCTCGGCGAGCAGTTCGGCGAGGGTGGCGACGATCCGCGCTCCGGTCGCGGCGAACGGATGCCCGGTGGCGAGGGACGATCCGGCCACATTGAGCCTGTCCCGGTCGACCGGGGCGAGCCCCTGCTTCTCCCAGGCGGCCAGGGTGGCGAGCACCTGGGAGGCGAAGGCCTCGTGGATCTCGAAGAGGTCGAAGTCCTCGATGGTGAGCCCGGCGCGCTCCAGCATCCGCGGCACGGCGTACGCCGGAGCCATCAGCAGCCCGTCATCGCCGCCCACGTGGTCGACGGCGGCGGTCTCGTACAGCGAGAGATACGCGAGCGGCTCCAGGCCGTGCGCCTCGGCCCACTCGTCGCTCGCCAGCAGCACGGTGGCGGCGCCGTCGGTGAGCGGGGTCGAGTTGCCCGCGGTCATCGTCGCGTCGGGGTGGTCGGCGCCGAATACCGGCTCCAGGGTGGCGAGTTTCTCCACGGTGGAGCCGGGGCGGAGGTTCTGGTCGCGGGCCAGGCCGAGATGGGGGACGACCAGGTCGTGCAGGAAGCCCCGTTCGTACGCGGCGGCGAGCCGCTGGTGGCTGGTGGCGGCGAGAAGGTCCTGCTCGGCGCGCCCGATGTCCCACCGACGCGCGGTGATCGCCGCGTGTTCGCCCATCGAGAGCCCGGTGCGGGGTTCAGCGTTCCGCGGGATGTCGGGGACGAGATGCCGGGGCCGTATCCCCGTAAGTGCCTTGATCCGTCCGCCGGTCGACTTTGCCCGCCGGGCCGCCAGCAACAGTCTGCGCAGCTGGTCGTTGACGCCGAGGGGTGCGTCGCTCGTGGTGTCCGTGCCGCCCGCGATCGCGGAGTCGACCGCGCCGAGCACGATCTTGTTGGCGGCGGCGATGACGGCCTGGAGGCCGGTGCCGCAGGCCTGCTGGATGTCGTACGCCGGGGTGCGCGGGTCGAGCGCCGAGCCGAGGACGGTCTCGCGGGCCAGGTTGAAGTCCCGGCTGTGCTTGAGGACGGCGCCTGCGACGAACTCGCCGACCTGCTGCCCCTGAAGCCCGAACCGCTCGACCAGACCGTTCAGCGCGGCGGTGAGCATCTCCTGGTTGGAGGAGTGTGCGTACGGGCCGTCGGAGCGCGCGAACGGGATGCGGCTGCCGCCGATGACCGCGACCCTGCGCGGCTGCGGGAGAGCAAGGGGGATCATCTCGACCAACTCATCTCGACCTGCTCCTGACTCTTGAGTAACCTTACTCCGCAGTAAAATCTACGACCGCGCAGGGAGTCTGGACAATGGCCGACCACTATCTGCACTTCACCGGCACAGCACCCGGCCGATTTCTGACCCGGAAGCTCGGTCTTCCGCAGCCGGCGCGGCTGCGCCGCTGGTCGCTGGAGACGCAGTCACTGGACGGCCCGCTGCTGCACCTCACGGCCGGGGACTCCGCCGTCGCACAGGAGTTGGGTGCGGTCCTCGCCACGACCGGCCTCACGGTGGTCCGGAGCGCCGGACAGGCACCCCGCCCTGCGGGAATCGTGGTGGACGCGACGGCAGTCGCCACCGCTGCCGGGCTCGGGGACGTGCACGCCGCGCTGCATCCTGTCGTGCGTTCGCTGGCGCCGGGCGGCCGGATCGTGATCGTCGGGGTACGGCCGTCGGCGGACGACCATCATCAGGCGGCCGCCCAGCAGGCTCTCGAAGGGTTCGTGCGCTCGCTCGGCAAGGAGATCGGCAGGGGCGCCACCGTCCAGTTGCTCCGGATCGAACCGGATGCGGCCGCCTCGGCGGAATCCACCCTCCGGTTCCTGCTCTCCCCCCGGTCCGCGTACATCAACGGCCAGGTCGTCGAACTCACCGGCGCCGCACCCGGTCCGGCCGCCGACCCGGCCGCGCCGCTCGCCGGACGCACCGCGCTGGTCACCGGTGGGGCGCGCGGCATCGGCGCCTCGGTCGCGTCGGTCCTGGCACGGGACGGAGCGCAGGTCATCTGCCTCGACATCCCGCAGTCCCGGGACGAGTTGGCGCGTACCGCCGACCGGCTCGGTGCGTCGGCGCTGCCGCTCGACATCACCGCGGACGACGCCGCCGAGCGGATCGCCGCCGCGGCCCCCGACGGCCTGGACATTCTCGTCCACAACGCGGGCATCACCCGCGACCGGCGGCTCGCCAACATGCCCGCCGACCGCTGGGCCCAGGTCGTCGAGGTCAACCTCGACAGCGTGCTGCGCACCACGGATGCGCTGCTCGAGGCGGGCACCATCAACCGGGGCGGCCGGATCGTCGCCACCGCGTCCATCGCCGGCATCGCGGGCAACAACGGTCAGACGAACTACGCGGCCAGCAAGGCGGGCATCATCGGCCTGGTCCGCTCCCTGGCCCCGCGAGCCGCCGCCGACCACGGCGTCACGGTCAATGCGGTCGCCCCCGGCTTCATCGAGACCAAGATGACCGCCGCCGTCCCCCTCTTCATCCGGGAGGCGGGCCGCCGGATGAACTCCCTCGCCCAGGGCGGCCTTCCGGTCGATGTCGCGGAGGCGACCGCATGGTTCGCCCAGCCCGCTTCGGCGGCCGTGAACGGCCAGGTCGTGCGGGTCTGCGGCCAGAGCCTGCTCGGGGCGTGACGGCGATGTCGGCCACTGCCACTTCCCGGGGTCTGACGGCATCACTGGTGCGGGGCGCCGTCACGTCCCCATTCAAGCGGGCGGGCCGGCCCGGCGCCGCGCTGCCTGCCGACCGCCTGGTCGCCCGGGACGTACGGATCGCACCCGGCCCCCTCGCCGCGTACAGCAGGATCTGCGGCTTCTCCGAGTCGGGCCCGCTGCCGCTGACGTACCCCCATGTGCTGGGCTTCCCGCTCGCGATGCGACTGATGACCGGACGGAGCTTCCCGCTTCCCGTTGTCGGGCTGGTCCACACATGGATCGAGATCACCCGGCACCGGCCGCCGCACCCCACGGAAATGCTTGAACTCAGCGTGTACGCCGATGGGTTGGCGCCCCATCGGCGGGGCACCGAGGTGACGATGGTGACCGAGGCCCGGTCGGGCGGCGAGCTGGTGTGGGAGTCCCGCAGCGGCTATCTTTCCCGCCACTCGACACGCGGGGCCTCGCCCGCTCCCGAGGCCGGGCCCCCCGCCCTCCCCGCGGTCGAACTCCCCGCCGTCGCCGAGTGGCGGCTGCCCGGCGATCTGGGCCGTCGCTACGGCGCCGCTTCGGGTGACCGGAACCCGATCCACCTGTATCCGCTCACCGCCCGGCTGTTCGGCTTCCCGAGGGCCATCGCACACGGCATGTGGACGGTCGCCCGCTGTCTGGCCGAGTCCGCCGAACCGGGCAGGATCAGTTACGTCCGGGCCGACTTCAGGGCCCCCGTCCTGCTCCCGGCGACCGTGACGTACGCGGTGGACGGCGCAGGCACCGCCTTCCAGCTCCGCAGCGGCGGCCGCGTCCACCTCACCGGGTCGACGGCACGGGACGGTGCGCAGCCGCGGTCCTGACCGGCCGGCCGCTATGTGCGGGCGGCCGCCTGGGCCCGCGGCGCCCACGGGCGGCCGTGCATGAGGTTCTCCAGGCCCGCCCACGAGAAGTTCATCAGCGTGGCCGCGGCTTCCTTCGCCGAGACGCCGGGGGTGTCGTTCGCCCAGCCGGCGAGCGACTCCGCGGCCCCCACGAGCGCCTGCGCCAGGCCCGACACATCGCGGTCGGGGAGCGCCGGATCGTGGTGCGCCTCGCGCGCAGCGGCGCCGATCAGACCCGTCACGAACGCAACGATCTCGTCCCGCATCACCATGACCTCGGTGGCGAACGGCTCCCCGTGCGTACGTGCCTGCCGGTGCAACACCGCCCAGCCGTCCGGGTTCTCCGCGGTGTGCGTGAAGAATGCCCGTAGCCCGGCCCACAGTTGCCGGTCCGCCGGCAGCCCCGGCTCCACCCCCGAGCGCACCGCTGCGACCAGCGCCTTTGCCTCGCGCTGGATACAGGAGGTGAAGAGCTCCTCCTTGGAATTCAGGTACAGATAGACCAACGGCTTGGACACGCCGGCCAGCTCCGCGATCTCGTCCATCGAGGCGGCCCGGTAGCCACGCTGCCCGAAAGTCTGCACCGCGGCGTCCATCATCTGCTGCTCGCGCACGGCACGCGGCATCCGTTTGCTCTTCACAGCACCCACGTCCGACTTCCTCCCACCCCACTGCGCCACTCCTCGGTAAGACTACGGCGCAGGCTCCTCACGCGTCGTACGGAGAAGCCTTCCCGGGCCGTCCAGTGGCCGGTTTCACCCTCCACCGAAAGTCACGTCTTCCCGCGCTCCTGCTGCCCCTGCGGTGGGGCATCGATGCCGGCCGGTTCGTACGCGTACAACGGCGAGCGCCCCCGGTCCTCGAAGGACCGGGGGCGCTCGCCGAAGGTGTGGCCGTTACGCGGCGACCGGCACGCTCACCGGCTCCGCGTCGCGCACCTCGTCGTCGACCGGGGAGGACGAGGCCGAGTTGTACGCGTCGAGGTCGAGGATCTTCTCGCGTGCCGAGACGATCACCGGGACCAGCGCCTGGCCGGCCACGTTGGTGGCCGTACGCATCATGTCCAGGATCGGGTCGATGGCCATCAGCAGGCCCACGCCCTCCAGCGGCAGCCCCAGCGTGGACAGCGTGAGGGTCAGCATGACGGTCGCACCGGTGAGACCGGCGGTGGCCGCCGAGCCGATCACCGAGACGAACGCGATCAGGACGTAGTCACCGACACCCAGCTGGACGTCGAAGATCTGCGCGATGAAGATCGCCGCCAGCGCCGGGTAGATCGCGGCGCAGCCGTCCATCTTCGTCGTCGCCCCGAACGGAACGGAGAACGAGGCGTACTCCTTCGGGACGCCGAGTCGCTCGGTGACCTTCTGGGTGACCGGCATCGTGCCGACCGAGGAGCGGGAGACGAAGGCCAGCTGGATCGCGGGCCAGGCGCCCTTGAAGAACTGGAGGGGGTTGACCTTGGCGACCGTGGCGAGCAGCAGCGGGTACACGCCGAACAGCACCAGGGCGCAACCGACGTAGACGTCGACGGTGAACGTCGCGTACTTGCCGATCAGGTCCCAGCCGTAGTCGGCGATCGCGTAGCCGATGAGGCCCACGGTGCCCAGCGGGGCAAGGCGGATGACCCACCACAGGGCCTTCTGGAGGAGCTCCAGGATCGACTCGCTGAGAGTGAGGATCGGCTGGGCCTTCTCGCCGAGCTGGAGCGCGGCAATACCGGCGACGGCGGCCATGAAGACGATCTGCAGGACGTTCAGCTCGGTGAACGGGGTGATCACGTTCTCCGGGACGATGCCGGTCAGGAAGTCGAGCCAGGAGCCTGCGTGGTCAGGCTTGGCGCCGTCCTTCGGGGTCAGGCCGGTGCCGGCGCCCGGGTTGGTGATCAGGCCGATCGCCAGGCCGATGGCGACCGCGATCAGCGAAGTGATCATGAACCAGAGCAGGGTACGGGTGGCCAGCCGGGCGGCGTTGTTGACCTTGCGCAGGTTGGTGATCGACACCAGGATCGCGAAGAAGACGAGGGGCGCGACGGCCAGCTTCAGCAGCTGGACGAAGATGTGGCCGACCTTGTCGAGCGTGGTGTAGAGCCAGCCGATGTCATAGCTGCGGGCGAGCCACCCGAGCAGCACGCCGAGGACCAGACCGGCGACGATCTGGGCCCAGAACGGGACCTTGGGTATACGGAAACCGGAGCCGGACTGCCGGTCGGTGCCGGCGGTGGCGGACGCGGGATTCGCGGACACGGACACACTCCAGATGTGACGCATCGGGGCGCACGGGGACGGGGCGGGGGGACGGGGGTGCGGCGCCCGCGTCAGGGGCGGCGCCGCTGCATGGTGCCGGTTCAGACGTTGCGGCAACAGACCGCGGACATACAGCGGCAGAGATCGACATGCAGGCGCACCACGAGCTCAATGCCGGCTCGATGGCGGGGGCGCACAGCTGTCTTCATGTCGAACACGTTAACACTTGAACTTTGAGAACCTCAAAGGTGTTCTTTGAGAACCCTTGGCGAGAATGCACCCCCGCGCCACGCGACGGAACGCGGAAACCCCAGCACAGGAGCGCGTGCTCCGGCACTGGGGCTTCGAACGAATACGGTGCGCGTGTGAGGAACCTTACGTAACCCTTACCCCGCCCTCACGGGGGCTTCACGCGGTACCGCGACACCGCGGCACTACGGGGCGACGCCGTCCTCCTGGTCCCGGTTCGCCGCCAGCCGGGCCTTGGCGCGGTCGATCTTGGGGGCGATCTGTGCGGACATCTCGTCGCGCTGCTTGCGCAGCAGGATGTAGCTGAGGGGCGCGGAGAGCAGCAGGGCGAGCAGGATGATCCACATGACGTTGGATCCGCCGAGCCCGGAGGGCAGCAGACCGTAGGTGACAGCCACCGCGACGACGGCGAGACAGCCGACGAAGATGCTGAGGCGCATCAGCGTGTACCGGATCGTTGCGCTCGGCTTGGCAGCGGACACGGCTGGCCTTCTCTCTACGTACGACAACCCTGCCCGACCAGTGAAGCATGCCCCGAATTCGATCACTTCGGCGGGCGGGCCCGCGAGTCACCCCAGTGGGAGCAGCATGATGATGTCGTCGCGGTCGTCCCCGTCGGCGACCCGGATCGCGCCGGGCACCCGGCCGACCTCCTTGTATCCGCACGTCGCATAGAAGCGGTCGGCCCCGGTGCCGCCCCGGCAGGTGAGGCGGATGGCCTCTATCCCGTCGGTCCCGCGGGCGGCATCCGCCGCGGCGGTCATCAGCTCGCGGCCGTAGCCCTTGCCCTGGTGACCGGGGTGGACCATCACCGTGTAGA